>NZ_CATNHH010000012.1:0-473262 GCF_950098555.1 Citrobacter sp. T1.2D-1
TACGTGCGCGTAGTGGCGAGTCGGGGTGTCATATTCAACGTGAGAGGTGTTGATGGTGATACCACGAGCTTTTTCTTCCGGCGCGTTATCGATCTGATCGAATGCGCGAGCAGCACCGCCGTAGGTTTTAGCCAGTACGGTAGTGATGGCAGCAGTCAGGGTAGTTTTACCGTGGTCAACGTGGCCGATGGTGCCGACGTTAACGTGCGGTTTTGTACGTTCAAATTTTTCTTTAGACACGGCTATATTCCTTACTATAGCGCTCTCCCCTTGTGGAGAGAGCACGGGACTTAGGTTTTAATCCTGTGGATTATTTACCACGGGCTTCGATTACGGCCTGAGCAACGTTGTTCGGTGCATCATCATACTTCAGGAATTCCATAGTGTACGATGCGCGACCTTTGGTCAGAGAACGCAGCTGAGTTGCATATCCGAACATTTCAGACAGCGGAACTTCAGCGTGGATCTTAACGCCAGTGACTTCGGATTCCTGACCGCGCAGCATACCGCGACGACGGCTCAAGTCACCGATAACATCACCGGTGTTTTCTTCCGGCGTTTCTACCTCAACCTTCATGATTGGCTCAAGCAGAACTGGTTTAGCTTTCTTAAAGCCTTCTTTAAAGGCAATAGACGCAGCCAGTTTAAACGCCAGTTCAGAGGAGTCAACGTCATGGTAAGAACCGAAGTGCAGACGAACACCCATATCAACAACCGGGTAACCTGCCAGCGGGCCGGCTTTCAGCTGCTCCTGGATACCTTTATCAACGGCCGGGATGTATTCGCCAGGGATTACACCACCTTTAATGTCGTTGACGAACTCGTAGCCTTTCGGGTTAGAACCCGGCTCCAGTGGGTACATGTCGATAACAACATGACCATACTGACCGCGACCACCAGACTGCTTGGCGTGTTTACCTTCGATATCGGTAACTTTCGCACGAATCGCTTCGCGGTAAGCAACCTGAGGTTTACCGACGTTCGCTTCAACGTTGAATTCACGCTTCATACGGTCAACGATGATGTCGAGGTGCAGTTCACCCATACCGGCGATAATGGTCTGGTTAGATTCTTCGTCAGTCCATACGCGGAATGACGGGTCTTCTTTAGCCAGACGACCCAGAGCCAGACCCATTTTTTCCTGGTCAGCTTTGGTTTTCGGTTCTACGGCGATGGAAATTACCGGCTCAGGGAATTCCATACGCTCCAGAATGATCGGCGCATCCGGGTCACACAGGGTGTCACCAGTGGTTACGTCTTTCAGACCGATCGCAGCAGCGATGTCGCCCGCGCGAACTTCTTTGATCTCTTCACGTTTGTTAGCGTGCATCTGAACGATACGGCCGAAACGCTCACGTGCAGATTTCACGGAGTTCAGTACGGTATCACCAGAGTTAACCACACCGGAGTACACACGGAAGAAGGTCAGGTTACCCACGAACGGGTCGGTAGCGATTTTGAATGCCAGTGCAGAGAAAGGCTCTTCGTCGCTAGCGTGACGCTCAGCAGGCGTATCTTTACCGTCGTCCAGGATACCGTTGATCGCAGGTACGTCAACCGGGGATGGCAGGTAATCAATTACCGCATCCAGCATCGCCTGAACACCTTTGTTCTTAAATGCAGAACCACAGGTTACCAGGATGATTTCGTTGTTCAGAACACGCTGACGCAGAGCTTTTTTGATCTCTTCTTCAGTCAGTTCTTCACCACCCAGATATTTCTCCATCAGCTCTTCAGAAGCTTCCGCAGCGGACTCGATCAGGTTCTGGTGCCATTCTTCAGCCAGTTCCTGCATGTCAGCCGGAATATCTTCATAAGTGAAGGTAACGCCTGCATCTGCTTCGTTCCAGTTGATGGCTTTCATTTTCACCAGGTCAACAACACCGGTGAACGCTTCTTCAGCGCCAATTGCCAGCTGCAGCGGAACAGGGTTCGCGCCCAGACGGGTTTTGATCTGACCAACAACTTTCAGGAAGTTCGCACCCATACGGTCCATTTTGTTAACGAACGCAATGCGCGGAACTTTATATTTGTTTGCCTGACGCCATACGGTTTCAGACTGCGGCTGAACACCACCAACTGCGCAGTAAACCATTACCGCACCATCAAGAACACGCATGGAACGTTCTACTTCGATTGTGAAGTCAACGTGCCCCGGGGTGTCGATGATGTTTACACGATGCGGTTCATACTGCTTAGCCATACCAGACCAGAATGCAGTAGTCGCTGCGGAAGTGATAGTAATACCACGTTCCTGCTCCTGCTCCATCCAGTCCATGGTGGCCGCGCCGTCATGAACTTCACCGATTTTATGGTTTACACCGGTGTAGAACAGAATACGTTCGGTAGTAGTGGTTTTACCGGCGTCGATGTGCGCACTGATACCGATGTTACGGTAGCGTGCGATGGGTGTTGTACGAGCCATTTGATTCCTCGTTTATCTTTTAGGCGTTCAATTTAAGTAGCCCAAAGCGGGCTGCTTACTGGAAGCGCCCGCCTGGTGACTAAAACTCCGAAGGGATTACCAACGGTAGTGTGCGAACGCCTTGTTGGCTTCTGCCATACGGTGAACGTCTTCACGTTTCTTAACTGCAGTACCTTTGTTGTCTGCAGCATCAGAAAGTTCGTTCGCCAGGCGCAGAGCCATGGATTTATCACCGCGTTTACGAGCAGCTTCAACGATCCAACGCATTGCCAGGGCATTACGACGAACCGGACGGACTTCAACTGGTACCTGATAAGTAGAACCACCAACGCGGCGAGACTTAACTTCGACAGTCGGGCGCACGTTTTCGAGAGCTACTTCGAAAGCTTCCAGTTCAGATTTACCAGAGCGCTGAGCCAGGGTCTCCAGCGCGCTGTATACGATTGTTTCGGCAGTAGATTTTTTACCATCTACCATCAGGATATTTACAAATTTAGCCAGCAGTTCTGATCCGAACTTCGGATCCGGCAGAATTTTACGCTGACCAATGACGCGACGACGTGGCATGGAAATACTCCGTTGTTAATTCAGGATTGTCCAAAACTCTACGAGTTTAGTTTGACATTTAAGTTAAAACGTTTGGCCTTACTTAACGGAGAACCATTAAGCCTTAGGACGCTTCACGCCATACTTGGAGCGAGCTTGCTTACGGTCTTTAACGCCAGAGCAGTCAAGCGCACCGCGTACGGTGTGGTAACGAACACCCGGGAGGTCTTTAACACGACCGCCACGGATCAGGATCACGGAGTGCTCCTGCAGGTTGTGACCTTCACCACCGATGTAGGAAGTCACTTCGAAACCGTTAGTCAGACGAACACGGCATACTTTACGCAGTGCGGAGTTCGGTTTTTTAGGAGTGGTAGTATATACACGAGTACATACACCACGTTTTTGCGGGCATGCTTCCAGCGCAGGCACGTTGCTTTTTGCAACTTTGCGAGCGCGTGGTTTGCGTACCAGCTGGTTAACTGTTGCCATTAAATAGCTCCTGGTTTTAGCTTTTGCTTCGTAAACACGTAATAAAACGACCTCATACAATATGAGGACGCCGAATTTTAGGGCGGTGTCGAAAAGGTGTCAAGAAATATACAACGATCACACAATCACCAGGCCATCTGGCTGGCGTGCTTAACCGTAAGTCTGACGAAGTCAGTATAGTCAACCCTGACGACACTGTCTGAAATTTGACCACCCAAACCGCGAGCTTCAATGTCTTCTTTCAGTGCGTAAACAGTTATGGGGGTATTTTGCAGGCTTTCAAGGAAGCGGCTGCCTTCTACTGCGGCGACGACGCCATCCTGGAGCAATAAAAGTTCATCGCCTTCTGCGATCAGGCGCTGAATAGCAGAGAAATCAGAGTGCCACGCGGAGCGGTGTAAAGTATGCAGCATGAGAACCTCAAAACCTCAGGATGACATCGTAGTTGCCCAGTTCGCGACGCAGCGCTTCTGGCTCCAGCGGTGTCGCATCAACGACAAAACTTACGCCTTCCCCGAGTCCCCTCTCGCGCAGCGAGGCGGCACATAACCAGCACTGTTCGATATCGTACAGTCCCAGCAGTTTGAAGGTCGCAATATAGTCGCGGGCCAGAATGACATCCGGTTTTTGTCCCTGCAGGATCTGAAAGACGCCATCACTAATAAAGAAGACGCCGATCTCTTCGGTTAATGCCGAGGTGGCCAACAGCGCATCCAGCCCTTCGCGACCCGATGCACTCCCGTGCGGCATTGTGGAAAAGACAAAGGCAATACGTTTCATCAGAACTGTACCACGCGATCGCAGGTCAGTGAGGCTTGTGCCAGCGCGCCCAGTCCGCTGAGGGTAAAACCCGGCTGCAGATTGGCGGACGCCAGCCCCAGCCTGCCCGCTTCTGTTTCATCGACCACACCGCGACGCAGTGCCGCCGCCACACAGATGTTCAGTTCAACGCCATGCTGTGTATTCATTTGTTGCCAGGCCCGGACCAGATCAAATTCATCACTGGCCGGAGAGGTCAGTTGGTTGGCGTTATACACGCCTTCCCGATAGAAAAAGACGCTGCTTAACGTATGGCCTTCTTCAATCAGCGCCTGAGCAAACTGCAGTGCGCTGCTCGCCTGCTGGGTACCATATGCCGGACCGGTAACCACAATGGCAAAACGCATTACTTATCTTGCCCCTGGAAGTCACCGCTCTTGAACTGGCGAATATAGAGGTACACGGTGTGCTTGGAGATATTCAGACGATCGGCAACCTGGTTGATCGCGTCCTTAATATCGAAGATGCCTTTCTCATACAGATTCAGAACGATCTGGCGGTTCTTGGCATTATTGGAGACATTACGATCGGCGTTCACCTCTTCAATGGTGAACTCCAGCGTCTGCGTCACCAGATCTTCTACAGAAGAGGCGAAGTTAACAGACGATCCGACTTCCGGGGTCTCCGGCGGAATAAAGGTATTCATGATCTGCGAGAACGGGACATCAAGGTTCATGTTGATGCACAGCAGACCAATCACGCGATGCTCGCGATTGCGAATGGCAATCGTCACTGACTTCATCAAAACGCCGCTTTTCGCACGGGTAAAATAGCATTTGGAAACGCTGCTATCTGCACCGGTCATATCGTGCAGCATTCGTAACGCAAGGTCAGTAATCGGTGAACCGATTTTACGTCCCGTGTGTTCACCATTGGCAATACGAATGGCGGAACATTTCAAATCCTGCAAAGAGTGCAATACGATTTCACAGTGGGAACCAATGAGCATCGCTAACCCGTCCACCACCGCTTCGTAGGATTTCAAAATATCAAAGTCGGTCTGATCGAAAGGACGTTGATCCAGTAAGTCGAGCTCACTGGTTTCGTTGGTTAAAAGCGACCTGGACATGAAAAAAAACACTCCTTTTCAGGAGCCTGTCGTTATGTTTTCAGGGCAGGCTCATTAATTTTGTGGATGGTTAAATTAATACAGAGGGGCTTCCACTTTCCACTATTAATTATACACGTCATCCTTCAGGCTGCCTCAGCGTTGGTTTCGCTCGTTCGCCCCAGTTACGTACTTATGTACGCGCCAGGGGATTCACTCCCTTACCGCCTTGATGCAACTTGAATGATTTTGTGTATGTATCCGGCCTGCATAAAAAAACCGCCGCTCTGTTCGGCGGCGGTTCTCAATTTTTATTTTTTAGCGGCATCTGCTGCTTTTGCATCAGCTTCTGCTGCTGCTTCTGGCTTGTCATCCGCCTTCGGTGCCGGCTTGATATCCAGCAGTTCTACGTCGAATACCAGCGTGGAGTTAGCTGGGATCCCCGGAACGCCGGTTTTACCGTAAGCCAGCTCTGGTGGGATGACCATCTTGATCTTCCCGCCTTTCTTAATGTTCTTCAGACCTTCAGTCCAGCCAGGAATCACACCGTCCAGACGGAAAGAGAGCGGCTCGCCACGGGTATAGGAGTTATCGAACTCTTTACCGTCGATCAGCGTCCCTTTGTAGTTCACCACCACAGTGTCGCTGTCTTTCGGCGCTTCGCCCGTACCGGCTTTCTCCACTTTGTAGAGCAGGCCCGTTGAAGAGGTCTTCACATCTTTCTCTTTCGCAAACTTGGTGCGGAACTCTTTGCCTTTGGTTTCGTTGTCAGCCGCGTCTTTTTCCATCTTCGCCTGAGCGGAGGCTTTCACGCGTGCTTCAAATGCTTGCAGAGTCTGTTCGATTTCCTGGTCAGACAGTTTGCTCTTATCAGCAAACGCATCCTGAACGCCGGCGATCAGTTGGTCTTTGTCCAGTTTGATGCCCAGTTTTTCCTGCTCTTTCAGGGAGTTTTCCATATAGCGGCCCAGCGATGCGCCCAGTGCATAAGCCGATTTCTGGTCGTCATTTTTGAACGCGGCTTTGCTGTCAGCAGCGGCGGCCGGTTTTGCGGCTTCGGCTGCGAAGGTGATCGGGGCGTGCAGAGCAACGGCCATCGTGGTCGCCAGCAGAGTGACTTTAAACAGTGATTTCATCCATATCTCCAGGGCCGGGGCATCTCACCCCATGGTTAACTTTTATGTGAGAAGCGTACTATAAAGCGTTGTTGAACAAATCAACATACAGACATACCTGATAATCGCTTCTTTTGAGACTCTTTTTGTTTAAATTAGTTTCGATGAGAAGGAATCAGGGCTGTGTATTCGGATAAAGTTAAGTAGAATCCGCCGCGACCAGAGACAATCGATGAGGTGAATCATGCAGGATACAACGATGGAAACCCGACTGGCCGAGCTGGAAAGTCGGCTGGCTTTTCAGGAAATCACCATTGAAGAGCTCAACGTAACGGTAACCGCTCACGAGATGGAAATGGCCAAATTGCGCGATCATCTGCGACTGCTGACGGAGAAACTCAAGGCGAGCCAGCCTTCCAATATCGCCTCTCAGGCCGAAGAGACGCCACCGCCTCATTATTGAGACATAAAAAAAGCGGGTTTATCCCGCTTTTTTGTGGCTCATTGCCGGATGGCGGCGCAAGCGCCTTATCCGGCCTACTCATCCCAATGAACCCGTAGGCCTGATAAGCGTAGCGCCATCAGACATTATGACCTTTTAGTGGCAACCGCAGCCGCCGTTGCCTTTACCGCCACCACCGCAGCAGCCTTCGCCGCCGTGCTCGTGACCGTGGTCATGGCCGTGACCGCCGCAGCAGCCGTCGTGATCGTGGTCATGGTCGTGACCGTGCGCACCGTGAACGTGGCCATGAGCCAGCTCTTCTTCGGTCGCTTCGCGGATCGCCACAACTTCAACGTTGAACTTCAGATTCTGACCTGCAAGCATGTGGTTGCCATCAACCACAACGTGGTCGTCTTCCACTTCGGTAATTTCTACCGGTACCGGACCCTGGTCAGTTTCAGCCAGGAAACGCATGCCAACCTGCAGTTCATCAACGCCCATGAAGACGTCTTTAGGAACGCGCTGCACCAGGTTTTCGTCGTACTGACCGTAAGCGTCGTTCGCGCCTACAGCAACATCAAATTTGTCGCCAACATCGTGACCTTCCAGCGCTGTTTCCAGGCCAGAGATCAGGGAACCGTGACCATGCAGATAGTCCAGCGGCGCACTCACCGGAGACTCATCAACCAACACACCGTCTTCTGTACGTACCTGATAGGCCAGGCTGACCACCAGGTCTTTTGCTACTTTCATGATATCTCCTGAGCGTGGGAAAATTGCTGGCGCAGATTGTAGCGGAAATCTGCACCTGTGTACCCCTTAGCTTAAAAAATCTCGGGCCATATCGCTAGTCTGGATGAAAGATCCCGATCACTTGCTCTTCTTTGCGCACGTGATCGCGGACTTCTTTATCCGCTTCCCGCATCTGATGCCCGCACTTAACACATTCAACAATATCGATATTATTCTCGCGCCACATCGCCAGAGAATCCTGCGCCTGGCAGGAAGGGCATTTCGCCCCTGCAATAAAACGTTTACGGATTGCCATACTTATCCTCTATTCGAATTCATCCCAGCCATCCAGTTGGCGTCGCTCTTGTTGCATCTCGCGCTGGAAAATCTCCTCCAGCTCGCGTCTGGCTTCTCTGGCGCGAGAGATTTGTAGCGTATCGGTATGCATCGGGATGAGCTCCCTCAGCATCCGCATATCCAGCCGGCGGAAATGTAGTTGCGCCCGCTGCGCCTGATGGGGATGCATTCCCAATGACACCAGCGTTTTGCGCCCCAGCTCCAGTGCACTGGAGAAGGTCTCACGGGAAAACTGCACGACCCCCGCCTGTAATAACTCATGTGCTTCGACACGTCCGCGCGCTCGCGCAAGAATATGCAAATGCGGAAAATGCTGTTGGCAAATCTCCACCAGCTTCATCGTATCTTCCGGCTCATTACAGGTAATGACGATGGATTCCGCCGCCTCGGCACCGGCAGAACGCAGCAGGTCCACCTGCGTCGCATCACCGTAATAAACCTTATAGCCGTATTTGCGCATCAGATTCACCGCACTGATGTCCCGCTCCAGCACGGTAATGCGCATCTTATTTGCCATCAGCAAACGACCGATGACCTGACCAAAACGACCAAAACCCACCACGATGACCTGCGGCTTGTCATCCTCGACCCACGGCATTTCATCTTCTTCATCCGGACCGTTAAGCTGGCGGGAAAGCCATTTGTCGATAAGCTTCATCAGCATCGGCGTAGTCATCATCGACAGCGTGACGGTCACCAGCAGAAGCGCCATCTGGTCGCCCTGAAACAGCCGCTGCGATGACGCGGTCGAGAACAGCACAAAGGCAAACTCTCCCCCCTGACTCAACACGCCAGCAAACTGCATTCTTTCAGAACTGCGCAGACCGTACAGTCGCGCCAGCAGATAAAGGACCAGCGTTTTAACCGCCACCAGCACCACCACGCTTGCCACGACCCACAACAGATGGGTGTACAGCACGCCCAGATTGAGCGACATCCCGACCGAAATGAAAAAGAGGCCCAGCAGCAGTCCCTTGAACGGATCGATCGCGGTTTCCAGCTCATGCCGGTATTCGCTTTCCGCTAACAGCACCCCCGCGATAAACGTGCCGAGCGCCATCGACAGCCCCAGCGCATCCATAAACAGTGCCGATCCCAGCACCAGCAGCAGCGTGGCGGCGGTAAACACTTCTCGCACGCCGGACGCCGCAATAAACCGGAATACCGGGCGCAGCAAATAGCGTCCGCCAATCAGCATGCCGGCAAACGCCAGCACCTTCATGCCGATCTTCATCCAGTCAAAGTTTTCATCCGCCGACCCGGCTAACAGCGGCACCAGCGCTAATGCCGGGATCACAGCCAGATCCTGGAACAGTAAAACCGAAAAGCCCAACTGCCCGGATTCGCTGCGGTTCATCCCTTTTTCGCGCATCAGCTGCAGCGCCATCGCAGTTGACGACATCGCGAGGCCTATCCCGCCGACGACCGCCGCCTGCCATGAGAAATCAGTCAACATCAGCAATCCGGCCAACAGCGCCGCGCTGAGCAAAACCTGCGCCGCTCCGACGCCAAAGATAGAACGTCGAAGCTGCCAGAGTTTCGACGGATTCAGCTCCAGTCCGATGATAAACATCAGGAACACAACGCCCAGCTCGGAGAAGTGGAGAATTTCATCCACGTCGCTGATGAACCCCAGTCCCCACGGACCAATGGCAATCCCCGCCAGCAAATAGCCCAACACGGCGCCAATACCCAGCCGCGATGCCAGAGGCACCGCAGCCACCGCCGCGAAGAGAAACAGCACTCCCGCGGTCAATAAATCGGAACCTTCCATCAGCGGCCTCCCACAGGAACGGGATGAGCAAGCCAGTCGCCATACGCTTTTGCATGGCTTTCCAGCTCCTGCGCGCTTTGTCGTCTGGCCCAGTAGATAATAATGGGACTCAGCCAGTGCATTCGGCACATTCCTGCCGTCAGTTCGAATGGCCGCAATACATCGCTCATTGGATAGCGATTCAGCGCGTCATAGCGATAGGCGCTCTCCGGTTCACCGGTGGTGATGACGCTGCGCCAGTACTTTCCCGCAAGCTGATTTCCCCCGGGGCCGCTGGCAAAGCCACGGCTCAACACGCGATCCAGCCACTCTTTGAGCAGTGCCGGACAGCTATAGGTGTACAGCGGATGCTGAAACACGATCACGTCATGCTCACGCAGTAACGCCTGCTCATGCGGGATATCGATAAAAAAATCAGGATAGTGCGCGTAGAGATCGTGCACCGTAACGTTGCTGAGCTGCGTGGCCGGCTTAAGCAGTACCCGATTTGCCACCGAGTCCTGAGATTCCGGATGGGCATACAGCAGCAAGACCTTTGCTGGCTGAGACATCATCCCCCTCCCGGTTTTGTTTCTGTTTTTGTGTATAGTCGTCGTTTTGGGCTACCATTGCGGCCCGGTGCGGAAAATGGCCCACACCTTACATTATCATAATGATAAATTAACATAGTCTGAACATACGGCGCCTTATGATTGTTTTCTCCTCGTTACAAATTCGTCGCGGCGTGCGCGTCTTACTGGACAATGCCACTGCCACCATCAATCCGGGCCAGAAAGTCGGTCTGGTGGGTAAGAACGGCTGCGGGAAATCTACCCTGCTGGCATTGCTGAAAAATGAAATCAGCGCAGATGCCGGCGGTTTTACCTTCCCCGGAAGCTGGCAACTGGCATGGGTAAATCAGGAAACACCGGCACTGCCCCAGCCCGCGCTGGAATATGTCATTGACGGCGACCGCGAATACCGTCAACTGGAAGCGCAGTTGCACGACGCCAACGAACGTAACGATGGACACGCCATTGCCACCGTCCACGGCAAGCTGGATGCCATCGACGCCTGGACCGTGCGTTCCCGCGCGGCCAGCCTGTTGCATGGTCTCGGCTTCTCTAATGAACAACTGGAACGTCCGGTGAGCGACTTTTCCGGCGGCTGGCGTATGCGTCTCAACCTGGCCCAGGCGTTAATTTGTCGCTCCGATCTCCTCCTGCTCGATGAACCGACCAACCACCTCGATCTGGATGCAGTTATCTGGCTGGAAAAATGGCTGAAGAGCTATCAGGGCACTCTGATTCTGATCTCCCACGACCGCGACTTCCTCGATCCGGTGGTGGATAAAATCATTCATATCGAACAGCAAACCCTGTTCGAGTACACCGGCAACTACAGCGCGTTTGAAATTCAACGTGCAACGCGTCTGGCCCAGCAGCAGGCGATGTACGAAAGCCAACAGGAGCGCGTGGCGCATCTGCAAAGCTACATTGATCGCTTCCGCGCCAAAGCCACGAAAGCGAAGCAGGCGCAGAGCCGTATCAAGATGCTGGAACGCATGGAGCTGATTGCCCCGGCGCATGTCGACAACCCGTTCCATTTCAGCTTCCGCGCGCCGGAGAGCCTGCCGAACCCGCTGCTGAAAATGGAGAAAGTGAGCGCCGGTTATGGTGAACGCATTATCCTGGACTCGATCAAACTGAACCTGGTGCCGGGTTCGCGCATTGGCCTGCTGGGACGTAACGGCGCGGGTAAATCCACGCTCATCAAACTGCTGGCAGGTGAACTGACTCCCGTCAGCGGTGAAATCGGGCTGGCGAAGGGCATCAAGCTCGGTTACTTCGCTCAGCACCAGCTCGAGTATTTGCGCGCGGATGAGTCGCCGTTGCAGCATCTGGTGCGACTGGCGCCACAAGAGCTGGAACAGAAGCTACGCGATTATCTGGGCGGTTTCGGCTTCCAGGGAGATAAAGTCAGCGAAGAGACACGCCGTTTCTCCGGTGGCGAAAAGGCACGACTGGTGCTGGCGCTGATCGTCTGGCAGCGGCCGAACCTGCTGCTGCTCGATGAACCGACCAACCACCTTGATCTCGACATGCGTCAGGCGTTAACCGAAGCGTTGATTGAATTTGAAGGCGCACTGGTGGTGGTCTCGCACGACCGCCATTTGCTGCGCTCCACGACCGACGATCTGTATCTGGTGCATGACCGCAAGGTCGAGCCGTTCGATGGCGATCTGGAAGATTATCAGCAGTGGCTGAGCGACGTGCAGAAGCAGGAAAACCAGGCTGACGACGCCCCAAAAGAGAACGTCAACAGCGCGCAGGCGCGTAAAGATCAGAAGCGTCGTGAAGCCGAACTGCGCACGCAAACCCAACCGCTGCGTAAGGAGATAGCCCGTCTGGAAAAAGAGATGGAGAAACTGAACGCGCAGTTGGCGCAGGCGGAAGAGAAGCTGGGCGACAGCGAACTTTACGACCAGAGCCGCAAAGCCGAGCTGACGGAATGTCTGCAACAGCAGGCCAGCGCCAAAGCCGGACTGGAAGAGTGCGAAATGGCCTGGCTGGACGCCCAGGAGCAACTCGAGCAGATGCTGAGCGAGTAACGGCGATGACACACGTAATCCTTCACGATCCTGAAATGCCGAACGGCAGCAGTGACGAATTTCGCCCGATGCGCGGTATCAGTAACTGTCATTTGCAGACCATGCTGCCGCGTTTGATCCGGCGAAAAGTGAATTTCGACGCCCACTGGCAGCGTCTGGAATTACCCGACGGCGACTTTGTCGATCTGGCATGGAGTGAAGATCCGCATCAGGCGAAGCATAAGCCGCGCCTGGTGGTGTTTCATGGTCTGGAAGGCAGTCTGAACAGTCCGTACGCGCATGGCCTGATTGAAGCGGCAAAGAATCGTGGCTGGCTTGGCGTGGTGATGCATTTTCGCGGCTGCAGCGGCGAGCCCAATCGTCTGAATCGCATTTATCACTCGGGCGAAACCGAAGACGGGACCTGGTTCTTAGGCTGGTTACAGCGGGAATTTGGCAATGCGCCAACGGCCGCCGTGGGCTATTCGCTTGGCGGAAACGTGCTGGCGTGTCTGCTGGCAAAAGAGGGAAAAAACATCCCGCTCGACGCGGCGGTCATTGTCTCAGCGCCCTTTGTGCTGGAAGCCTGCAGCTACCATATGGATAAAGGCTTTTCCCGTGTTTATCAGCGCTATCTGCTCAACCTGCTGAAGGCTAACGCGTCACGCAAGCTGGCGGCCTATCCCGGTTCGCTACCGGTAAGCCTGGCGCAATTGAAATCCTTGCGCCGTATCCGTGAGTTTGACGATCTCATCACCGCCAAAATTCACGGTTTCGCCGATGCTATCGACTACTATCGTCAGTGTAGCGCAATGCCCTTGCTCAGTGACATCGCCATTCCGACGCTGATCATCCACGCGAAAGACGACCCGTTTATGGACAGTCATGTGATCCCCAAAGCGGAAGATTTACCGCCGCAGGTGGAATATCAGTTAACGGAACACGGCGGTCACGTCGGGTTTATCGGCGGGACATTGCGTCGGCCAGAAATGTGGCTCGAGTCGCGCATTCCTGACTGGCTGACACCGTACCTGGAGGCATAATTATGCAGATCCCCTGGCAAGACCTTTCCCCCGAGACGCTGGACAATCTGATCGAAAGCTTTGTGTTGCGCGAAGGCACCGATTATGGTGAACATGAACGTACCCTTGAGCAAAAAGTCGCCGACGTTAAACGCCAGTTGCAGTGTGGAGAAGCGATACTGGTGTGGTCCGAGTTGCACGAAACCGTCAACATCATGCCGCACAAACCATTTCGCGAATAACCTGCACGCTATCGGCCGACTATAATAAAAAATCAATTTATTGATGGAGTTAACATGTCTGCCAAACATCCGGTGATAGCGGTAACAGGATCCAGCGGCGCGGGGACCACCACCACCAGCCTCGCGTTTCGTAAAATTTTTGCGCAGCTCAACCTGCGCGCCGCCGAGGTGGAAGGCGACAGTTTTCATCGCTATACCCGCCCGGAAATGGATATGGCGATCCGCAAAGCGCGCGACGCCGGACGCCACATCAGCTATTTTGGCCCCGACGCCAATGACTTCGGTCTGCTGGAACAGACGTTTGTTGAGTACGGTCTGACGGGTAAAGGCCAGTCGCGCAAATATCTGCATACCTACGATGAAGCGGTCCCGTGGAACCAGGTACCAGGGACCTTCACCCCGTGGCAACCCCTGCCAGAACCTACAGACGTGCTGTTCTATGAAGGCCTGCACGGCGGTGTCGTCACACCGCAGCATGAGGTCGCAAGCCATGTTGACCTGCTGGTCGGCGTTGTCCCCATCGTTAACCTGGAGTGGATCCAGAAACTGATCCGTGATACCAGCGAGCGGGGTCATTCTCGTGAAGCGGTGATGGATTCCGTGGTGCGTTCTATGGACGACTACATCAACTACATTACGCCGCAGTTCTCCCGCACCCACATTAACTTTCAGCGCGTCCCCACCGTGGACACGTCAAACCCGTTTGCAGCCAAAGGTATTCCATCGCTGGATGAGAGCTTTGTGGTGATTCATTTCCGCAATCTGGAAGGGATCGATTTCCCCTGGCTGCTGGCAATGCTGCAAGGTTCATTCATTTCCCATATCAATACATTGGTAGTGCCTGGCGGCAAAATGGGGCTGGCAATGGAACTCATTATGTTGCCGCTGGTACAACGACTGATGGAAGGGAAAAAAATCGAGTAAGGTAAGATTTTGCCGGATGGCGGCGTTGCGTTATCCGGCCTACTCCTGTCGTAGGCCTGATAAGTGCAGTGCCATCAGGCAAGGATCATCAGGCAGCAATCACTTCATACGAATGGGTAATATTGACCGCTTTTTCCAGCATTAACGCCACGGAGCAATACTTTTCTGCCGACAGATCGACCGCACGCGAAACGGCGGCATCCTTCAGGTCGTGACCCGTGACAATAAAATGCAGATTGATGTGGGTGAACAGGCGGGGTGCCTCTTCGCGACGTTCTGACGTCAGTTTCACTTCGCAGTTCGTCACATCCTGACGACCTTTTTGCAGGATAGAAACCACGTCAATCGCGCTGCACCCCCCTGCCGCCATCAACACCATTTCCATCGGGCTCGGCGCTTTATCACCGGAGTTACCGTCCATCAAAATCTGGTGACCGGAAGCCGACTCACCCAGGAAGGTTAACCCTTCAACCCATTTAACACGCGCTTGCATATTTTTTAACTCCAGTGCGTCAATTTTCCTGACAGATTACGCGTACATAACAATTCTCGCAACGGAAGGCGACCTCCGTCATGCTGAAGCGAGACACCAGGAGACACACGGCTAAAGCTATGCTAAAACAGTCAGGATGCTACAGTAATACATTGATGTACTGCATGTATGCAGAGGACTTCACATTAAAGGCTGCAGTTCGTTTTTGACGGCCTCTTCCCAGGACGAGGGAAGCACATTTTTGCAACCCCAGAGACAGCGGATTTTTTTGGCTCTGGAGACAGCTTATAACAGAGGATAATCGCGCATGGTGCTTGGCAAACCGCAAACAGACCCGACACTTGAATGGTTCTTGTCTCATTGCCACATTCATAAGTACCCGTCCAAGAGCACGCTGATTCACCAGGGTGAAAAAGCAGAAACGTTGTACTACATCGTTAAAGGCTCAGTGGCAGTGTTGATTAAAGATGAGGAAGGGAAAGAAATGATCCTTTCTTATCTGAATCAGGGTGATTTCATTGGCGAACTGGGCCTGTTTGAAGAAGGCCAGGAACGTAGCGCATGGGTTCGAGCGAAAACAGCGTGTGAAGTGGCTGAAATTTCCTACAAGAAATTCCGCCAGTTGATCCAGGTGAACCCAGATATTCTGATGCGCCTGTCTTCCCAAATGGCTCGCCGCCTGCAAGTTACTTCGGAGAAAGTCGGTAACCTGGCCTTCCTCGATGTGACCGGTCGTATCGCCCAGACGCTGCTGAATCTGGCGAAACAGCCTGATGCGATGACTCACCCGGACGGTATGCAGATCAAAATCACTCGCCAGGAGATTGGCCAGATCGTTGGCTGCTCTCGCGAAACCGTTGGTCGTATTCTGAAGATGCTGGAAGATCAGAACCTGATCTCCGCTCACGGTAAAACGATCGTCGTTTACGGCACTCGTTAATCTCATCGAAAATGACGCGCTACCCGATAGCGCGTCATTTTTGTTTTGCCAATGTGGCGCAGACTGATTTATCACCCAGAAATCAACTATGCACTACGTCAAACACTGGTGCTCTGTTTGCCCGTGGCCGTCGGCCTGCTCATCGGGCAGTTACATCTTGGCCTGCTCTTCTCTCTCGTTCCCGCCTGCTGCAACATTGCCGGGCTTGATACTCCGCACAAACGCTTTTTCAAACGCCTGATTATCGGGGCGTCGCTGTTTGCCGGCTGTAGCCTGATCATGCAACTGCTGCTGGCGCAGGCGATACCGTTACCCCTGATCCTGACCGGACTAACGCTCACGCTCGGCGTCACTGCGGAATTGAGCTCCCTTCACGCCCGCCTGCTTCCAGCCTCGCTGATTGCAGCGATTTTCACACTGAGCCTCGCGGGGAACATGCCGGTCTGGGAGCCTCTGCTGATCTACGCATTGGGCACGCTATGGTACGGATTGTTTAACTGGTTCTGGTTTTGGCTCTGGCGCGAACAGCCGCTTCGCGAGTCGCTGAGCCTGTTATACCGTGAACTGGCGGATTACTGCGAAGCCAAATACAGTATGCTGACCCAGCATACTGATCCGGAAAAAGCCCTGCCGCCACTGCTGATGCGCCAGCAGAAAGCGGTCGACCTCATCACCCAGTGCTATCAGCAGATGCACATGCTGTCGGCGCACCGCAACAATGACTACAAGCGGATGCTGCGCGCCTTTCAGGAAGCACTGGATCTGCAGGAGCATATCTCCGTCAGTCTGCATCAGCCGGAAGAAGTGCAAAAGCTGGTCGAACGCAGCCATGCGGAACAGGTGATTCGCTGGAATGCGCAAACGGTCGCCGCTCGCCTGCGCGTACTGGCGGATGACATTCTCTATCACCGACTGCCGACGCGGTTCACCATGCAAAAGCAGATTGGCGCGCTGGAAAAAATTGCTAATCAGCATCCGGATAACCCCGTCGGGCAGTTCTGTTACTGGCATTTCAGCCGTATCGCCCGCGTGCTTCGCACTCAGCGCCCACTCTACGCCCGCGATCTGATGGCCGACAAACAGCGTCGGTTACCGCTGCTGCCGGCGCTGAAAAACTACCTCTCGTTGAAATCTCCGGCGCTGCGTAACGCCGGGCGTATCAGCGTAATGCTCAGCATTGCCAGTCTGATGGGGTCCGCGTTACATCTGCCGAAACCTTACTGGATCCTGATGACCGTTCTGTTTGTGACGCAAAATGGTTACGGAGCCACCCGCGTGCGTATTCTGCACCGTTCGGCGGGAACGCTGGTGGGGCTGATTATCGCAGGCGTGACGCTGCACTTTCATATTCCTGAGGGGTATACGCTGGCACTGATGCTGGCGATCACCCTGGTCAGCTATCTGACCATCCGGAAAAACTACGGCTGGGCGACGGTAGGATTTACCATCACCGCGGTGTATACCTTGCAACTCCTGACGCTGGACGGCGAGCAGTTCATTATCCCGCGATTTGTCGATACGGTCATAGGCTGCCTGATTGCATTTGGGGGTACCGTCTGGCTGTGGCCGCAATGGCAGAGCGGTCTGTTGCGTAAAAACGCCCATGACGCGCTGGAGGCCGATCAGGAGGCCATTCGCCTGATTCTAAGCAACGATCCGCAACCGACGCCGCTCGCCTGGCAACGTATGCGGGTCAACCAGGCACACAACACGTTGTTCAACTCGCTCAATCAGGCGATGCAGGAACCCGGCTTCAACACCCATTATCTGGAAGATATGAAGCTGTGGGTGACGCACAGCCAGTTTATCGTCGAACACATCAATGCGATGACCACGCTAGCGCGCGAGCATACGATGCTCACGCCGGATCTGGCGCAACGATACCTGCAATCGTGTGAAATTGCGCTGCAACGCTGTCAGCAGCGACTGGAGTATGACGGGCCTGGCAGCTCAGGGGATGTGAATATTCTGGAAGCGCCAGAGATGCTTTCCCACGGACCGTTAAGTACCCTGGAACAGCATCTGCAGCGTGTTATCGGCCACCTGAACACTATGCATACCATCTCGTCTGTGGCATGGCGTCAGCGGCCGCACCACGGAATCTGGCTCAGCCGTCGCTTGCGGGATATGCGGGGTTAACACTGATTGCCGGATGGCGGCGTAACGCCTTATCCGGCCTACACGGAGCGTGTTATCGACAACAAGCCTGACAAGCGCAGCGCCATCAGGCAGAGAGTTAACTGATTACCGGATGGCGGCGTAACGCCTTATCCGGCCTACACGGAGCGTGTTATCGACAACAGGCCTGATAAGCGCAGCGCCATCAGGCAAACTGTTAACCGACAATTTTTGCGACAGCGTCGGCAAAACGCAGCATCCCTTCGTCGATATCCGCCTCTTCCACCACCAGCGATGGCGCAAAGCGCATCACGTCCGGCCCCGCATTCAACACCATTACGCCGGCATCCGCCGCCGCATAGAGGAAATCGCGCGCGCGTCCTTTGTACTGCGGTTGCAACTCGGCACCAATCAACAGGCCCATGCCGCGAATGTCGCTAAACACGTGGTACTGCTCATCAATCTGTTGCAGATGTTGAACAAATTTCTGCCGTTTCGCCACCACGCCGCCCAGCACATCCGGGGTGTTGATGATGTCGAACGCCGCCTCTGCTACCGCGCAGGCTAGCGGGTTGCCGCCGTAGGTTGATCCATGAGAGCCGACGTGAAACGCTGAGGCAATCTCCTGAGTCGTCAATACCGCACTCACCGGGAAGCCGCCGCCCAGGGCTTTCGCACTGGTAAGAATATCCGGCGTCACGCCGTAGTGCATATAGGCAAAGAGGTCGCCGGTGCGCCCCATTCCGCATTGCACTTCATCAAACACCAGCAGCGCCTGATGCTGACTGCAGAGGTCACGCAAACCTTGCAGGAACGCCGGCGTTGCGGCCAGAACGCCGCCCTCCCCCTGTACAGGTTCAACCACGACAGCGCAGGTATGGTCGTCCATCACCGCTTTCACGGCGTGGAGATCGTTAAACGGAACGTGGACGATATCCGCCGGTTTTGGACCGAAGCCATCAGAATACTTCGGCTGTCCACCCACGGTAACGGTAAACAACGAGCGGCCGTGGAACGCATTATGAAAGGCAATGATTTTGGTTTTGAACGGGCTATGGCGCACACAGGCGTAATGACGCGCCAGCTTGAACGCCGTTTCGTTGGCTTCTGTCCCGGAGTTCATGAACAGCACGCGCTCGGCAAAGGTGGCGTCGATGATTTTTCGCCCCAGACGCAGTGCGGGTTCGTTGGTGAAAACGTTACTGGTATGCCAGAGCGTTTCGCCCTGGGTTTTCAGGGCCTCCACCAGCGCCGGATGGCAGTGCCCCAGCGCAGTCACCGCAATCCCGCCCGCGAAATCAACGTAGTCCTTGCCCTGCTGATCCCAGACCCGGCTGCCTTTCCCTTTTACCGGAATAAATTCCGCCGGTGCATAAATTGGCAGAATGACTTCATCAAAAGTTGCCCGGGTTACTGCCGTTTGTTCAATTGCCATCTCATGACCATCCAGTTATGCAAAAATGAATGTGAAAATATAATCACAAAATATGCATAAAAAATCATCAGATAGCAACCACAAATCACCGACTGAGGAAATTGGCCAGCAGCTGATGACCCTGTTCGCTGAGAATACTTTCCGGATGAAACTGCACGCCTTCCAGATCCCACGTCGTATGGCGGATCCCCATAATCTCCTGCGTTTCGCTCCAGGCGGTCACCTCAAAGCAGTCGGGAAGCGTGGCGGGATCGATAAGAAGCGAATGGTAACGGGTGACGGTAAGGGGGTTAGTTAGCCCCTGAAACACGCCCTGTCCCGTGTGGCGGATGGGTGACGTTTTTCCGTGCATCACTTTTGCGGCGCGCACGATAGTCGCACCAAATGCCTGTGCCATCGCCTGATGCCCCAGACAAACACCCAGTATCGGCAAACGACCGGCATAGTGGCGAATCACGTCCAGCGAAATTCCGGCATCATCCGGGGTGCAGGGGCCGGGCGAGATGACGATTTTTTGCGGATTCAGCACATCTATCTGCGACAGCGTCAACTCGTCATTACGCTTAACCCGCACGTCAGCGCCCAGCTCGCAAAAATACTGGTAGAGGTTCCAGGTGAAAGAATCGTAGTTATCGATAAGCAGGATCATGACGGCTCCGGTCCAGGAAAACCGCGCTATTCTACTCAGTTTCCTCGGCTTCGCTTACCCCTTTACGAAATATCGCCTGTAAAGCACTAAGGTCGCCCATCGCCCCTTCCTGATTCGCCCGATTCCACTCCGCCACCGAAACATCCCCCCAGTGAAGAAGATAACCGGCATGAATAGCCAGTTGTTCGAAGAAAATCCGCTGCGCCATGCCGCTGCCAAGACGAAATGGATGCAGCACATTGATCTCACAGTAATAATGCGCAAGACGATTGACGAATTTCTCTTCCGGCAGTCCCATCAGGTAGCCCTCTTCTTCCAGATCCTGCATCAGGGCATTGCCTTCTTTTTCGATGTAGGCGAAGTGGCAGAAACGGGTATCTCCCTGATAGATATCCACTTCACGCAGGTGGCCTGCCCAGTCGAAAACGTCCTGGTAAAGCTGACGATGAATCGCACACAGGTGAGGTAACCCGCGCTTCGCCGGTCCCAGTTCGATGGTCGCCGCACGCAGCGCGGTGAGTTCATAAGCGGCCTGTTCCAGACGTTCGACCTGGTGGATCCCCAGACGGTTACGCATCACGTTCAGTCCGGGGTAGAGATACGGATCGCGGTCGTCGCCGATTTTAGCGCTCATAGTGCCTCCGGAGTTCTTCCAGACGCGTCAGCGCCTCTGCGGCGTTAAGCGTGATTAGCGGATGTTCGACGCCCTCAAGACGGCGACTGGCCTGAAAATTCACGTTTCGCTGCTGTTCCCAGAGCCGGGATTTTTGCCTGTCGGTGAGTTTTTTCACTTTACGCCTCCCTGATTAATCCGTGTTTGCCACAAGTATAAGCAGCAAAACACAGTTACGCAGGGAGGATGAAACGACGCGGGCCAGCAATGCCCGCGCAGGAAAGGATTACGGCAGAACTTTTGCGGACAGGATAACAACCGGTTTTGACGGCACATTCTGGTAAGGGCCGACATCATGGGTCGGAACCTGGGAGATCTTATCAGCCACGTCCATCCCTTTCACAACTTTACCAAATACGGCATAACCGAAGTCACGCTGGCCGTGATCGAGGAAGGCGTTATCGGCTACGTTGATAAAGAACTGGCTGGTCGCGCTGTCTTTATCGGCAGTACGCGCCATCGCGATGGTGCCGCGCGTGTTGCGCAGGCCGTTGTCGGCTTCGTTTTTAATCGGAGGATTGGGTTTCTTCTGCTGCATCTGTTCAGTGAAGCCACCGCCCTGGACCATGAAGCCCGGAATCACGCGGTGAAACGTGGTGTTGTTATAGAAACCGTTGTTCACATAATCGACAAAGTTTTGCACTGAAACAGGCGCTTTTTGGCTATTCAGTTCCAGTTCAATATTACCTGCAGAGGTTGTCAGCAAAACGTGCGGATCCCCTTTTGCTGCCAACGCCGCGGGAGAGAGAGCAGAAAGGGCGAAAACAGCTGCAACAGCCGCCAGGGTCGATTTGAGCATGAGATTTCCTTTAGGAGAGCGGTAACAAAAGCCAGTGGTTCGATTCTAAAGAGCCTTCAGGGACAAGGCCATCCCTTTACCTAATTTTACGTACCAGAAACATCTGTAACTTTGATAGGTCGGCCAAGAATTGTGATGTTTATCACGCTAAAAATTGCAACACAGCCAGAAGTTGCCAATAAACATTTAAATACATCACTAAAACGCCTAAAATCTGCCCGCCCACAGCGCTGTCAACGCGCTTTACTTCCATTTACAGGCCAGT
The DNA here is from genome assembly GCF_950098555.1 of Citrobacter sp. T1.2D-1. Taxonomy (NCBI): domain Bacteria; kingdom Pseudomonadati; phylum Pseudomonadota; class Gammaproteobacteria; order Enterobacterales; family Enterobacteriaceae; genus Citrobacter; species Citrobacter sp. T1.2D-1. The sequence goes on from NZ_CATNHH010000012.1 coordinate 21,880, forward strand.
CATGACTAACAGCAATCGTATCAAGCTCACATGGATTAGCTTTCTCTCCTACGCCCTTACCGGTGCGTTGGTGATTGTCACCGGGATGGTGATGGGAAACATCGCAGAGTATTTCCATCTGCCGGTTTCCAGTATGAGTAACACTTTCACCTTCCTGAACGCCGGTATTTTGATCTCCATTTTCCTCAATGCCTGGCTGATGGAAATCATCCCGTTGAAAACGCAGCTGCGTTTTGGCTTCATCCTGATGGTGCTGGCCGTAGCAGGACTGATGTTCAGTCATAGCCTGGCCCTGTTCTCCGCCGCGATGTTTGTACTGGGGCTGGTCAGCGGGATCACGATGTCGATTGGTACGTTCCTGATTACACAGATGTATGAAGGCCGTCAGCGCGGCTCTCGTCTGCTGTTTACCGACTCCTTTTTCAGCATGGCTGGGATGATCTTCCCAATGGTTGCCGCGTTCCTGCTGGCGCGCAGCATCGAATGGTACTGGGTGTACGCCTGTATCGGACTGGTCTATGTCGTTATTTTCCTTCTGACCTTTGGCTGCGAATTCCCGCCGCTGGGCAAACACGCGCCACAGAGCGACACGCCGGCAGTGAAAGAAAAATGGGGCATCGGCGTCCTGTTCCTGTCCATTGCGGCGCTGTGTTACATCCTGGGCCAGTTGGGCTTCATCTCCTGGGTACCTGAGTACGCAAAAGGGCTGGGGATGAGTCTGAACGACGCCGGCACACTGGTCAGCGATTTCTGGATGTCGTACATGTTCGGGATGTGGGCCTTCAGCTTCATTCTGCGTTTTTTCGATTTGCAGCGCATTCTGACGGTGCTGGCCGCTCTGGCTACCGTGCTGATGTACCTGTTCATCACCGGTACGCCTGAGCATATGCCGTGGTTTATTCTGGCACTGGGCTTCTTCTCGAGCGCCATCTATACCACCATCATCACCCTGGGTTCGCAGCAGACCAAAGTGGCTTCGCCAAAACTGGTTAACTTCGTACTGACCTGCGGCACCATCGGCACCATGCTGACGTTTGTCGTCACCGGTCCTATCGTGGCGCACAGCGGCCCTCAGGCTGCCCTGCTTACCGCGAATGGCCTGTACGCCATTGTCTTCGTTATGTGCTTCATCCTCGGCTTTGTCACTCGTCATCGCCAGCATGGGATACCAGCAGCACAGTAATGTGATTAGCCGGATAACAACGCGTTGCGTCTTATCCGGCCTACGCAGGGCGATCGTTTTTGCCGGCCGGACTAGGCGCAGCCGCCATCCGGCATTTTATCGTTTGTCTCCCCTTCCCCGAACGGCGTAGGCCACCCAATCTCTAGTGGTAGTCCTCCCACGCTAAAAACCCCTCAATTTGTATGTTATTCATACAATCGCGAAAAGTCTGATATTTCCACAACTTAAGAAAATGCAGACAAATCAGCAATATACCCCTTAAGGAGTATATAAAGGTGAATTTGATTTGCATCAATAAGTGGGGTTGCTGAATCGTTAAGGTAAGCAGTAATAGAAAAGAAATCGAGGCAAAAATGAGCAAAGTCAGACTCGCTATTATCGGTAATGGTATGGTCGGCCATCGCTTTATTGAGGACCTTCTTGATAAATCCGATGCCAGCCTGTTCGATATTACTGTTTTCTGCGAAGAACCCCGCAAGGCATACGACCGTGTGCACCTTTCATCCTACTTCTCACATCACACCGCCGAAGAACTGTCTCTGGTCCGCGAAGGATTTTACGAGAAGCACGGCGTTAACGTGCTGGTCGGCGAACGCGCAATTACCATCAATCGCCAGGAAAAGGTTATTCACTCCAGCGCAGGTCGTACGGTTTACTACGACAAGCTGATCATGGCGACCGGTTCCTATCCGTGGATCCCGCCGATTAAAGGTTCCGAAACCCAGGACTGCTTTGTTTATCGCACCATTGAAGACCTCAACGCGATTGAATCCTGTGCCCGTCGAAGCCGTCGCGGTGCAGTCGTCGGCGGTGGTCTGTTAGGTCTGGAAGCGGCAGGCGCGCTGAAAAACCTCGGTGTGGAAACGCACGTGATCGAATTCGCCCCGATGTTGATGGCTGAACAGCTTGACCATATGGGCGGCGAACAGCTGCGTCGCAAGATTGAAAGCATGGGCGTGCGTGTGCACACCAGCAAAAACACCCAGGAGATCGTTCAGGAAGGCACCGAAGCGCGTAAAACCATGCGTTTTGCCGACGGTAGCGAGCTGGAAGTGGATTTCATCGTCTTCTCCACCGGCATTCGCCCACGCGACAAGCTGGCGACGCAGTGTGGTCTTGAGGTCGCACCACGCGGCGGGATCGTGATCAACGATGCCTGCCAGACGTCCGACCCGGATATCTACGCTATCGGTGAATGTGCCAGCTGGAATAACCGGGTGTACGGTCTGGTCGCACCGGGCTACAAAATGGCGCAGGTCGCCGTTGACCATATCCTCGAAAACGAAAACGCCTTCGAAGGCGCGGATCTGAGCGCTAAGCTGAAACTGCTGGGCGTTGATGTCGGCGGTATTGGCGACGCGCATGGCCGCACGCCGGGTGCCCGTAGCTACGTTTACCTCGACGAAAGCAAAGAGGTCTACAAACGCCTTATCGTAAGCTCTGATAACAAAACGCTGCTTGGCGCTGTACTGGTAGGGGATACCAGCGATTACGGCAACCTACTGCAACTGGTGCTGAACGCCATCGAACTGCCGGAAAACCCGGACTCACTGATCCTGCCCGCCCATGCTGGCAGCGGTAAACCGTCCATCGGCGTGGATAAACTACCGGACAGCGCGCAGATTTGCTCCTGTTTCGACGTCACCAAGGGCATGCTGGTCGCCGCCATCAACAAAGGTTGCCACACCGTTGCCGCGCTGAAGGCCGAAACCAAAGCCGGTACCGGCTGCGGCGGCTGTATCCCGCTGGTCACCCAGGTGCTGAACGCCGAACTGGCGAAACAGGGTATTGAAGTGAATAACAACCTGTGTGAGCACTTTGCGTACTCACGTCAGGAACTGTTCCACCTGATTCGCGTGGAAGGCATCAAAACCTTCGAGGAACTGCTGGCGAAACACGGTAAAGGTTACGGCTGCGAAGTGTGTAAACCGACCGTAGGTTCTCTGCTGGCCTCCTGCTGGAATGAGTACATCCTGAAACCGCAGCACACGCCGCTACAGGATACCAACGACAACTTCCTGGCAAATATCCAGAAAGACGGGACCTACTCCGTCATCCCACGCTCTGCCGGTGGTGAAATCACCCCGGAAGGCCTGGTCGCCGTGGGGCGTATCGCCCGTGAATTTAACCTGTACACCAAAATCACCGGTTCTCAACGTATCGGCCTGTTTGGTGCGCAGAAAGACGATCTGCCGGAAATCTGGCGTCAACTGATTGAAGCAGGTTTTGAAACCGGTCATGCCTATGCCAAAGCGCTGCGAATGGCAAAAACCTGCGTGGGCAGCACCTGGTGCCGTTACGGCGTAGGCGACAGCGTGGGCTTCGGCGTTGAGCTGGAAAACCGCTACAAAGGTATTCGTACCCCGCACAAAATGAAGTTCGGCGTCTCCGGCTGTACCCGTGAATGTGCGGAAGCGCAGGGGAAAGATGTGGGGATTATCGCGACCGAAAAAGGCTGGAACCTGTACGTCTGCGGTAACGGCGGGATGAAACCTCGTCATGCCGATCTGCTGGCGGCGGATATCGACAGTGAAACCCTGCTCAAATATCTCGACCGTTTCATGATGTTCTACATCCGTACGGCGGACAAACTGACCCGTACCGCTCCGTGGTTAGACAATCTGGAAGGTGGTATCGAGTATCTGAGATCCGTCATCATCGACGACAAGCTGGGTCTGAACGCCCATCTGGAAGAAGAGATGGCCCGTCTGCGCGAAGCCGTGGTCTGTGAGTGGACGGAAACCGTCAACACGCCGTCTGCCCAGACGCGTTTCAGACACTTCATCAACAGCGATAAACGCGATCCGAACGTCCAGGTGGTACCTGAACGTGAACAGCATCGTCCGGCCACACCGTACGAACGCATTCCGGTTACTCTGGTGGAGGAAAACGCATGAGCCAGTGGACAAACATCTGCCACATTGATGACATCCTGCCAGCAACCGGCGTCTGCGCGTTGTTAGGTGAGGAACAGGTCGCCATCTTTCGTCCGTATCACAGCGACCAGGTGTTTGCGATCAGCAACATCGACCCGTTCTTTGAGTCCAGCGTACTGTCCCGTGGGCTGATTGCGGAACATCAGGGTGAATTGTGGGTCGCCAGCCCATTGAAAAAACAGCGCTTCCGCCTGAGCGACGGCCTGTGCATGGAGGATGAAAGTCATTCCGTGGCGTGCTACGAGGCGCGGGTGAAAGACGGCATTGTGCAGTTGCGCAGCGAATGAATTATAGGGAGGCGCAACGCCTCCCTTTTTTGACGTAATGGGTAGACCTTTTTTTCACAGGACTGATAAGCGTAGCGCCATCCGGCAAATTGCATCAGCGCATTGCCGGATGTCGGCATAAATGCCTTATCCGGCCTACGGTTACGTTTTTATTTTTTCATTTCAAGGATAATCATGTTCACAGATACGATTAACAAATGTGCGGCTAACGCTGCGCGCATCGCACGCCTGTCGGCAAATAACCCGCTCGGCTTTTGGGTCAGCTCAGCGATGGCTGGAGCTTACGTTGGCCTGGGTATCATCCTGATTTTCACCCTTGGAAATTTACTCGACCCGTCCGTGCGTCCGCTGGTGATGGGCGCAACTTTTGGGATCGCCTTAACGCTGGTGATTATTGCCGGTTCCGAACTGTTTACCGGTCACACGATGTTCCTGACGCTTGGCGTCAAAGCGGGCACCATCAGCCAGGGGCAAATGTGGGCAATTTTGCCGCAGACCTGGTTGGGTAACCTGGTCGGTTCCGTGTTCGTCGCGCTGCTGTACAGTTGGGGCGGCGGCAGCCTGCTGCCGGTCGATACCAGCATCGTACATTCGGTCGCGCTGGCGAAAACCACGGCACCGGCAACCGTACTTTTCTTCAAAGGCGCGCTGTGTAACTGGCTGGTTTGTCTGGCAATCTGGATGGCAATCCGTACTGAAGGCGCCGCGAAATTTATCGCTATCTGGTGGTGTCTGCTGGCGTTTATCGCGTCCGGCTATGAACACTCGGTTGCCAACATGACGCTGTTTGCCCTCTCCTGGTTCGGTCACCACAGCGAAGCCTATACCCTGGCGGGGATTGGTCATAATCTGTTGTGGGTAACACTCGGCAATACTTTGTCCGGTGTCGTGTTCATGGGATTAGGTTATTGGTATGCTACGCCGAAATCGGAGCGACCTGCTCCGGCAAAAATCAACCAAACTGAGGCTGCTGCCAATAATTAAGGGGTAATGTCGTGGATCATTTGCCTATATTTTGTCAACTACGTGACCGTGACTGTCTTATTGTCGGCGGTGGTGATGTCGCAGAACGCAAAGCACGGTTACTGCTGGAAGCGGGCGCTCGTTTAACGGTTAATGCGCTGACGTTTATTCCGCAGTTCACCGTATGGGCAAATGAAAACATGTTAACGCTGGTGGAAGGGCCGTTTGATGAAACCCTTCTCGACCCGTGCTGGCTGGCGATTGCCGCGACCGATGATGACGCGGTGAATCAGCGCGTCAGCGATGCCGCACAATCCCGTCGCATCTTCTGTAACGTCGTGGATGCGCCAAAGGCTGCCAGTTTCATCATGCCATCGATTATCGACCGCTCGCCGCTGATGGTAGCGGTCTCCTCCGGCGGCACCTCACCGGTGTTGGCCCGTCTGCTGCGTGAAAAGCTGGAATCCGTATTACCTCAACATTTGGGCCAGGTCGCGCAGTTCGCCGGACAACTTCGTTCCCGGGTGAAAAAACAGTTTGCCACGATGGGCGAACGTCGCCGCTTCTGGGAAAAGCTGTTTGTTAACGACAGACTGGCGCAGTCGCTGGCGAATGCCGACCACAAAGCGGTGGAAGAAACCACTGAGCAGATGCTCCGCGAGCCGTTGGATCATCGCGGTGAAGTCGTGCTGGTGGGCGCGGGTCCTGGTGATGCCGGTCTTCTGACGCTGAAAGGGCTGCAGCAGATCCAGCAGGCCGATGTGGTGGTCTATGACCGCCTGGTTTCTGACGATATCATGAACCTTGTGCGTCGCGACGCCGACCGCGTATTTGTGGGTAAACGCGCGGGCTATCACTGTGTTCCGCAGGAAGAAATTAACCAAATTCTGCTGCGGGAAGCACAACAGGGCAAACGCGTCGTTCGTCTGAAAGGCGGTGATCCCTTTATCTTTGGTCGTGGTGGTGAAGAGCTGGAAACGCTGTGTCACGCTGGTATTCCATTCTCCGTGGTACCGGGGATTACGGCAGCTTCCGGTTGTTCCGCCTACTCCGGTATTCCGCTGACCCACCGGGACTACGCCCAGAGCGTACGTCTGGTTACCGGACACCTGAAAACCGGCGGCGAACTGGACTGGGAAAACCTGGCGGCAGAGAAACAGACGCTGGTGTTCTACATGGGGCTGAATCAGGCAGCCACTATCCAGCAAAAACTGATCGAATTTGGTATGCAGGCCGATATGCCGGTTGCACTGGTTGAGAACGGCACCTCGGTGAAACAGCGGGTCGTGAACGGCGAACTGTCGCAACTGGGTGAACTGGCAACGAAGGTGGCAAGTCCGGCGCTGATCATTGTTGGCCGGGTGGTCGGGCTGCGCGACAAGCTGAACTGGTATTCAAACCATTAATCAGCAACCGATATGACGGACAAAAAAGCCGGGAAAAATTTTCCCGGCTTTTTTATTTTTCGCAGCCGTTACGGCTTAGCGACAAAACCAATCGCTTCGTAGACCGCTTTCAGCGTAGCTGATGCGCGCGCGCTGGCTTTTTCCGCGCCGTCTTTCATCACCTGCTGCAGGAAGGCTTCGTCGTTGCGGAAACGATGATAACGCTCCTGCAGCTCGGTCAGCATGCCGGAAACCGCATCGGCGACTTCACCTTTCAGATGACCGTACATTTTGCCTTCGAAGCTCTGTTCCAGCTCAGGAATGCTCTTGCCGGTCACGGCAGAGAGAATATCCAGCAGGTTAGACACGCCGGGTTTCTCTTTAACGTCATAACGCACAACCGGCGGCTCTTCCGAGTCAGTCATGGCTCGCTTAAGTTTTTTAACCACCGATTTCGGATCTTCCAGCAGACCAATCACATTGTTGCGGTTATCGTCCGACTTGGACATCTTTTTCGTCGGCTCCAGCAGAGACATCACGCGGGCACCTGACTTAGGAATAAACGGTTCAGGAACTTTGAAGATCTCACCATACAGCGCGTTGAAACGCTGGGCGATATCGCGGCTCAGTTCCAGATGCTGTTTCTGGTCTTCACCCACCGGCACCAGGTTGGTCTGATACAGCAGGATATCTGCCGCCATCAGTACCGGATAGTCAAACAGACCGGCGTTGATGTTCTCAGCGTAACGCGCTGACTTATCTTTGAACTGGGTCATACGGCTCAGTTCGCCAAAGTAGGTGTAGCAGTTCAGCGCCCAGCTCAGTTGCGCATGTTCAGGCACGTGGGACTGAACGAAAATGGTGCTTTTTTCAGGATCGATACCGCACGCAAGATAGAGCGCCAGCGTATCCAGCGTCGCTTTACGCAGTTGCTGGGCATCCTGACGAACGGTGATGGCATGCTGGTCAACGATGCAATAGATGCAATGGTAGTCATCCTGCATGTTCACCCACTGACGCAGTGCACCCATGTAGTTGCCAATGGTCAATTCACCTGAGGGCTGTGCGCCACTAAAAACGATGGGCTTAGTCATTTTTCGATTCCTGATTTTCGCTATGCGGAAGCCCGAGAGCGGGCAGTAATTCACTAATGCGGTCGTACATGATGTCTGGCTGGCTCAGCGCGATCGGTTCGCCGTAGTTGTAGCCGTAGGTGAGGCCTACGGACGGGCAGCCAGCGGCTTTTGCCGCCTGAATATCATTACGCGAATCCCCAACGAAGAGCAATTGCTCTGGCGCAATGCCGAGCTTACTTGCCACCAACAGCAGTGGATCCGGATGAGGTTTTTTGTTCTGGACGTCGTCACCGCCGATGACCACGCTGAAATATTTGCCAATATCCAGCGCATCGAGCAATGGCGCAACAAACGGTGTCGGCTTGTTAGTCACCAGACCGAGCGGCAGCCCTTTGGCGTGCAGCGCGCCCAGCGTATCGGCGACATCAGGGAACAGGAACGTCCCCTCTTCAGCAACATCCCCGTAGTAGCGGTCAAACAGCTTACGCAGAATACGGACCTGCTCCTCGGCGGGAATATCATCATCGACCGGCGGTTTGCCCATCGTCTTACGCAATGTCGCGCGTTCCTGACGAGACCAGGTTAACGCACGCTCCATCAAGACATCAGCACCGTTACCAATCCAGGTAATGACGCGCTCTTCACCGGCAACCGGCAGCTCAAGCGCATACAGCGCCATGTCCACTGCGGCGCTCAATCCCGGCGCGCTATCCACCAGCGTACCGTCGAGGTCGAAGGCGACGCCCCGAATATCCTGCAATTTATCCATGACTTACCTTTGCCAGTTCGCTGCGCATGTCATCAATGACTTTTTTGTAGTCTGGCTGATCGAAGACAGCGGAACCGGCGACAAACATGTCAGCCCCGGCTGCGGCGATTTCACCGATGTTGCTCGCTTTCACGCCGCCATCCACTTCGAGGCGAATGTCGTAACCCGACGCGTCAATGCGACGACGGACTTCGCGCAGTTTGTCCAGCGTTTGCGCAATGAAAGACTGACCGCCAAAGCCCGGGTTGACGGACATCAGCAGGATCACATCCAGCTTGTCCATCACGTAGTCCAGATAGCTCAACGGCGTCGCCGGATTAAAAACCAGCCCGGCTTTACAGCCGTGCTCTTTAATCAGTTGCAGCGAGCGGTCAACGTGTTCGGAGGCTTCCGGGTGAAAGGTGATGATGCTGGCGCCTGCGGCGGCGAAATCCGGGATGATTCGGTCGACCGGTTTCACCATCAGATGCACATCGATGGGCGCCGTAATACCGTATTTACGCAGGGATTTCAGGACCATCGGCCCCATGGTCAGATTCGGTACATAGTGGTTGTCCATGACGTCAAAATGCACGACGTCGCCACCGGCAGCCAGTGCTTTCGCGGTGTCCTCACCCAGGCGAGCAAAATCAGCCGACAGGATTGAGGGGGCAATCAAATACTGTTTCATCCGCTTCTCCTTGAGAATTATTTATTCGCGGGTGAAACGACTCCTGGTTTGTACAGAGCCAGCAGTTCGTCCACCTTTTTACGTGTGCCGCCGTTGCTGCTTATACTGCGCCGCACTTTGACCTGAAAATGTTCCGCCGCTTTATACCATTCGCGCGTATCCGGGGTGTCATGGTTCGAAATTAACACTGGGATCCGCTTACTGACCAGCTTTTCGGCCATCTTCGCCAGATGGGCCTGCTCTTTCGGGCTGAAGCTGTTGGTATGATACGCGGTGAAATTCGCCGTCGCTGACAGCGGGGCGTAGGGCGGATCGCAATAGACAACCGAGTTTGAATCCGCACGATCCATACACTCATCATATGAGAGGCAATGGAACTCCGCATTCTGCGCTTTTTCCGCAAAGTGATACAACTCAGCTTCCGGGAAGTAAGGCTTTTTGTAACGTCCAAACGGCACGTTAAATTCGCCACGCAGATTATACCGGCACAGACCGTTGTATCCATATCGGTTCAAATACAGGAACAAGACCGCACGACGGAAAAGATCCTGACTGGCGTTGAACTCTTCACGGAACTGGTAGTAAACCTCAGCCTGATTGGTCTCTGGGCTAAACAGCTCACGGGAAGCCTGCACGTACTCGTCGGTACGGGTCTTCACGATCTTATAGAGACTGATGAGGTCGCTGTTGATGTCGGCAAGAATATAACGAGAAAAGTCGGTGTTAAGAAACACCGACCCTGCACCCACAAAGGGTTCGACCAGGCATTCACCCTGAGGTAAATGCCGTTTGATGTCATCAAGCAGGGGGTATTTCCCCCCTGCCCACTTCAGAAAAGCGCGATTTTTTTTCATGCTGACTAACTAATTACACCTTCTCCGGCTGTGGAGAAAGCTCCGACAGCATCCTGCGCTTTAACATTATTTCAGATCGGCCTGTACCTGATGCAACGGTTTGGCCCACGGATTTTTTGCCTGCACATCGGCTGGCAGCGTGGAAACCGCGCGTTTGGCATCTTCTTTCGAGGCGTACACGCCAGACACCAGAACATACCACGGTTGACCGTTACGCGTCGTCTGATACACCACATAGTTTTTCAGATTCTCTTTCTTCGCCCAACCGTTCAGGTTGTCGTAGTTAGAAGAGCTGCTGAGCTGCAGGGTGTAATGGCTGGACGGTGCTGACTTCAGCGATCCGACGTTACCGGCGCTTTTGCCTCCCGCCGCGCTACTTGTTGCCGCTGGCGCGGTCTGTACAGGCGCTGCCGTCTGTGCTGGCGCAGCCGTCTGTGCCGGTGCGGCGTTGGCCGTCGCTTTCGGTGCTGTGGTGGCAGCAGGCGCTACGGGTTCCGCTCGTTTAGGCTGGGTCGTCGGCTTCGGTTCCGCTGGCGTCGCTTTCGCGGTTGTCTGCGGTTTCTTCGGCTCAATCACAACCTGCTTACGTTCCGGACGCGTGGTGGCCGGGCGCTCGCTGCCAGGTGCCGCAGCCGTCTGGCTCGACGCATTACCATTACGCACTGGTGCAACGGTCGCCGGTTCAGTAGGCAGTGTGGAGTTCACCACCACATTATTCACCTGTTCCTGACCCTGCGGTTGCGTCAGAGCATTATTCAGATCGCCCTGCACTTCTACACGCTGCTGGCCTTCTGCGGTCGCAGGCGCTTGTCCTTGCGTCGGCGTGGAGGAAATTGGCGGCAGAGAAACATCCTGCGGCGTGTTGCCCGCAGTCTGTTCAGCGGAGGTACTTCCCGGAGCCGGTTGGGCACCGTTTGCCTGGTCAGCGGCATTGCCGGAGAGATCGATACTCTTCTCGCCAGACGCCGTTTGTGCGTTTGAAGACGGGGTGGAAGGCGCTTTCAGCGCGGAGCCAATACCGATGATCAACAGCAGCAGAACCAGCACGCCCACGCCCATCATCATGTACTGACGGGAAGCAGGTTTACCGGCGGCTTTTTTACGCTTACGCGGACGACGCTCTACGCGCTCTTCATCCACGAACGCTTCATCATCGGAATCGTAATCTTCTTCCCTCTCTTGCTCATCAAGGCGTTCTTTACGCCCGCGTGCAGGACGGCGATCGTCAGCATCCAGATCAACATCATCAAAGTTGATCTGCGGTTCACCGCGTTCTGAAGATTGACGAGAACGACCAGTACGACGATCGCTGGGATCGGGTTTCAGCTCGTCTTCTGGTTTGAATTCATCCATTTAACACCCCACTCAAAGGCTAATGCTTACGACGTTGCAACTAACCTGAATCTAAATGGCCGATACGTGAGCCGTATCAGTCCGACCTTTCTTGTTGTTACGCCTGCTGGCAATCAGCAATAGCGTTAAGAACGACTTCGTGCGACACACCGCCGCGTACTTCACTTTTCCCTATTGCCAGCGGAAGGACTAAGCGCATTTCTCCCGCTAACACTTTTTTATCACGCAACATATGCGGCAGATAAGCCTGCGCGGACATCTCGCGTGGTCCGTGAACCGGCAAACCGGCACGGTTGAGTAACGTGATGATGCGCTGCGTATCTTCTGGCGCAAACTGCCCCAGACGTTCCGACGTGCGCGCAGCCATTACCATACCTGCTGCGACCGCCTCACCATGTAACCAATTGCCATAACCCATTTCAGCTTCAATGGCATGACCGTATGTATGCCCAAGATTCAGTAAAGCACGTAAGCCGGTTTCGCGCTCGTCTGCGGCGACAACTTCGGCTTTCAGCTCACAACAACGACGAATACACCAGGCCATTGCCGGTCCGTCCAGACGCAATAGCGCATCCAGATTCTCTTCCAGCCAGCTAAAGAATTCGCCATCAAGAATAATGCCGTACTTGATCACTTCCGCCAGACCGGACGCCAGTTCGCGAGCAGGCAGCGTTTTCAGACAGTCGAGATCCACCACCACGGAGGCCGGCTGATAAAACGCGCCAATCATGTTTTTGCCGAGGGGATGGTTTACAGCGGTTTTACCGCCAACGGAGGAGTCGACCTGCGACAGAAGCGTCGTCGGGACCTGGATGAAGCGAACACCGCGCTGATAGCTGGCTGCGGCAAAACCGGTCAGGTCGCCAATGACACCGCCGCCAAGTGCGACCAGCGTCGTATCACGACCGTGTGGTTTTTGCAGTAAGGCGGTGAATACCGTATCCAGCACCGTCAGGCTCTTGTACTGCTCGCCGTCAGGCAGGATGACGCTATCAACATTCACCCCCGCTTGTTCAAGTACGCTGCGAATCTTATCAAGATAAAGGGGAGCCAGGGTTTCGTTGGTGACCAACATAACCTGATCGCCCGATTTCAGCGGTAAGAATGAAGCTGGTTCGTTAAACAAACCAGCCGCGATGGTGATAGGGTAACTACGTTCCCCGAGAGTGACGGTAATCCTCTCCATGACGCGACATCCACCTTAATGACTTATACCCGCTTACCGAGTGTGTATTAAGCCAGAATCAGTTGCTTTCCAGCATATGAATAATCTGGTTTGCAACGACTTTGGCGCTCTGATCATCGGTACGAATGGTTACGTCGGCAATCTCTTCATACAGCGGATTGCGTTCGTCGGCCAACGCTTCCAGAACTTCACGAGGCGGCGCTTCAACCTGCAACAGCGGACGTTTTTTATCGCGCTGTGTACGCGCAAGTTGTTTTTCGATGGTCGTTTCGAGATAAACCACGACGCCACGTGCGGAAAGACGATTACGGGTTTCACGCGATTTTACAGAGCCACCGCCGGTAGCCAGCACAATACCCTGTTTTTCCGTCAATTCGTTGATGACTTTCTCTTCACGATCGCGGAAGCCGTCTTCACCTTCTACGTCGAAGACCCAGCCCACATCAGCTCCGGTTCGTTTCTCAATCTCTTGATCAGAATCGTAAAATTCCATATTGAGTTGTTGAGCTAACTGGCGCCCAATAGTGCTTTTTCCGGCACCCATAGGCCCAACCAGAAAGATATTGCGTTTCTCTGCCATTTTTTCGGTACTACTAAGACTATTCGTTAATGATAAACCCGCGTCGCAGACACTGAGCGCAGCAGGACATGAACTGAAACCTCATAAGATATTGCGAGAGTCAGACTGAAAATTATCTCAATACTCAAGCAGGTTTGGCAACTGAATAAATCATCAAACCAGATTGTAGGCAATCCGAGTCGGCATTGCCGGACGGCGATGAGAAGTACCGACTCTCAAATCGGTACTCCTTGTATGCTAAATAGCTGCGTACGTCAAATCCCTGAAACGAGTTAAGTGCAAAAACAACGGTGTTTCATGCATAAATCATTCTGTCGAGACCAATCTGGGCGTAATAAATACCACCAGCTCGCGACGTTCATTTTCTTTCCCGTCATGACGAAAGAGTTGTCCAAACCAGGGAATGTCACCCAGCAACGGAATACTGTCTTTACCGGTTTTATTCTTGTTTGAAAAAATGCCGCCCAGCGCCAGCGTCTCTCCGCTTTTCACCTCGACCTGCGTTTCAATTTCCTGCTTATCGATAGCCAGCACTTCACCGTCAGCCTGTTGCAGCACCTGCCCCGGCATATTCTGGCTGATGCGCAACTTCAGGCGGATCCGCCCCTTAGGTAAGACCGTAGGGGTGACTTCCATCCCGAGAACGGCCTCTTTAAATTCAACCGACGTTGCGCCGCTTTCGCCGCTGGAAACCTGATAGGGGATCTCACTCCCCTGTTTGATGCTGGCAGGCTGTAGATGGGAAGCTAACAGACGCGGACTGGCGATAATATCGAGCTGCTGCTGTTGCTCCAGCGCGGACAGTTCCAGATCCAGCAGCCGACCATTAATACGACCAATATTAAATCCGATGCGAGTGGTAGCATTTGCGACAGAGAGATCGCTGGCTATCGTCGTCACTTGTCCCACGGCTCCAGCCTTCGTTGCTTCTGCCAGCGTCCATTTCACCCCCAGCTCACGCAGGCTTTTTTCATTGATGGTCACAATATGCGCCGCCAGCTCGACCTGTTCTATTGGCAGATCCATTTGCGCCACCCACTGTTCCACCAGCGCCAGCGTCGGCGGGTTGTCCCTGACCAGCAGTCGGTTGGTGCGCTTATCCACCGTGAGACTGCCTTTGGCACTCAGCAGTTTTCCTCCCGCTTTCGCCAGTTCAGTGGCATCGGCGTAATGCAGTGCAATGTGCCGATTCTCCAGCGGTAAACTCGCCTGGCGTCTCGCCATCTCCGCCTCCTGCCGCACCGCTTCTTCGCTCTGCCAGCTTTCAGAATGCACATGCAAAATCGGTCCTTCCTGACGTAACACCAGTCCGGCGCTCTTCACCACCGTCTGGAGCGCCAGTTTCCATGGGACGTCCGTCAGATGCAGCGACACCACGCCGCTGACATCCGGCGATACCACAAGATTTTTCCGTTCCTGTTCAGCCAGCGCCTGGAGTACCTGCGTGACGGGAACGTCATCCACCACCAGCGTCACGTTCTGAGTTTTTCCGGCCAGAACCGGCTGCATGGCGGCTACCAATAGCACCAGTATCCATTGCTTCATTAACCTCTCCTTGTCTTTGCCACTGCCACTGTGGCGGGTCACACTCTTTACCAGTACTCACGGTTAGCGTCAGAGCGGTGAGTTGCACGATTGTCCAGCCGTTATCCAGAACTTCATGGGGTTCGACACGCCGCCAGCGGTGCAGGCCGTCCTGCACCAGGCCAATGTTGCGCTCACCCCGGCTCACCATCCCCTGATACCGCCATTGGGCCAGCTCTGCCCCATGACAACGATCGTCTGGTTGGCGGAACGGATCGCGCATGCCGGTCAGCATTAGCAATGAAAAGGCCACCAGCAGTCCGTCCCTACCCTTCATGAAAAGACTCCAGAGTGAGCGTCAGCACCCGTTCGTCGTTTTCTGCCTTCAGCGAGAATCCACTCACGGACATCCCTCGCGTCGCCAGATAACCAAATAATGACACCACCGCCTCCCACGGGGCCTTCACCGCAAGTTCCCCCCCTTGCGCCGACGGTTGCCAGTGCAGCAACTGCACATTCGGCACCTGAAGCGAGAGGGGTGAAAATGGCGACGTTTGCGATGTCGATGAAACCTGCGACTCTGTCAGTGCGCCGGAGAGGCGGTACAACGTTGGCCTGAGCTGGCGGTTCGCCGCCCGTTGCAGGTTAAGCGCATCATCGTCCCCCCTTCCCGGAAAGTGCAGAAAAAACATAGCGAGCGCACTTAGCACAGCCACCCAACTTGCCCAGCAGACAACGCGGATGCGAGGAGAAAAGGCACACCAGACGTCAAAGAGGACGATCATGCGCTTCTCTCCATTTCAGCCGGTACTGAAACTGCCAGTATCCCTGCGCATCACGCTGGGTGGCGCCGGTGTGGTTTATCTCAAACAACGGCAAGTCGCGCAGAGCGGTTTCCAGCGCGCTAAGCGCAGAAAAGGTCAGTGCTTTTCCGCTGAGCGTCAGCGTGCTTTGCTGGTAGTCCATGTTGGTCAGCCAGGCCTGCGCGGGTATGCTCAACGCAAGGTTTTCCAGCGCCGACTGCCAGCGACGGGTCTGCTCCCGCAATCTGTCTCGTTGAATGGCCTGCTGCGCCTGACGTTGACGCGCCTCCAGTCGGGGTTTCACTGTCGCCAGAGCGGCTGCAAGCTGCTGCTCTGCCCGCAGTAAGACCACATTCACTCGCCCACTCATGCTGCGAACGGCGTATCCGCTCAGCATTAACGCCAACACAATCGCTGCTGATGCACTGAACAGCCCGCCCCACAAACGCAGACAGGCACTACGCCGCTGTTGTCGCCAGGGCAAAAAATTGACAGGGGATTGCATCAGCGCATTCCCCCTAACGCCAGCCCCAGCGCGACGGCGAAAGCATGACCTTCCACGGGCACGGGAGGTTGACGGATTGAAACCGCCTGCCAGGGGTCAAATCCCTCTTTTGCGCAGAGCGCCACCTCTTCGGGCTGGAGGGAAAGCGCAGCGGCCAGGTCGCAAATATGGCTTATTTCTGTCAGCGATTTTCGTCCCCAGGCGTCGCGCGTCGCCCACAACCACTGCGTGTCATCACGCCATGCCAGGCAGGACTGTTCCGGGGAAAGAAAAGGTAGCAGACGCTGCAATGCGCAGGCATCCGGCGTGATCGCGGTGACATTCACGCCGAGCGTTTTCGCCAGCGTCAACAAGCCTGAAATCTCTTTGTCCTGAGCGGCGGTGACCGTATAGGCCGGGACGAGCGCATCTTCACTATAATCAAATCGCAGTGCAGCCGATTCCATATCCAGTTCACGCGCCATCGACCCTGTCAGCCAGGCGGTTTGTTCGCGCTCGCGAAGTGACATTGACGGACGGGGAAAACGCTTTTGCCGCGTCCGACCTGCGGGAAAAGAGAGGTGAATATGATGGCGCTGCGGCAGTTCGCGACTCCACGGTTGTAACACCGCCACAAGCTGTTCGGCGTCGTGAAAATGTCCGTCGTTGATCGTCTGTTGCGCCAGCGGCAGACGCCACCAGCGCTGTAGATACCAGCCCGACGCGCCGCGAACGACGGCAACCGCCAGGGCTTCATGTGGCTGAATGTGCAGGCCGACTTGCCAGAATCTGAAAGCCATTGCTGATGATCTCCTTATCACCCGTCGCTCTCGCGGGTATATCAATGCGTCTGGCTTGCCTTTATACTACCGCGCGGTTGTTTATAAACTGCCCAAATGAAACTAAATGGGAAATCTCCGGTGAAGTTCGTAAAGTATTTATTGATCCTTGCAGTATGTTGCATCCTGCTGGGAGCAGGCTCGATTTATGGCCTCTATCGCTATATTGAGCCACAGTTACCTGACGTCGCGACGCTTAAAGATGTGCGTTTGCAGATCCCGATGCAGGTTTACAGCGCAGATGGCGAGCTCATCGCGCAATATGGTGAGAAACGTCGTATTCCGGTGACGCTCAGTCAGATCCCGCCGGAAATGGTCAAAGCCTTTATCGCCACAGAAGACAGTCGCTTCTATGAGCACCACGGCGTTGACCCGGTGGGGATTTTCCGTGCGGCCAGCGTCGCGCTGTTCTCCGGCCACGCCTCTCAGGGGGCGAGTACCATCACCCAGCAGCTTGCGAGAAACTTCTTCCTTAGCCCCGAACGCACGCTGATGCGTAAGATTAAGGAAGTGTTCCTGGCAATCCGCATTGAGCAACTGCTGAGCAAAGATGAGATCCTCGAACTCTATCTGAACAAGATCTATCTCGGTTACCGCGCCTATGGCGTCGGTGCGGCGGCGCAGGTCTATTTCGGTAAATCCGTCGACCAGCTTGATCTGAGTGAAATCGCCGTGATTGCCGGTCTGCCGAAAGCGCCTTCCACCTTTAACCCGCTCTATTCGATGGACCGCGCGACCGCGCGCCGCAACGTGGTGCTATCGCGTATGCTGAGCGAAGGGTACATCACCCAGGCGCAGTACGATCAGGCACGTAATGAGCCGATCGACGCCAACTATCATGCGCCAGAAATCGCCTTCTCCGCCCCGTATCTGTCAGAAATGGTGCGTCAGGAGATGTACAGCCGTTACGGCGAAAACGCCTATGAAGACGGTTATCGCATTTACACCACCATTACCCGCAAGGTACAGCAGGCTGCGCAACAGGCGGTACGCAATAACGTACTGGACTACGACATGCGCCACGGCTATCGCGGCCCGGCCAACGTACTGTGGAAAGTAGGTGAAACCGCGTGGGACAGTAAGAAAATCACCGACACGCTGAAAGCGTTGCCAACCTACGG
The DNA here is from genome assembly GCF_950098555.1 of Citrobacter sp. T1.2D-1. Taxonomy (NCBI): domain Bacteria; kingdom Pseudomonadati; phylum Pseudomonadota; class Gammaproteobacteria; order Enterobacterales; family Enterobacteriaceae; genus Citrobacter; species Citrobacter sp. T1.2D-1. The sequence goes on from NZ_CATNHH010000012.1 coordinate 39,893, forward strand.
GCCGCTGCTGCCTGCGGTGATCACCAGTGCAAACCCGCAGGAAGCGACGGCGACTCTGGCAGATGGCACCTCGGTCTCTCTGCGGATGGATGGCATTCGTTGGGCGCGTCCTTATCGCTCAGATACCCAGCAGGGGCCGACGCCACGTAAAGTAACCGACGCGGTGCAGACTGGTCAGCAGATCTGGGTGCGGAAGATGGGCGAAGCCTGGTGGCTGGCGCAGGTTCCGGATGTGAACTCCGCGCTGGTCTCTATCAATCCGAAAAACGGGGCCGTGCTGGCGCTGGTCGGTGGCTTTGACTTTAACCAGAGCAAGTTCAACCGAGCCACCCAGGCACTGCGTCAGGTCGGCTCTAACATTAAGCCGTTCCTCTACACCGCCGCGATGGATAAAGGTCTGACGCTGGCGAGCATGTTGAACGACGTGCCTATCTCCCGCTGGGATGCTGGTGCCGGTTCCGACTGGCGTCCGAAGAACTCACCACCGCAGTACGCAGGCCCGATTCGTTTACGTCAGGGGCTGGGTGAATCGAAAAACGTGGTGATGGTACGCGCCATGCGAGCAATGGGCGTGGACTACGCGGCGGAATATCTGCAACGGTTCGGCTTCCCGGCACAAAACATTGTACATACCGAATCCCTGGCGCTGGGCTCTGCATCCTTTACCCCGCTGCAGGTGGCGCGCGGTTATGCGGTGATGTCGAACGGCGGCTTCCTGGTCGACCCGTATTTCATCAGCAAGATTGAAACGGACCAGAACGGTGTGATTTTCGAAGCGAAGCCGAAAATTGCTTGTCCGGAATGCGATATTCCGGTGATTTACGGTGATACGCAGAAATCCAACGTGCTGGAAAACAGCAATGTGGAAGATGTCGCTATCTCTGGTGAACAGCAAAACGCCGCCGTGCCAATGCCCAAGCTGGAGCAGGCAAATCAGGCGTTAGTGGCGCAGACCGGGGCGCAAGAGTATGCGCCGCATGTGATCAACACGCCGCTGGCCTTCCTGATTAAGAGTGCGTTGAACACCAACATCTTCGGCGAACCAGGCTGGATGGGCACCGGTTGGCGTGCGGGCCGCGATCTGAATCGCCACGATATCGGCGGTAAAACCGGGACGACCAACAGCTCGAAAGACGCCTGGTTCTCCGGCTACGGCCCGGGGGTGGTCACCTCCGTGTGGATTGGATTTGACGACCACCGCCGTGATCTGGGACGCACCACCGCCTCTGGCGCGATCAAAGATCAGATCTCCGGTTACGAAGGTGGCGCGAAGAGTGCGCAACCCGCATGGGATGCCTACATGAAAGCGGTGCTGGAAGGGGTTCCTGAAGAGCCGCTGACGCCACCACCAGGTATCGTCACGGTCAATATCGATCGCAGTACCGGGCAACTGGCGAACGGCGGTAACAGCCGTGCAGAATATTTCATCGAAGGCACGCAGCCGACACAGCAGGCGGTGCATGAGGTGGGGACGACCATCACTGACGGTGGTGAGACACACGAGTTGTTCTAAATAAAAAAGGCGCTAAGGCGCCTTTTTTACTGCTGGTATTATCGCCGGATGGCGGCTACGCCTTATCCGGCCTACACCGCTATTTGCCCTACAACCGCCCCTGCCCTTTCAACCATTCGCGCACGAGGAACAATGCGCTCACGTTTCGCGCTTCGGTGAAATCGGGGTCTTCCAACAGATCCATCAGATGCGCCAGCGGCCAGCGCACCTGTGGCAGCGGCTCTGGCTCATCGCCTTCCAGCGACTCGGGATAAAGGTCTTCCGCCACCACGATGTTCATCTTGCTGGAGAAGTAAGATGGCGCCATGCTGAGTTTTTTCAAAAAGGTCAGATCGTTTGCCCCAAAACCGACCTCCTCTTTCAGTTCCCGGTTCGCCGCTTCAAACACGCTTTCACCGGGGTCAATCAACCCTTTGGAAAAGCCCAGCTCATAGGACTCCGTCCCCACTGCGTATTCACGAATCAGGATCATATGATCGTCTACAATCGGGACAATCATTACTGCTTCACGGGTAGAAGGACGCATTCGTTCATAAACGCGACGCACACCGTTGCTGAATTCGAGGTCCACGCTTTCAACGCTAAATAGCCGCGACTGCGCAACCGTTTCGACGTTCAGAATGGTGGGTTTTTGTAATGATTTGCTCATCGTGAGAATCTATGCCGTGAAATCTGTTGTTATTGTGCGGTACGCAACACGGTTTCGGCAATGTGAATTGCCAGTTATTTACATTTATGTAACCTAATAAAAATATAATTCCTGTTTCAAATTAAAAGTCAATAGGTTGAAATAGGTCCAGGAATTTGCTGATATTCCGTTTTTGCAGATTTTGCTATCATCAGCACTCACTGGGATGCGCTGAAAAATGCTCAAGTTCAACTCCATGCTTGCCGATAGCCAACCACGGAATCACGTTTATTGTGACAGGGTGCGACTGACCACGCCTGACAGATTAAGTAAGATGGGGAAAGCATGAGCACCATTCTGATTTTTTTAGCGGCGTTGCTGGCCTGCGCATTGCTGGCCTGGTGGCGACTTAACGTCCGGGCCAGGCGGCGAAAACTGCCGTGGACGAATGCCTTCTCAGAGGCGGCGACGCGCAAGCTTACGCCTGAAGAACGCAGTGCCGTTGAAAATTATCTTGATAGCCTGAGCCAAATCCAGCGGGTACCCGGTCCAACGGGTGCCAGCGCAGCGCCTGTTTCCCTGACGCTGAATGCTGAAAGCAATAGCGTCATCATTCTGACCCACTCGATCACCCGCTACGGCATCACTACGGACGATCCCAATAAATGGCGCTACTACCTCGATTCCGTTGAGGTTCACCTGCCGCCTTTCTGGGAACAGTACATTAACGATGAAAACAACGTTGAACTGATCCACACCGACACGCTGCCGCTGGTTATCTCGCTGAATGGTCACTCCCTGCAAGAGTATATGCAGGAAGCACGCGGCTATGCGCTGCAGCCCACCACGTCCACACAGGCGTCGATTCGCGGTGAAGAAAGCGAGCAGATTGAACTGCTGAATATTCGTCAGGAGACGCATGAAGAGTACGCACTCAGCCGCCCGGCCGGTTTTCGCGAAGCGCTGCTGATAGTCGCCGCCTTCCTGTTGTTCTTTTTCTGTCTGGTCACGCCGGACGTCTTTGTGCCGTGGATGGTGGGCGGAGCCGTACTGTTGCTGGCGGCAGGATTGTGGGGCCTATTCGCTCCGCCGTCGAAAACGGCGCTGCGCGAAATTCACTGTCTGCGTGGAACGCCGCGCCGCTGGGGACTGTTTGGTGAAAATGACCAGGAGCAGATAAACAATATCTCGCTGGGGATTATCGACCTGGTTTATCCAACTCACTGGCAGCCTTACATTGCGCAGGATCTCGGTCAGCAAACGGATATTGATATTTATCTCGATCGCCACGTCGTGCGGCAGGGGCGATTTTTATCCCTGCATGACGAGGTGAGAAACTTCCCGCTGCAACACTGGGTGCGCAGCACGATTATCGCCGGTGGTTCACTGCTGGTGCTTGTCATGCTGCTGTTCTGGATCCCGCTCGATATGCCGATTAAGTTCACGCTGTCATGGATGAAGGGTGCGCAGACTATCGAAGCAACCAGCGTAAAACAGCTCGAACAATCAGGTGTGCGCGTCGGCGACACCCTGAACCTTCGCGGTACTGGCATGTGTAATATTCATGCGCAGGGCACCTGGAGCGCACAAACCAACTCACCGTTTATGCCGTTTGACTGCTCGCAAATCATCTGGAATGACGCCCCCGCGCTGCCGTTGCCGGAATCCGATCTGGTGAACAAAGCCACCGCGCTCTCGCAGGCCGTTAACCGTCAGTTGCATCCAAAGCCGGAAGATGACTCCCGCGTCAGTGCGGCCTTGCGTTCCGCCATTCAGAAGTCAGGCATGGTGTTGTTAGATGACTTTGGCGATATCGTCCTGAAAACCGCTGATTTGTGCGCAGCAGAAGATGAATGCGTGCGCCTCAAAAATGCGCTGGTCAACCTGGGAAACAGCAAAGACTGGAGCGCGCTGGTGAAACGAGCCAACGCAGGCAAACTGGACGGCGTTAACGTTCTGTTGCGTCCTGTCAGCGCAGAATCGCTCGACAACCTGGTCACCACCTCGACCGCGCCCTTTATTACCCGCGAAACGGCCCGCGCCGCCCAGTCGTTGAACAGCCCCGCCCCCGGTGGATTCCTGATCGTCAGCGATGAAGGCAGCGATCTGGTCGATCAACCCTGGCCGACCGTATCGCTGTATGACTACCCGGCGCAGGAGCAGTGGAGTGCCTTCCAGCGACTGGCGCAAATGCTGATGAACACGCCGTTTAGCGCCGAAGGGATTGTCACCAATATTTATACTGACGCCAATGGCACGCAGCATATCGGCCTGCATCGCATTCCCGATCGTTCCGGTTTGTGGCGTTACCTCGGCACCACACTGCTGATGCTGACGATGCTGGCCTGCGCACTCTATAATGGCGTACAGGCATTCCGCCGCTATCAGCGCCATCGCACCCGCCTGATGGAGATTCAGCAGTACTATGAAAGCTGCCTGAATCCGAAGCTCATCAGCTCTCCGGAAAGCCTCATCTGATAACATGTCTGCGGCACCGGGTGTGCTACCCTGTGCCGCATCGCGTTTTATTCTGGAGAGTTCCCATGCATATTGATATTGCCTGGCAGAACGTGGATACCGTTCTGTTAGACATGGACGGCACGCTGCTCGACCTGGCGTTTGATAACTACTTCTGGCAAAAACTGGTGCCTGAAACCTATGGGGCACAGAACGGGATCTCGCCACAGGAAGCGCAGGAACGCATCCGTCAGGAATATCATGCCGTGCAGCATACGCTAAACTGGTACTGTCTTGATTACTGGAGCGACCGTCTGGGCCTGGATATCTGCGCGATGACCACCGCAATGGGGCCGCGTGCCGTGTTGCGTGATGATACAGTCCCCTTTTTAGATGCGCTGAAAGCCTGCGGTAAACGGCGGATTTTGTTGACTAACGCGCATCCGCATAATCTGGCCGTGAAGCTGGAGCATACCGGTCTGGCTTCACACCTTGATTTATTACTTTCTACCCACACATTTGGATATCCCAAAGAGGATCAGCGGTTATGGCGCGCCGTGGCGGATGAGACGGGAATGAGTGCAGAAAAAACGCTGTTTATTGACGATAGCGAACCCATTCTCGACGCTGCCGCGAAGTTTGGTATTCGTTATTGCCTCGGCGTGACTAACCCCGACTCTGGCGTTGCGGAAAAACAGTATGTGCGCCATCCGTCACTGAATGACTACCGTCGACTGATCCCCTCACTGATGTGAAGGAGACGCCATGAAAGAAAAGCCCTCTGTTGAGGTCAGACTGGATAAATGGCTGTGGGCTGCGCGGTTTTATAAAACCCGCGCGCTGGCCCGCGAAATGGTGGACGGCGGGAAAGTTCACTACAACGGACAGCGCAGTAAGCCGAGCAAGATAGTCGAACTGAACGCCACGTTAACGCTGCGTCAGGGCAATGACGAGCGAACGGTGGTGATCAAAGCGATCGCCGAGCAGCGTCGCCCGGCCAGCGAAGCCGTCACTCTGTATGAAGAGACAGCGGAAAGCGTAGCAAAACGCGAAAAAATGGCGCTGGCACGTAAGCTTAACGCCCTGACCATGCCGCACCCGGACAGACGACCGGACAAAAAAGAACGCCGCGACCTGTTACGTTTTAAACACGGCGACAGTGAGTAACTGTCACCCGCAAGAGAGATGATTATGCCGCAACATGACCAATTACACCGCTATCTGTTTGAAAACTTTGCCGTGCGTGGCGAACTGGTAACCGTATCGGAAACCCTGCAACAGATCCTCGAAAACCATACGTATCCGCAGCCAGTGAAAACTGTGCTGGCTGAGTTGCTGGTCGCCACCAGCCTGCTCACGGCAACGCTGAAGTTCGCCGGTGACATTACCGTTCAGCTCCAGGGCGATGGTCCGTTGAGCCTTGCGGTGATCAACGGCAACAACAATCAGCAGATGCGCGGCGTAGCGCGCGTCCAGGGCGATATCCCGGAAGATGCAGACCTGAAAACCCTGGTCGGTAATGGTTATCTGGTGATTACCATTACGCCGGAAGAGGGCGAACGTTATCAGGGCGTTGTCGGACTGGAAGGCGATACGCTGGCGGCATGTCTGGAAAATTACTTCATGCGCTCTGAGCAGTTGCCGACCCGTCTGTTTATTCGCACTGGCGAAGTCGACGGGAAAGCCGCTGCGGGCGGGATGCTGCTGCAGGTAATGCCGGCGCAGGATGCGCAGGCGGATGACTTTACTCATCTGGCTACGCTGACTGAAACCATCAAGTCTGAAGAGTTGCTGACCCTGCCGGCCAACGAGGTGCTGTGGCGTCTGTATCACGAAGAAGAGGTCACCCTTTACGATCCGCAGAACGTTGAGTTCAAATGCACCTGCTCACGCGAGCGCTGTGCCGGCGCGCTAAAAACGCTGCCGGACGAAGAGGTAGACAGCATTCTGGCGGAAGAAGGCGAAATCGATATGCATTGCGACTACTGCGGGAGCCACTACCTGTTCAACGCCATGGATATTGCCGAGATCCGCAATAACGCCTCCCCTGCCGATCCGCAGGTTCACTGATCGACATACTGAACCGGTCGGACGACGCGATGCGTCTCCGACCGTCCGCACTATATTCCGCACTTTTTGCTAAAATTTTCTTTCGTGGTGAATCGATATTCTACATGTAAGCGTTTTGTTAATTTTCCACATGAATGCGATTACACTCACAACATCTCCGTGAAAAATACTATTTTTTAACCTTTTAAGAACATTTTACACAACTAAAAAGTCATTCCTGCCATAATAAGCCCCGCTTCGTGACTGGAGTCACAGCGTTTTCAGTCAATCGTGATTTTGTCCAGATAAGTAAATCTATGAGCCTTGTCGCGGTTAACACCCCAACAAAAACCTTATTATTTCAGGTAATACATATTGGCTAAGGAGCAGTGATATGCGCGTGAAACGATTAACCCCGCAAGATCTCAAGGCTTATGGTATCAGCGACGTTCAGGATATCGTTTACAACCCAAGCTATGAAACCCTTTACCAGGAAGAGCTAGACCCAAGCCTGGAAGGTTACGAGCGCGGTGTGTTGACGAACCTGGGTGCCGTTGCAGTTGATACCGGTATTTTCACCGGACGTTCGCCGAAGGATAAGTACATTGTTCGTGATGATACCACGCGTGACACGCTGTGGTGGTCCGACAAAGGAAAAGGCAAGAACGACAACAAACCGCTGTCCCAGGAAACCTGGCAGCACCTGAAAGGGCTAGTGACCAAACAACTTTCCGGTAAACGTCTGTTTATCGTTGATGCTTTCTGTGGCGCAAACGCCGACACCCGCCTTTCTGTCCGCTTCATTACTGAAGTGGCGTGGCAGGCTCATTTCGTGAAGAACATGTTTATTCGCCCGAGCGATGACGAACTGGAAGGTTTTGAACCTGACTTTATCGTGATGAACGGCGCGAAATGCACAAACCCACAGTGGAAAGAGCAGGGTCTGAACTCTGAGAACTTTGTCGCCTTCAACCTGACCGAACGTATCCAGTTGATTGGTGGTACCTGGTACGGCGGCGAAATGAAGAAAGGCATGTTCTCGGTGATGAACTATCTGCTGCCGTTGAAGGGCATTGCATCGATGCACTGTTCCGCCAACGTGGGTGAGAAAGGCGACGTTGCCGTGTTCTTCGGTCTTTCCGGTACCGGAAAAACCACCCTCTCCACCGACCCGAAACGTCGTCTGATCGGCGATGACGAGCACGGTTGGGACGATGACGGCGTGTTCAACTTTGAAGGCGGCTGCTACGCTAAAACGATCAAGTTGTCGAAAGAAGCGGAACCGGAAATCTACAACGCTATCCGCCGTGATGCGCTGTTAGAAAACGTCACCGTTCGCGACGATGGGACTATCGATTTTGACGACGGTTCGAAAACCGAGAATACCCGCGTTTCCTATCCGATCTACCACATCGAAAACATCGTTAAGCCGATTTCCAAAGCCGGTCATGCCACGAAGGTGATCTTCCTGACCGCTGATGCCTTTGGCGTGCTGCCGCCGGTTTCTCGCCTGACAGCCAACCAGACGCAGTACCACTTCCTGTCTGGCTTCACGGCCAAACTGGCCGGTACTGAGCGCGGTGTCACCGAGCCGACGCCAACCTTCTCCGCCTGCTTTGGCGCGGCATTCCTGTCGCTGCACCCAACGCAGTATGCTGAAGTCCTGGTGAAACGCATGCAGGCCGCAGGCGCACAGGCTTACCTGGTCAACACCGGCTGGAACGGTACGGGCAAACGTATCTCCATCAAAGATACCCGCGCCATTATCGATGCCATCCTGAACGGTTCTCTGGACGATGCGGAAACCTTCAATCTGCCGATGTTTGATCTGGCGATCCCGACCGAGTTGCCGGGTGTGGATACCCATATCCTCGACCCGCGTAACACCTACGGGTCTCCTGAACAGTGGCAGGAAAAAGCCACCGCACTGGCGAAACTGTTCATCGAGAACTTCGAGAAATATACGGATACGCCAGCAGGTGAAGCGCTGGTAAGCGCCGGACCGAAGCTGTAAGTCGAATGAGCCGGATGGCGGCATAAGGCCTGGCACAACACAAACGTAGGCCTGATAAGCGCAGCGCCATCAGGCGATTCAGAAAAACAAAGGGAGGCATTTCGCCTCCCTTTTTTACGCCTCTTTTGTCGTCCCCTGGACGCGGATCACAGGAACGGGTAGCCAGGCGCGAATGGAGAGCCCGCCCCGCTCACTGGTACCAATTTCCAGCATGCCGTTATGGTTATCAATGATACGCTGCACAATCGCCAGCCCTAAACCGGTACCGCTGGTGCTGCGCGCACTGTCGCCGCGCACAAACGGCTGGAACAGGTGTTTACGCTGCTCAGGCTTAATGCCGGGGCCGTCATCTTCCACCTGGAACCAGGCCCGATGAGGTTCTGTCCCGCTGCTGACTTTGATCCATCCGTTGCCATAACGCGCCGCGTTAACCACCATGTTGGCTACCGCACGCTTGATGGACAGCGGGTGCATTTTCACCTGAATACTGCCCGGCTGTAGCGCCGTATCAATTTCACGTTCATAGCCGCTTTCTGCCGCCACCACTTCACCCAGCACAGCGTTGAGATCGGCCATCTCCATCGGCATCTCCTGTCCGGTACGCAGATAGTCGATGAACTGCTCAATGATCGCGTTGCACTCTTCAATATCTTTGTTGATGGACTCCGCCAGATAACCATCCTGTTCGCCCATCATCTCCGTCGCCAGACGAATACGCGTCAGCGGCGTGCGGAGATCGTGACTGACCCCCGCCATCAGCAGCGTTCGGTCATCCGCTAGCTGCTTCACTCCGGCCGCCATATGGTTGAAGGCACGGGTCACCGAGCGCACCTCAGACGCGCCATACTCACGCAGCGGCGGCGGAATAATGCCTTTCCCTACCTGTAGGGCAGCATGCTCAAGATCCACAAGGGGTCGGTTTTGTATACGAATAAACAGCCACGCCCCCCCTATCGCCAGAAGCATGATAGCCAGCGTATAGCGGAACAGCGGGGAGAAGTCGCCCTGATGAATTTCCGTTAACGGAACGCGTACCCAGATATTGGGTGACAGCCAGGTTTTCAGCCAGACGACCGGCGAGCTTTTGTTGACCTCTACGCGCACTTCCGTCGGGCCGCCCAACTGCTGCGCCATCTGATGGCTTAAGAATTCATAGTGTTGCGCCCAACGCAGTCCTGCCTCTTCAGCGGCTTCGTTGGAATAGAGAGAAATCCCCAGTTCACGGTAAATTTCCCGACGAAAAGCGGGAGGCACCACCAGTTGCGTGCCGTCCTCCAGTTGCAGTTTATCGGTCATCAGCATACGCACTTCGTAGGCCAGGACCTTATTAAACTGCTGGAGACTCGGCAGAATCGCAAAGTTCAGCACCACCAGATAGGTCGTCACCAGGCTGACAAACAGCAAAGTGACGATGAGCAACAGCGTGCGGGCAAATGAACTTCGTGGCGAGAAGCGCATTCGCCTCATGCTTTAGAACCGTCCGGTACGAAGACGTAGCCCAGACCCCATACGGTCTGAATGTAACGCGGATGCGCGGGATCTTCTTCGACCATACGGCGCAGACGGGAAATCTGTACGTCGATGGAACGTTCCATCGCGGAATACTCGCGGCCACGCGCCAGGTTCATCAGCTTGTCACGGGACAGCGGCTCACGTGGGTGGCTTACCAGCGCTTTCAGCACGGCAAACTCACCGCTGGTGAGCGGCATCGGCTCGTCTTCGCGGAACATTTCGCGAGTACCCAGGTTCAGTTTGAACTTACCAAAAGCAATGACGGCCTCTTCCTGAGAAGGTGCGCCCGGCAGTTCGTTCGCCTGACGACGCAGCACCGCGCGAATACGCGCCAGCAGTTCACGTGGGTTAAACGGTTTCGGGATATAGTCATCAGCGCCGATTTCCAGGCCGACAATGCGGTCAACTTCTTCCCCTTTCGCCGTGACCATGATGATCGGCATCGGGTTACTCTGGCTGCGCAGACGGCGGCAAATAGACAGCCCATCTTCACCCGGCAGCATCAGATCCAGTACCATAAGGTGGAAAGATTCACGGGTTAGCAGACGATCCATTTGCTCGGCGTTAGCGACGCTTCGAACCTGGAAGCCCTGCTCGGTCAGATAACGCTCCAGCAGCGCGCGCAGGCGCATGTCGTCATCGACCACCAGAATTTTATAGTTCTCTTGCATTGTTTGTACTCCCAAAGGTTCGCAACAATTGAAGATATGTATTCTTAAAAAAGCTTACGTTCGCCACCAGCAAATTCTGGTATGAATTCCAGGCTAAATTGTTACAAAGCATATTTAACAGCAGCTTAAGTATACAATGAAACGCGCGGCACATTATTTATTCTGTTAGCAGGGTGACGTAATACGAATTGTGCGCATCGTCACAGACTTAAAGGTAATCAATAAGATGAAAACGCCTCTGATCACCCGGGAAGGGTACGAAAAACTCAAAAGCGAGCTCAATTACCTCTGGCGTGAAGAACGCCCGGAAGTCACTAAGAAGGTGACCTGGGCGGCAAGTCTGGGTGACCGCAGCGAGAATGCTGACTACCAGTATAATAAAAAGCGGCTACGTGAGATCGACAGGCGCGTCCGCTATCTGACCAAATGCATGGAGAATTTGAAGATTGTCGATTACTCCCCGCAGCAGGAAGGCAAAGTGTTTTTCGGCGCATGGGTCGAGATCGAAAATGACGATGGCGACATCCGCCGCTTTCGGATTGTCGGCTACGATGAAATTTTCGGTCGCAAAGATTATATCTCCATCGATTCACCTATGGCGCGCGCGCTACTGAAAAAAGAGGTCGGCGATCTCGCGGTGGTCAACACGCCTGGTGGGGAAGCGAGCTGGTATGTGAATGCGATCGAATACGTAAAATGAGCAGGAACAATCCGAAGCCCCGCTCTATGACTGGCGTTTTTGCCCGTCAATCCGTATAACTGTTCCCTGATTTTTTACTCAGTAGATGAAGCCAATCCATGATGAATGATTCTTTCTGCCGCATTATTGCGGGTGAAATTCAGGCCCGGGCCGACCAGGTCACCGCAGCCGTTCGCCTGCTTGACGAAGGGAACACCGTGCCGTTTATCGCACGTTACCGTAAGGAAATCACCGGCGGCCTGGACGATACGCAACTGCGTAATCTGGAGACCCGACTGGGCTATTTGCGTGAACTGGAAGAACGCCGTCAGGCTATTCTCAAGTCCATTTCCGAGCAAGGCAAACTGACCGATGAGCTGGCCAACGCCATCAACGGCACGTTAAGTAAGACCGAACTCGAAGACCTTTATCTCCCGTATAAACCCAAACGCCGTACCCGTGGGCAGATAGCGATTGAAGCCGGTCTGGAACCGCTGGCCGACCTGCTGTGGAACGACCCCTCACACGATCCGGAAACCGAAGCGGCGAAGTATATCGATGCCGGAAAAGGTGTCGCTGACAGCAAAGCCGCGCTCGATGGCGCGCGCTATATCCTGATGGAGCGCTTTGCCGAAGACGCCGCGTTGCTGGCGAAGGTACGTGACTATCTGTGGAAAAATGCCCATCTGGTTGCCAGCGTGATCGGCGGCAAGGAAGAAGAAGGCGCGAAATTCCGCGACTACTTCGATCATCACGAGCCGATCGCATCCGTGCCTTCTCACCGCGCGCTGGCGATGTTCCGGGGTCGTAATGAAGGCGTGTTGCAGCTTTCGCTGAATGCCGATCCGCAGTTTGATGAGCCGCCGAAAGAGAGCCACTGCGAACAGATCATTATGGATCACCTCGGCCTGCGTCTGAACAACGCGCCGGCAGACAGCTGGCGTAAAGGCGTGGTGAGCTGGACGTGGCGCATCAAGGTGTTAATGCACCTCGAAACTGAGCTGATGGGAACCGTCCGCGAACGCGCGGAAGACGAAGCGATCAACGTATTCGCCCGTAATCTGCACGACCTGCTGATGGCGGCACCGGCGGGTCTGCGCGCCACCATGGGCCTCGATCCGGGTCTGCGAACCGGCGTGAAAGTCGCGGTGGTGGATGGCACCGGTAAGCTGGTCGCCACCGATACCATCTATCCCCATACCGGTCAGGCGGCGAAAGCGGCCGTGGTGGTAGCGGCGCTATGCGAAAAATACAACGTGGAACTGGTGGCGATTGGTAACGGCACCGCCTCGCGCGAAACCGAACGCTTCTTCCTCGACGTACAGAAACAGTTCCCGAAAGTGACGGCGCAGAAAGTGATCGTCAGCGAAGCCGGGGCGTCAGTCTATTCCGCGTCTGAACTGGCAGCCCAGGAGTTCCCGGATCTCGACGTCTCGCTGCGCGGCGCGGTTTCCATTGCGCGTCGCCTGCAGGATCCACTCGCCGAGCTGGTGAAAATCGATCCGAAATCGATCGGGGTTGGTCAGTATCAGCATGATGTCAGCCAGACGCAGCTAGCCCGTAAGCTGGATGCGGTGGTGGAAGACTGTGTAAACGCCGTCGGCGTCGACCTGAACACGGCATCGGTTCCGCTGTTAACCCGCGTGGCCGGTCTGACCCGCATGATGGCACAGAATATTGTGGCCTGGCGCGATGAGAACGGTCAGTTCCAGAATCGTCAGCAACTGCTGAAAGTCAGCCGTCTGGGGCCGAAAGCCTTCGAACAGTGTGCGGGCTTCTTGCGCATTAACCACGGTGATAATCCGCTGGATGCTTCCACGGTTCACCCGGAAGCGTATCCGGTCGTGGAGCGTATTCTGGCGGCAACTCAACAGGCCCTGAAAGACCTGATGGGCAACAGCAGCGAACTGCGCAATCTGAAAGCCGTCGATTTTACTGACGACAAGTTTGGCGTCCCGACCGTCAGCGACATCATCAAAGAGCTGGAGAAACCGGGGCGCGATCCGCGTCCGGAGTTCAAAACTGCGCAGTTTGCCGATGGAGTGGAAACCATGAACGATCTGCAGCCGGGGATGATTCTCGAAGGCGCAGTCACCAACGTCACCAACTTTGGCGCGTTTGTGGATATCGGCGTTCACCAGGATGGTCTGGTCCACATCTCATCGCTGTCGAACAAGTTCGTCGACGATCCGCACACCGTGGTGAAAGCAGGCGATATTGTGAAGGTGAAAGTGCTGGAAGTTGACCTGCAGCGCAAGCGTATTGCCCTGACGATGCGCCTGGACGAACAGCCGGGTGAAACCAATGCCCGTCGTGGCGGCGGCGGAAACGACCGTCCGGCAGCGAAAGCAGCAAAACCGCGTGGTCGTGAAGCGCAACCCGCAGGCAACAGCGCGATGATGGATGCGCTGGCGGCAGCAATGGGTAAGAAACGTTAAGTCTGAATTGTGCGCCGGATGGCGGTGGCAACACCGTATCCGGCATATTTACACGGTTCCCTCTCACCACCTCACTCTATTTTTCACCTCATTAACAGATGAAACCTTAATTAAACATTAACAACGTTAATTTATTAAGAATTCAAATCATTTCACCTGGCGGTTATTATTTTTGAGCCATATCAAAAATGGCGCAGATTATTATTCAAACCAACATTCCGTCACATTTAATCGGTTGAAGATAAAAACCATTCTCATTATCATTGTATTGTAGAATATTTAGTCTTTCCTTCGTTGACTAATCATCTGGTCTCATGCCGCACCACTTTGCCCCATGAGGTAAACATCCAGTTAGCAAGAAACAAGTAGGTTCTTATGCAATTTACTCCAGATACTGCGTGGAAAATTACCGGCTTTGCCCGTGAAATAAGTCCTGCATACCGTCAGAAACTGCTTTCCCTCGGCATGCTTCCGGGTTCCTCATTTAACGTGGTCCGCGTCGCCCCCTTAGGCGATCCTGTTCATATTGAAACGCGTCGCGTCAGCCTGGTATTGCGTAAAAAAGACCTGGCATTATTAGAAGTGGAAGCGGTTTCCTGTTAATACAGTGAGTCTATAACGATGAAAAAATTAACCATTGGTTTAATTGGTAATCCAAATTCCGGTAAGACGACTCTGTTTAACCAACTGACCGGCGCCCGACAACGCGTAGGCAACTGGGCCGGGGTCACCGTGGAACGTAAAGAGGGACAATTCTCAACCACGGATCATCAGGTCACGCTGGTCGATCTGCCCGGCACGTATTCGCTCACCACCATCTCTTCGCAAACCTCTCTGGATGAACAGATTGCCTGCCACTACATTCTGAGCGGCGATGCTGACCTGTTAATTAACGTGGTGGATGCCTCAAACCTTGAGCGTAACCTTTATCTGACGCTGCAACTGCTTGAATTGGGCATTCCCTGCATTGTCGCACTCAACATGCTCGACATCGCGGAAAAACAACAAATCCGGATTGATATCGACGCCCTTTCAGCCCGTCTTGGCTGCCCGGTCGTCCCGCTGGTTTCCACTCGCGGACGCGGTATCGAAGCGCTGAAGCTAGCGATTGACCGCCACAGTGAAAATGAAAACGTCGAACTGGTGCATTACGCCCGGCCGCTGTTGCGTGAGGCCGATAAACTGGCGAACGCAATGGCAAAAGAGATGCCAGCACAACAGCGTCGCTGGCTCGGTCTGCAAATGCTGGAAGGGGATATCTACAGC
This sequence comes from Citrobacter sp. T1.2D-1, assembly GCF_950098555.1. Taxonomy (NCBI): domain Bacteria; kingdom Pseudomonadati; phylum Pseudomonadota; class Gammaproteobacteria; order Enterobacterales; family Enterobacteriaceae; genus Citrobacter; species Citrobacter sp. T1.2D-1. The sequence continues at coordinate 55,120 of NZ_CATNHH010000012.1, forward strand.
CGGGCATACGCCGGTGACGCTGCGGCGCAGCTGGAGATTTCTCTGGCGCATCTGAGCGATGAGATGGACGACCCGGCGCTGCACATCGCCGATGCGCGTTACCAATGCATTGCGGCGATCTGCGACGTGGTGAGCAACACCCTGACGGCAGAGCCCAGCCGCTTTACGACGGCAGTGGACAAAATCATCCTCAACCGTTTTCTGGGTCTGCCGATCTTCCTGTTTGTGATGTACCTGATGTTCCTGCTCGCCATTAACATTGGCGGCGCGTTAGCCCCGATTTTTGATGCCGGCTCTGTGGCGATCTTTATTCACGGCATTCAGTGGATCGGCTATACCCTTCACTTCCCGGACTGGCTGACCATCTTCCTCGCACAAGGGCTTGGCGGCGGGATTAATACCGTTCTGCCGCTGGTCCCGCAGATCGGCATGATGTACCTGTTCCTCTCGTTCCTCGAAGACTCCGGCTACATGGCGCGGGCGGCGTTTGTGATGGACCGTCTGATGCAGGCGTTGGGGCTGCCGGGTAAATCGTTCGTCCCGCTGATTGTCGGCTTTGGCTGCAACGTACCGTCGGTGATGGGTGCCCGCACCCTGGATGCGCCACGCGAGCGTCTGATGACAATCATGATGGCACCGTTTATGTCCTGTGGTGCGCGACTGGCGATTTTCGCCGTGTTTGCTGCGGCTTTCTTCGGGCAAAATGGCGCGCTGGCGGTATTCTCGCTATACGTGCTGGGCATTGTGATGGCGGTACTCACCGGTCTGATGCTCAAACACACCATCATGCGTGGCGAAGCCTCTCCGTTTGTCATGGAGCTTCCGGTTTATCACGTCCCGCATATCAAGAGTCTGATTATCCAGACCTGGCAGCGCCTGAAAGGATTTGTGCTGCGCGCGGGTAAAGTGATCGTCATCGTCAGCATCTTCCTGAGCGCGTTTAACAGCTTCTCGCTGAGCGGCAAGATTGTCGATAACATCAACGATTCAGCGCTGGCCTCCGTTAGCCGCGTCATCACGCCCATCTTCAAGCCTATTGGCGTTCACGAAGACAACTGGCAGGCAACGGTCGGGCTGTTCACGGGCGCGATGGCAAAAGAAGTGGTGGTCGGTACGCTCAATACGCTCTATACCGCAGAAAATATTCAGGATGAGGCGTTTAATCCGGCTGAATTTAATCTGGGTAATGAACTGCTGAGCGCGCTGGATGAAACCTGGCAGAGTCTGAAAGATACCTTTAGCCTGAGCGTGCTGGCGAACCCTATCGAAGCCAGCAAAGGCGACGGCGAAATGGCGACCGGCGCAATGGGCGTAATGGATGCGAAATTTGGCAGCGCGGCAGCGGCCTATAGCTACCTGATTTTCGTCCTGCTGTACGTTCCGTGCATCTCGGTAATGGGGGCAATTGCCCGTGAATCCAGCCGTGGCTGGATGGGTTTCTCCATTCTGTGGGGCCTGAACATCGCCTACTCGCTGTCGACCGTGTTCTATCAGGTTGCCAGCTACAGCGAGCACCCGCGCTACAGTCTGGTCTGCATCCTGGCCGTGGTCCTGTTTAACGTTGTGGTCCTGGGTCTTCTGCGTCGGGCGCGGAGCCGGGTGAATGTCAATCTGTTGGCTACGCGGAAAAATGCCAGCGACTGCTGCGCCAGCGCGACCACCGGCGATTGCCACTAGGGTGTCGCAATGGCTTCGCTAATTCAGGTTCGCGATTTACTGGCCTTACGGGGACGCATGGAGGCAGAGCAAATCAGCCATACATTGCATACGCCGCAGCCGATGATCGACGCCATGCTCAAGCAACTGGAGACGATGGGTAAAGCGATGCGGATTCAGGAAGAGCCTGGCGGCTGTCTCTCCGGAAGCTGCAAAAGTTGCCCGGAAGGCAAAGCCTGCCTGCGCGAATGGTGGGCGCTGCGTTAAGTTTATGCCGGATGGCGCGGTGAACGTCGCCATCCGGCATTTTGCGTGCCGGATTCCACAACACTAAATCACGTTCAGCAAGACAACGATTTCCTCCTGCCTTGTTCGCATCGTTAACAACTGGGAGATGCTTTCTCCTCTCCTGCCAGATAGAGTCACGCCATCTTTTATTCCGGTGAGGGATCGCCATGAATACGGCCTCCAGCGCGACACCGCACGATGCGATATTCAAAACATTTTTGAGCCACCCGGCGACCGCGCAGGATTTTCTTCAACTCCACCTTCCTGCCTCCTTGCGTGCGCTTTGCGACCTGCAGACGCTGAAACTGGAACCGACGAGTTTTATTGAGGAAGAGTTGCGCGCGTACTATTGCGATGTGCTGTGGTCACTAAAAACCCGCGAAGGAGAGGGGTATATCTACGTCGTCATTGAACATCAGAGCACCGCCGATCCGCATATGGCATTCCGTCTCATGCGCTACGCCATTGCGGCAATGCAACGACATCTGGATGCCGGCCACCAGACGCTCCCCCTGGTGATACCTATGCTGTTTTATCACGGTACGGTCAGCCCCTACCCCTTTTCACTCTGCTGGCTGGACGAATTTGATGACCCGGAAGCCGCACGACGACTGTATGGCGCAGCGTTACCACTGGTGGATATTACCGTCGTTCCTGATGACGAGATTATGCAACATCGTCGTGTGGCACTACTGGAACTGGTGCAAAAGCATATCCGTAAGCGGGATTTAATGGGATTAGTGGAAAAACTGGCGACGCTGCTTATTACGGGGCACGCTAATGACAACCAACTGAAAGCCCTGTTTAATTATCTGCTGCAGGCGGGTGACACCGATCGCTTTCGCGATTTTATACATGGCATGGCCGAACGATTACCCGAACACAAGGAGAGCTTGATGACTATTGCCGAGAGATTACGTCAGGAAGGGCATTGTAATGGTCTTCAGGAGGGTCATATCAATGGATTACAAGAAGGCCTGGAAAAGGGCTTGCAGCAGGGTAAACGCGAGGAAGCACTGCGCATCGCTACCACCATGCTGACTGATGGCATCGACCGCCAGACCATTCTCAGAATCACCGGGCTTACCGCCGATGACTTGATCACGCAGAACCATTAATCGCACGCCCGGCAAGGGGTTCACTTTCCGGGCGTTTTTCATTGTGTTATAACTTTTGTTTCAGCGCCACCAGCGCCTGACAAAACGCATCAGGATGCGAAATAAACGGGGCATGCGCCGCCTTTGCAAAAATCAGCGACTCGCTCTCTGGCCACAGCGCATCAAGCAGTGGTACGACCTTGCGGGGAACAAGTCCGTCCAGATAGCCGTATAATCGCAGGAACGGTACTGTCAGCGATGTCATCGACTCGCGCAGATCAACTGTCTTGAGGATCTCCAGCCCCCCGTTCAGTACAGTCACCGGCGGCATTGGCAGCGCCAGTACGGTTTTCTTCAGCGCGCGGGCATCCTGACGCGCCGTTTCCGTCCCCATCGTTTGTAATGCCAGAAAACGCTCTACTGTCCGCTGAAAGTCTTCGCTGAGCTGTTGCTGGAATCCTGCCAGGACATCGGGTTTGATCCCCGGCCACGCGTCACGTGCGCTGAAACAGGGTGAGGACGCTACGGTCACCAGTGCCTGAACGCGCTCGGGATGGGTTAATGCCACCTGGCTTGCCACCAATCCACCAAGACTCCAGCCAAGCCAGATAGCTTTCTCTGGTGCCTGATCCAACACATGCTCTGCCATCTCTCCAAGCGTCATGGCCCCAAACCCCTGGCTGCGGCCAAAACCTGGTAAATCGACCAGATGAAGCGTGAAATGCGAGCTCAGTTCCTCGCTAATGCAATGCCATACTTCGGCGTTAAGTCCCCATCCGTGCAGCAGCACAAGATGACAATTTCCCTCACCACGGGTCTGCCACCAGATGTCATTCATCAGTTACTGTTCTCTTTTCGCCAACAAGGATGAACCTATGCTAACAGTACCGGGATTATGCTGGCTATGCCGAATGCCGCTGGCGCTCAGTCGTTGGGGGATCTGTTCCGTCTGTGAACGCGCAGTGCGTCGGCATGAACCGCTCTGCCCACGATGTGGACTCCCCTCCGTGCATCCCACGCTTCCCTGTGGACGCTGTCTGCAAAAACCACCGCCCTGGCAGCGACTGATTACCGTCAGCGACTACACCCCGCCGCTCAGTACACTTATCCATCAGCTTAAGTTCTCCCGACGCAACGACATCGCCCCCGCGTTGTCACGCGTTCTATTGCTGGAGGTGTTACAGGCGCGCCGTATGACCAGGCTGCCCCTGCCGGACAGGCTGATCAGCGTCCCACTCTGGCAACGCCGCCACTGGCGCAGAGGATTTAATCAAAGCGATCTGTTGTGTCAGTCGTTGTCTCGTTGGTTAGGCTGTCCCTGGGACAGTCGGAGCGTCACGCGCATTCGCCCCACCGCCACTCAGCACCATCTCAGCGCCAGATTGCGCAAGCGTAACCTGAAAAATGCCTTTCGCCTTGAATTGCCGGTGAAGGGACTCCATATGGTCGTTGTGGATGATGTCATCACGACCGGGAGTACCGTCGCGGAGATCGCGCAGCTGCTTTTACGCAACGGCGCGGCGACAGTCCAGGTATGGTGCCTGTGTCGAACCTTGTAGAGCCTCGATGATGGGCGTATTATAACCAACTAAAATAGTCAACTATTAGGCCATTACTATGATCCGTATTTCCGATGCTGCACAAGCGCACTTTGCCAAACTGCTGGCAAATCAGGAAGAAGGGACACAAATCCGTGTATTTGTGATTAATCCCGGTACGCCTAACGCTGAATGTGGTGTTTCTTATTGTCCGCCGGACGCCGTGGAAGCAACCGACACCGCCCTGAAATTTGACCTGCTGACCGCTTATGTTGATGAACTGAGTGCGCCCTATCTGGAAGACGCTGAGATCGATTTTGTGACCGATCAGTTGGGTTCTCAACTGACGCTGAAAGCGCCGAACGCGAAAATGCGTAAAGTGGCTGACGATGCGCCGCTGATGGAACGCGTGGAATATATGCTGCAATCGCAGATTAACCCGCAGCTTGCCGGTCACGGCGGTCGTGTTTCTCTGATGGAGATAACCGACGAAGGCTATGCGATTCTGCAGTTTGGCGGCGGCTGTAATGGCTGTTCCATGGTCGACGTGACCCTGAAAGAAGGGATCGAGAAGCAGTTGCTGAACGAGTTCCCGGAGCTGAAAGGCGTTCGCGACCTGACCGAACACCAGCGCGGCGAACACTCTTACTACTAAGTTCTCTGCGCGTGTATTGCCCGATAAGCGCAAGCGCCATCGGGCAATATGCAATCTCGCGCCGCCCTCTCAACATATTCTGCAACATCCTCTCCGATAATTTGACCTGCCTCGCATAATTTAAATTTTGCCTGTCGAGGTGATTCTCAATCACCCTATGTTACCCGTATCATTCATATGGGCACCAAACACACACTTAACATCCGACTAAACTAGACAGTTTTAAGGGTAATCCGTCGAGGTGCTGTTACGTCGCTGTTCCCGGTTGGGACAAACGTAGTTTGTCGTCAAAACATTGACGTTACCCATAACAAATTGAAAGGCCAGGTAAATCATGCCATTAGTCATCGTTGCTATCGGTGTAATCTTGTTATTACTCCTGATGATCCGCTTCAAAATGAACGGTTTCATCGCTCTCGTCCTGGTGGCGCTTGCTGTTGGATTGATGCAAGGAATGCCGCTGGATAAAGTCATTGGCTCCATCAAAGCTGGCGTTGGCGGCACCCTGGGGAGTCTTGCCCTGATTATGGGTTTTGGCGCCATGCTGGGCAAAATGCTGGCAGACTGCGGGGGTGCGCAACGTATCGCCACCACGCTGATTGCAAAATTTGGTAAGAAACACATTCAGTGGGCCGTAGTATTGACAGGCTTCACCGTCGGTTTTGCACTGTTCTATGAAGTGGGCTTCGTGTTGATGCTACCGCTGGTCTTTACCATTGCGGCCGCCGCCAACATTCCGCTGCTGTATGTCGGTGTACCGATGGCCGCAGCGCTCTCCGTGACGCACGGTTTTCTGCCGCCGCACCCGGGTCCAACCGCTATCGCCACCATTTTCCATGCGGATATGGGTAAAACCCTGCTGTTCGGTACGATTCTGGCGATCCCGACCGTAATTCTGGCGGGTCCGGTCTTTGCCCGCTGCCTGAAAGGCATTGATAAACCTATTCCGGAAGGTCTGTACAGCGCGAAAACCTTCACTGAAGAAGAGATGCCGAGCTTTGGCGTCAGCGTCTGGACTTCACTGGTTCCCGTTGTGCTGATGGCGATGCGCGCCATTGCAGAGATGATCCTGCCGAAAGGCCACGCCTTCCTGCCCGTTGCCGAGTTCTTCGGTGACCCTGTGATGGCAACCCTGATTGCGGTGTTGATCGCTATGTTCACCTTCGGTCTGAACCGCGGTCGTTCGATGGATCAGATTAACGATACGCTGATCTCTTCCATCAAAATTATCGCGATGATGCTGTTGATCATCGGCGGTGGCGGCGCGTTCAAGCAGGTACTGGTCGACAGCGGCGTGGATAAATACATTGCGTCCATGATGAACGAAACCAACATCTCCCCGCTGCTGATGGCGTGGTCTATCGCTGCCGTTCTGCGTATCGCGCTGGGTTCGGCTACCGTTGCCGCCATTACCGCGGGTGGGATTGTCGCACCGCTGATCGCCACTACCGGCGTCAGCCCTGAGCTGATGGTTATCGCCGTTGGTTCCGGTAGCGTCATCTTCTCTCACGTGAACGATCCAGGCTTCTGGCTGTTCAAAGAGTACTTTAACCTGACGATCGGCGAGACCATCAAGTCCTGGTCGATGCTGGAAACCATTATCTCTGTCTGCGGCCTGATTGGGTGTCTGCTACTGGGAACGGTGGTTTAACCGAAACGCCTTGTAGGCCGGATAAGGCAAAGCCGCCATCCGGCAATATTCACCAGAATGGCCTGATGACGCTGCACTTATCAGGCCTACATGTTGTCACCATAAAAAAGCCGGGGAAATCCCCGGCTTTTTCATTTCTTCTTCGCAGCCGCTTTTCGCCGCTTATCCAGATCCTTAATCAGCTTGTTCACCCGTTCATCGGCAAACATCGCTTCAAGCGTGGCGGAAAGCTTACGACGCCAGTTTTTGTACTGCGAACTGGTCCCCGGAATGTTGACCGGCTCCGCCATATCCAGCCAGTCTTCCGGCTGCAACCCTAATAACGCGCTGTTACTGTCGGCAATATAACGCTGCATACCCCGATTGAGCGTCGGCGTCATCGCCATCAGCGAGGCCTTATGTCCGACCCGTTTTGGCAGACAGCCGTACTTATGCAGCGCATCTAATAGCCCCTGCTTCGCCCGCTCACGGTCCTGATACAGTCCGCGCAGCACCACGTCATCAGGGTAGAGTCCCAGCGCTTTGCCGAGCGTCAGGTCGCCGCTGTCCCAATAACCTTTGAGCGTAGGAAGATCATGCGTCGTCGCGACAGCCATTGATTGTTCCGGATACGCTTTCGGCGCACGGTAGTTCTTCTCATGGTCGTTCTCGAAATAGAGCACTTTGTAAGAGTACACGCCGCAGGTTCGCAGCTTGCCAACAATCTCCACCGGAACGGTACCCAGATCTTCACCAATCACCATGCAGTGATGACGCTGACTTTCCAGCGCCAGAATCGACAGCAGGTCGTCAACCGGATAGTGAACATAGGCGCCGTGGTCGGCGGTTTCACCGTAGGGGATCCACCACAGGCGCAGCATCGACATGACGTGGTCGATACGCAGCGCGCCGCAGTTTTGCATATTCGCCCGCAGGAGTTCGATAAACGGCTCATAGGCGCGCGCCGTGATGATATGCGGATCCATCGGCGGCAGCCCCCAGTTCTGACCAAGCGGGCCGAGGATATCCGGCGGCGCGCCAACGGAGGCTTTCAGGCAATACAGCTCACGATCGCACCAGGTTTCCGAGCCACCTTCCGCCACGCCCACCGCCAGATCGCGATACAGGCCAATCGGCATCTTAAAGCCCTGACTGGTCTCCCAGCAGGCGGCAAACTGAGTGTAAGCCAACCACTGCAGCCAGAGCCAGAAATCCACCTCATCACGATGCGCGTGACAGAATTTTTTCACCTCCGGCGAATCAATCGACTGATAAGCCTTCGGCCAGACCGGCCAGCCCCAGCGCAGTTCGTCCTCTTTCACCTGATGAGCATGCAGCGCATCAAACGCCGCCTGCCAGTACAGGCTATCGCCTTCCTGAGCCACGAACGCCCGGAACGCCGCCATCTGCTCATCGTCGCGCGCGGCAAATCCTTTCCACGCCATGCGCAGCGCCGTCATTTTCAGCGCGGTGACGGTGGAATAATCAACCCATTCAGCGTCCCGCGCCTGTTGCAACGCTTGCTGCGTGGCGGGTTTCTGCCACCAGGCCTGCGCCTCTTTGCTCAGGCGAAAATCGTCTACGGCGTTCACGTCGATGTAAATGACGTTCAGCCAGCGGCGCGAGGACGGGCTGTACGGACTGGCGCTCTCCGGGTTTGCCGGATAGAGCGCATGGATCGGGTTGAGGCCGATAAACGCCCCCCCACGCTTTGCCACATCTACCAGCATCGACTTCAGATCGCCGAAGTCACCAATCCCCCAGTTGCGCTCCGAACGCAGCGTATACAGCTGAACACAGGCCCCCCAGAGTTTCTGACCGTTCAGCAGCGCCTGCGGCTCGTAGCAGCGTTTTGGCGCCACAATGACGCGGCAATGGTGTCGCTGCTCATCCTGCGTCAGGGTCAGCGTGTGATAGCCCAGCGGCAGCTTTGTCGGCAGAGTAAAGGATTTACCGCCAGTGGCATGCCCCTTAAACTGCTCCCCCTCTTCGGTGGTCAACAGCCAGTTGAATTCACCGTGTCCTTCCACCGCCAGCGGCATCTTTTTGCCTGCGATGTAGACCATCACATTCGGCACCGGCGTCACCGCCACTTTTGTGGCGGCGGTACGGTGCATAGCATCCAACAAACGTCGCTTGGTTTCGGCACCAATTGACTGCGGTTTGCCGTGGGCATTGATATAATTGGGACTGATCCCGGCCGCCAGCGCGGCATTATCCAGACGTTTGTTATCCATCGCGCTTCCTTAGCGTTTCGCCTGCCAGATTCGGGTCTGATAATCGCGAATGGAGCGATCCGAGCTGAACATACCGCAGCGCGCGGAGTTCAGGATCGCCGCACGCGTCCAGGCCTCCTGGTCACGATACAACACATCCACCTGTTTCTGCGCCTCAACATAGGCCGCAAAGTCCGCCATCACCAGATACGGATCGCCACCCTGTTTGCCCATACTGTGCAGCATCTGGTCAAAGGCGTGCTTATCACCGCCGCTGAATTTCCCGCTTTCCAGTTCTTTCAGCACGGCATCGAGCACTTTATCCTTCTTGCGCCATTTCAGCGGATCGTAACCTTTGGCTTTCAGCGCCTTCACCTGTTCCACGGTATGACCAAAGATAAAGATATTCTCGTCACCCACTTTCTCGGCGATTTCCACGTTCGCGCCGTCCAGCGTACCGACCGTTAGCGCGCCGTTGAGCGCCAGCTTCATGTTTCCGGTACCGGAAGCCTCTTTCCCCGCCGTGGAGATCTGCTCGGAGATATCCGCCGCCGGAATCAGCATTTCTGCCGCCGACACGCAGTAATCCGGCAGGAACACCACTTTCAGCTTGTCGCCGACTTTCGGGTCGTTGTTGATGGTTTCTGCCACCTTGTTAATGGCAAAAATGATGTTTTTCGCCAGGTAGTAACCCGGAGCCGCCTTCGCGCCAAACAGGAAGACGCGCGGCACGCGGTCTGCCTGCGGGTTTTCGCGGATCTCTTTATACAGCGCCAGGATATGCAGCAGGTTCAGGTGCTGACGCTTGTACTCGTGCAGACGTTTAATCTGAATGTCGAAAATCGCCTGCGGGTTAATCTCAATCCCGGTGCGGACCTTCACAAACTCAGCCAGACGCACCTTATTCGCCTGCTTGATATCACGCCAGGTCTTGCGGAACCTGGCATCGTCGGCGTATTTCTCCAGGTTGATCAACTGGTCGAGATCGTTCGCCCACTCTTTCTTCAGCGTTTTATCAAACAATGCGGCCAGTTCCGGGTTGCACTGCTTGATCCAGCGACGCGGCGTGATGCCGTTGGTCACGTTATGGAACTTGTTCGGCCACAGCTTGTGATATTCCGGGAACAGATCCTTCACCACCAGATCGGAGTGCAGCGCAGCAACGCCATTGACCGCAAAGCCGCTGACCACGCACATGTTCGCCATGCGCACCTGTTTGTCGTGGACCACCGCCAGCTTCGCCCAAACCTGTTTGTCGCCAGGCCAGGTTTTATCGACCCGCTTCTTAAAGCGATCGTTAATCTCTTTGATGATCTGCATGTGGCGCGGCAGCAGCGCTTTCACCAGTTTCTCATCCCAGCACTCCAGCGCTTCTGGCATCAGGGTGTGGTTGGTATAGGCGAAGGTTTTGCTGGTGATTGCCCAGGCGTCATCCCAGCTCATCTGGTGTTCGTCAAGCAGCACACGCAGCAGTTCCGGAATTGCAATCGTCGGGTGAGTATCGTTCAGTTGAATGACTTCGTAATCCGCCAGTTCATGCAGCTTGCGGCCGGCCAGATGATGGCGACGCAGAATATCGGCCACCGAACAGGCGCACTGGAAGTATTGCTGCATCAGACGCAGCTTCTTACCCGCCGTGTGGTTGTCGTTCGGGTAAAGCACTTTAGTCAGTTTATCGGCATCGATCCCCTGCTGTTCCGCACGCAGGAAATCGCCGTCATTAAATTTAGTCAGGTTAAACGGATGCGCATGAGTGGCCTGCCACAGACGCAGCGGTTGCGCCACGCCGTTACGGTAGCCCAATACCGGCAGATCCCACGCCTGCCCGGTAATCACAAAGCCGGGTTCCCAGCGACCGTCTTTTGTCACCTTGCCGCCAATGCCGACCTGCACATCAAGCTGCTCGTTATGACGGAACCACGGATAGCTGCCGCGATGCCAGTCATCCGGCGCTTCCATTTGCTGACCATCGGCAAACGACTGACGGAACAGGCCGTACTGATAGTTCAGACCGTAACCGGTGGCAGATTGACCCACCGTCGCCATCGAGTCCAGGAAGCAGGCGGCGAGACGACCCAATCCCCCGTTGCCCAACGCCGGGTCAGTCTCCTCTTCCAGCAGATCGGTCAGGTTGATGTCGTGCGCTTTCAGCGCGTCGCTCACCGCCTGATACCAACCCAAATTAAGCAGGTTATTCCCCGTCAGACGACCAATCAGGAACTCCATAGAGATGTAGTTCACATGGCGCTGGTTTTTCGCCGGTTTCGCCACAGGTTGCGCACTGAGGAGTTCCGCCAGTGCACCACTGACGGCGTGCCACCATTGACGGGTCGTCATCTCGTGAGCTGACAGTAAACCGAAATGCTGCCACTGACGCGTCAGGGCTGCCTGAAATTGCTCTTGATTGAAGGTAGGCTGTGACATAGGAATTCCGGGTCCTTTGGTAAAAAACAACGTTATCGCTAGTTTGCCAGGCTCAATGTTGACCTTCCTCATCCCACTCTTGATTAGGCAGGGAGGAGTAGTGGGGATGAGCGAAAAAGTGTGATCGCCGCCACTTAAAGGTAGCGTACGGAATGAGGATTGGTGACGATTTCGCCGCACTAAAGATAAGGTTAACGCCGGGCAACGGCAAATTTCAGAAAGCACTCATCAGGTATATGTTAATGGAGAAATAGTTTCTAACCTGAAATATCAAAAGGCTGTCGGAATAATCGTACTGATATTAAATTCCTGTCGCGTTATAGGGCCACTTTCGCTAAAAAAGGCAAAGAGCGTAGGGATAAAATGACCCTATTTAACACCGTAGAATCTCCCCTCCAACCCAGACTGTTTGCGCCTTGCGCGCGATTGAAAGCGGTTTCTGTCAGAGTTATAAAGATTTGTGACAGAGTGCAAATTCAGAAACACAAAAAGACCTCTTAACTTGCAATAAGGTGTTTTCTGGCCGACCTTATATCTATTAATTACGAAGCGCAAAAAAAATCGCAGTCCCCCATTTTCCACAGTGAAGTGCTAACTATGTTGATTCCGTCTAAACTCAGTCGTCCGGTTCGACTCGACCATACGGTGGTTCGTGAGCGCCTGTTGGCTAAACTTTCCGGCGCGAACAATTTCAGGCTGGCTCTGGTAACAAGTCCTGCAGGTTATGGGAAGACCACGCTCATTTCACAATGGGCTGCCGGGAAAAGTGAGCTCGGCTGGTACTCGCTGGATGAGGGAGACAACCAGCAGGAGCGTTTTGCCAGCTATCTGATTGCCGCGGTACAGCAGGCCACCAACGGTCATTGCACCACCAGCGAAGTGATGGTGCAAAAACGTCAGTATGTCAGTCTGACCTCGCTTTTCGCGCAGCTCTTTATTGAGCTGGCGGAGTGGCATCGCCCGCTGTATCTGGTCATCGACGATTACCACCTGATCACTAACCCGGTGATTCATGAATCCATGCGCTTCTTCCTGCGCCACCAGCCTGAAAATCTCACGCTGGTGGTGCTGTCGCGTAACTTGCCGCAGTTGGGGATTGCCAACCTGCGCGTGCGCGATCAGCTTCTGGAGATAGGCAGTCAGCAACTGGCCTTTAATCACCAGGAAGCAAAACAGTTTTTTGACCGCCGTTTATCCTCCCCCATCGAAGCCGCCGAAAGCAGTCGGATGTGTGACGATGTGGCGGGCTGGGCGACAGCATTACAGCTCATCGCCCTCTCTGCGCGGCAGAACAACCACTCTGCGCACCAGTCGGCACGCCGTCTGGCAGGCATTAACGCCAGCCATCTCTCGGATTATCTGGTCGATGAAGTGCTGGACAGCGTCGATGTCAGCACCCGTCTCTTCCTGTTGAAAAGCGCGGTGTTACGCTCAATGAACGACGCGCTGATCGTTCGTGTGACCGGTGAAGAGAACGGTCAGATGCGACTGGAAGAGATTGAGCGCCAGGGGCTTTTCCTGCAACGGATGGATGACACCGGCGAATGGTTCAGCTACCACCCGCTGTTTGGCAGCTTCCTGCGTCAGCGCTGCCAGTGGGAACTGGCGACAGAGTTACCTGATATCCATCGCGCCGCCGCGGAGAGCTGGATGGCGCAGGGCTTCCCCAGTGAAGCCATCCACCACGCGCTGGCGGCGGGCGATGCGCATATGCTGCGTGATATCTTGCTTAACCACGCGTGGGGATTGTTTAACCACAGCGAACTGGCACTGCTGGAAGAGTCGTTAAAAGCGCTGCCGTGGGAAAGCCTGCTGGAAAATCCGCGTCTGGTGTTGCTTCAGGCCTGGCTGATGCAGAGCCAGCACCGCTACAGCGAAGTGAACACCCTGCTGGCCCGTGCTGAACAAGAGATTCAGGGGGTGATGGACAGCACGCTGCACGCCGAATTTAACGCGCTCCGCGCTCAGGTGGCGATCAACGACGGTAATCCTGATGAGGCCGAGCATCTGGCAAAACAAGCGCTGGATGAGCTGCCCATCGCCTTGTACTACAGCCGTATTGTGGCGACCTCGGTACACGGTGAAGTGCTGCACTGTAAGGGCGATCTCTCTCGTTCTTTAACGCTGATGCAGCAGACCGAACAGATGGCGCGTCATCATGATGTCTGGCACTACGCGCTCTGGAGTTTGATCCAGCAAAGTGAAATTCTCTTTGCCCAGGGATTTTTGCAGGCCGCCTGGGAAACTCAGGAGAAAGCGTTCCAGTTGATTAAAGATCAGCATCTGGAACAGTTGCCCATGCACGAGTTCCTGGTGCGCATTCGTGCCCAACTGCTGTGGGCGTGGGCGCGACTGGACGAATCGGAAGCCTCTGCGCGCAGCGGCATCGAAGTGCTCTCCGCCTTTCAGCCGCAGCAGCAGCTACAGTGCCTGGCGCTGCTGGTGCAGTGCTCGCTGGCCCGTGGCGATCTGGACAATGCCCGCAGCCATCTTAACCGTCTTGAGAATCTGCTTGGCAACGGTCACTACCATAGCGACTGGATCTCAAACGCCGACAAGGTTCGGGTGATCTACTGGCAAATGACCGGCGATAAAAAGTCGGCCGCCAACTGGCTGCGCCAGACACCGAAACCGGAGTTTGCCAACAACCACTTCCTGCAAGGCCAGTGGCGCAACATCGCCAGAGCGCAAATTTTGCTGGGCGAATTTGAACCCGCAGAGATAGTCCTGGAAGAGCTGAATGAAAACGCGCGCAGCCTGCGTCTGATGAGCGACCTGAACCGTAACCTGCTGCTGCTTAACCAGTTGTACTGGCAGGCCGGACGCAAAAATGACGCTCAGCGCGTACTGCTTGATGCCCTGCAATTAGCCAATCGCACCGGATTCATCAGCCATTTCGTGATTGAAGGTGAGTCGATGGCGCAACAGTTACGCCAGCTTATTCAACTGAATACATTGCCGGAACTGGACCAGCACCGCGCACAGCGCATTCTGCGTGAAATCAACCAGCATCACCGCCACAAGTACGCCCACTTTGACGAAGGCTTTGTGGAGCGCCTGCTGAATCATCCGGAAGTGCCGGAGCTTATCCGCACCAGTCCGCTGACGCAGCGAGAATGGCAGGTTCTGGGACTGATTTATTCTGGCTACAGCAACGAACAAATCGCTGGCGAACTGGCGGTGGCGGCAACCACTATCAAGACGCATATCCGTAATCTGTATCAGAAACTCGGCGTGGCGCACCGTCAGGATGCGGTACAACACGCACAGCGACTGCTGAAAATGATGGGTTATGGGGTATAGCGCCACCGGTTTTTCACTGGCGTTAACCTCACATATGTTCTGACGCGAACTGGTGCGCCTGGCAGGTAATGAATTCCGCAAACGCCGTGACGCCAGGTGCAGGATGCCGTCCCTTCGGGGTCACCAGATAAATTGCCCGTTCCAGCGCCAGATCTTCAAACGGCAAAATCACGATATCTTTATGGTTGAACTGGAACAGGGTTAAGCCGGTCGTAATACTGATCCCGTAATTGGCAGCAATCAGGCCCATCATCGTAGTGAGCTGTCGAACTTCCAGTTGATAATCAAAACTCATGGCCAGATTTTCACAGAGCTTATCGGTGTACTGCCGAATACTGGTCCCAACGCTGAAAGCAATAAAGGGATAATCGCAGACCTGACTGAGCGATACCGAAGATTGTTGTGCCAGAGGATGTTCGCGATGGCAGAGCAGATAAAATTTATCCGAGAACAATAGCGTCGAATCGAACGTGGTCAACGAGGGTTGCCCGGCGGTTAATGCCATGTCCGCCTGACCATCCAGCAATGCCTTCAGACAACGATCCCACTGGGTGTCGATCAGTTTCACATTACTTTGTGGCACCTTCTTACTGTATTTCACCAGGATTTCAGGTAGCCACTCCACCGCCAGCGAAGGCAACACCGCGAGGGTGATATCGTTGCTGTTTCCCGCCACCCGGTCTTTGATTTCACCCACGGCATCGTCGTGGCTCTGAACAATATTGCGCGCCAGATCGAGAAAATGAATGCCATCCGCATTCAACAATACTCGCCGCGTATCTCTGTCGAATAGCCGGTAGCCAATTTCCTCTTCCAGTGATGCAATCAGGGTACTAAACGCGGGCTGAGAAAGGTTAAACCGCCGGGCCGCCTGAGTAAAACTATCAGCCTCACTTAATATTAAAAAAGCCCTGAGTTGCTTAATCGAAAGATTCATTTCACACTCCTGCCATCGGAATCATTAATTATTTTATCGGTTTTTAAAATGAATAAAAGGCAGTTAATTTCTTTTTATGACCCACCCCACATTAACCACATTTTAATTTCGATAAACGAGTTCACCCCCACTAAAGTCGTTTAAGCATAACAAACTCAACGCCCTAAATAACCCTCTGTTTATAAGGTTATTTTTATATCCAAACAAAATTGCTATAGCGTTATTTTTATTTCAAATAATAGCATTAAGCCTTGCGTCAAATGACTCCATCGGATTTACAAATTAGTACCACCTGGCACACTGTGATAAAAATTAATGCACTGATAAAACATATAACCCTCTGCACATAGTTAACATTGTATTTACTTTCATACATTCCGAAGCAGATAAATTTATAAAAATATTAAGGAGAAACACATGCTGGCGCTAATAGGTGTGCTTACCATAGCCACCTTATTATTTTTTATCATGTCTAAAAGGATGTCACCTCTGGTTGCCCTGATCGTCATTCCGGTGATTGGCGCGCTGGCTGCAGGCTGCGGAACGGATACGGCAAAATATGTGGTCGAAGGCATCACAAAACTGGCCCCGATGGCGGCGATGTTTGTCTTTGCGATCGCTTTTTTTGGCGTCGTGACGGATGCCGGGATGTTTGACCCTATCGTGCGCGGCATTTTGCGCTTTGTAGGGACCAACCCGGTTAAAATCATCATCGGAACGGGTCTTCTGGCGCTTATCGCCCACCTTGACGGCAATGGCGCGGTAACCTTTTTAATTACGGTCCCCACCATGCTGCCGCTGTTCAATCGCCTCGGCATGGACAAACGGATCCTGCTTGGCATTGTTGCGCTCAGCGCCGGGGTCAACTTTTTACCCTGGACCGGCCCGATGATTCGCGCCTCTGCCGCGTTGAACGTTACCACCCATGACCTCTTTATCCCGCTCATTCCGGCGCAGCTCGCGGGCCTGGGTTTTATGGTCATGATGGGCTGGTATTGGGGTAAGCGCGAAGAGAAACGTCTTGGCGCAGCCCACTTTGCCGCTGCCGCAGGCGATTTCTCGCATCATAAGGAACTGACCGAGCAGGAAAAAGTCCTGCGTCGCCCGCATCTTTTCTGGGTCAACATCGCGCTGGTTATCGCCGTGATCGGCACGATGGTCTTCACCCGTATCTCCCCCACCGTCGCCTTCATGATCGCCCTGACGCTGGCGCTGATGATCAACTATCCGAATGTTGAAATGCAGAAAGAACGGATCAACGCCCACGCCAAAGCCGCGCTGATGATGGCCAGCATCCTGTTCGCAGCAGGGGCATTTACCGGGATCATGGGCGGCGCGGGCATGCTTAAAGCGATGTCTCACGCGGCGGTGGAGTTTATGCCTGCGGCGCTGGCGTCCCATATTCCGTTCATCGTCGGCCTTATCTCGATGCCGCTGTCGCTGATTTTCGATCCCGACTCTTACTACTTCGGCATTATGCCTGTCGTCGCGCATACCGTGGACATCATGGGTATCCCCGCCATTCAGGTCGCTCAGGCATCGGTGCTGGGTCAGATGACCACCGGCTTCCCGGTCAGCCCACTGACCCCCGCGACCTTCCTGTTGGTCAGCCTTGCCGGTGTCGACCTCGCGGATCACCAAAAATTCTCCATCCCGGTCCTGTGGGCAGCCAGCGTCATTATGACCTTTGCCGCCGCCCTCACCGGCGTCTTCCCGATTTAACAGCACATTTCTTGTGACGAATTAAGGAAATAGAATGAAAACAATTCGAATTGGTTCCGGAGCAGGCTACGCAGGCGATCGCATTGAACCTGCGGTTGAACTGGCCGAAAAAGGGGAACTGGATTATCTGGTGTTTGAATGTCTGGCAGAGCGCACCATCGCCATTGGACAAAAACAGAAGCAACAGGATCCGAACAAAGGCTATAACGAACTGCTCGACGCGCGGATGCGCGCGGTGTTACCGACCTGTCACGCTAAAAGCGTGCGGATCATCTCTAACATGGGTTCCGCCAACCCGGTCGCCGCCGGAAAAGCAGTGCTGAAGATAGCCCAGGAGCTGGGTCTGCATGGCCTTAAAGTCGCGGTAGTCACTGGCGATGAGGTGTTGTCACTTATTCAGTCGATGGACCTGACGCTGGATGAAGCCGGCGTCCCCGTCTCTCGCTTTGAAAAAACCTTACTTTCTGCAAACGCGTATTTAGGTGCCGCGGGGTTACTGGAAGCGCTTGATTCCGATGCGGATGTAGTGATTGCCGGACGCGTCGCGGACCCTTCTCTTTTCCTTGCGCCGATGATGCATGAGTTCAACTGGGCCGCTGATGACTGGCAGCATCTGGGCCTGGGGACCTGTATCGGTCATCTTCTGGAATGCGCCGGACAAATCACCGGCGGATATTATGCCGATCCGGGAGTGAAGGATGTCCCTCGTCTGGCACATCTCGGTTTCCCGCTGGCTGAAGTCAGTGAAGATGGCAACGCCACCATTACCAAAGTGGCCGGTTCCGGCGGACGGGTCACCGAAGACACCTGCAAAGAGCAACTGCTGTACGAAATCCACCGGCCGGATCGTTATCTCACCCCTGACGTGGTCGCTGACTTTAGCCATGTGCGTTTCAGCCAGTGCGGTCCGGATGCCGTGCGGGTTACCGGCGCGACGGGCGCGCCACGCACCGAAACGCTGAAGGTTTCCGTCGGTTATCAGGATGGCTTTATCGGTGAAGGTGAAATTTCCTACGCCGGTCCGGGCGCGGTAAATCGCGGCCGTCTCGCTCTCGATATCGTGCGTGAGCGCTTTGCCATTTGCCACGTCAATGCCGAAGAAACGCGTTATGACCTCATTGGCGTCAATGCGCTGCATGGTGAAACGCGCGGTCAGTACAGCGATCCTTATGAAGTGCGCGCCCGCGTTGCTGCCCGCTGCGCCACCCGCGCGCAGGCGGTTACCGTCGGTAACGAAGTGGAAACGCTCTATACCAACGGTCCTGCGGGCGGCGGCGGCGTCATGAAATCCGTAAAAGAAATCCTGGCGATGGATTCCACGCTTATTCCGCGTCAATGCGTTCAACACCACGTTACCGTACTGGAGAATAAATAATGAAATTACGTGAAATCGCTCATTCCCGTACCGGAGATAAAGGAAATATTTCCAATATTTCATTAATTGCCTGGCGCCCGGAAGATTATGCCACGCTGGCAGAACAGGTCACCGCCGAAAAAGTCAAAGCCTGGTTTGGCGATATCGTACAGGGCGAAGTGATTCGTTATGAATTACCGGAACTCGGCGCGCTAAATTTCGTGATGCATAAAGCGCTGGGAGGTGGTGTCACTCGCTCACTGGCGCTCGATATGCACGGCAAAGGGCTAAGCTCTGCGTTACTGGATATGCCCATTTAATTTTTCGGACACCAACATCCTCACGCTTCGGCGGGATTTCATTATCCCGCCAGAGGATCCCTGTCCTCAAAACAGCAAGTACACCATTATGCAAAACAAAAGAATAACGGCGGATAAATTCCGCGAATTATTACATGACGGCATGAGCATTATGTTTGGCGGCTTCATGGGCGTCGGGACGCCGGAATATCTGGTGGCAGAAATTATGCGTTCCGGGGTGAAAGAATTAACGCTTATCGGCAATGACACCGCATTTGTCGATAAAGGTATTGGTCCTCTGATTTCTAACGGCCAGGTCAAAAAAGTGATCGCCTCTCATATTGGCACCAACCCGGAAACCGGTAAAAAAATGATTTCCGGCGAACTCGATGTTCAGTTAGTGCCGCAAGGAACGCTCGCCGAACAGATCCGCGCGGGCGGCGCCGGACTGGGGGGATTCCTCACGCAAACCGGACTGGGCACGGTGGTGGAAGAAAATAAACAAACGCTGCTGGTCAATGGTGAGAAATGGCTGCTGGAGCAACCTCTGCGCGCCGATCTCGCCATTCTTCTTGCCAGTCATGCCGATGAGGCCGGCAATCTCACCTATGACCTGACCGCCCGCAACTTCAACCCGGTGATGGCCCTAGCCGCCGATGTGGTCGTGGCCGAAACCCGCGACATCGGCGCGTTGGGAAGTATTCCTCCTGTGCACGTCATCACCCCCGGTGCGCTGGTGGATCATCTGTTCATGGAGGCCCAGTAATGAACGCAAAAGAACTTATTGCCCGCCGCGTGGCGCAAGAGTTACACGACGGCGACGTCGTTAATCTGGGCATTGGCCTGCCGACGCAGGTCGCGAACTACCTGGCCGAGGATATTCAGGTCACGTTGCAGTCGGAAAATGGTTTTCTTGGCCTCGGCCCTCTGGACGAAGTGAATGCCTGTCTCGTCAATGCAGGCGGTCAGCCGTGCGGCATGATCCCAGGCGCGGCAATGTTCGACAGTTGCTTCTCTTTCGCTCTTATTCGCGGGGGACATGTTGATGTCTGCGTGCTCGGCGGTTTGCAGGTCGATGAACGCGGAAATCTCGCCAACTGGATGGTGCCCGGAAAAATGGTGCCAGGCATGGGTGGGGCAATGGACCTCGTGGCTGGTGCAAAAAAAGTCATCATTGCGATGGAGCACTGCGCTAAAAATGGCGAGCCAAAGCTGCTACACCGCTGCAGTTACCCCTTAACGGCGGTTGGCAAAGTCAGCAAAGTCATCACCGAACTCGCCGTATTCAGCTTTGTGAACGGCGAAATGATCCTCGACGAAATCAGCGACACCCTCACGCTTGATGAACTTCGTGCGCGTACGGAAGCACACTTCCGTGTTTGTGCACACCTGAAAACACTGCAGCCCGTGGAGGCTCTGGCATGAACGACTCCATTGTTATTGTGAGTGCGAAACGCACCCCTATTGGTAAATTTGCCGGCAGCCTGGCAGACGTCCCGGCGGTGATGCTGGGCGCGACCAGCGTGCGGGCGAACCTGCTGGACCTTCCGTCAGATATCAACATTGACGAGGTGATCCTCGGCAACGTGTTACAGGCCGGATTAGGGCAAAACCCGGCCCACCAGGTGACGCATCATGCGGGCTTAGCGGAGAGCGTGCCGTCATTCACGGTCAATAAAGTCTGCGGCTCTGGCCTGAAAACCGTCGTGCTGGGCGCGCAGTCCATTTTGAGTGGCGATAATCAGACCTGTATTGTCGGCGGGATGGAAAACATGAGCGCCGCCCCTTACCTACTGGCCCGCGCGCGCCAGGGGTATCGTATGGGCAACGGTGAACTGACAGACGTGATGATCCACGACGGGCTCTGGTGCGCCTTCAATGATTACCACATGGGGATCACGGCGGAAAATATTGCCAAACGCTATCGCTTAAGCCGCGAAGAGCAGGACCAGGTAGCGCTGGCATCGCAGCAAAAAGCGATAGCCGCGATCAACGCCGGCTATTTCAGGCAGGAGATCGTGCCGGTAACCCTGAAGCGTAAAAAAGAGGTCTGTCTGTTTGATACCGATGAGTTTCCACGCCCGGAAACCGATGCCGGTTCGCTGGCGAAACTGCGTCCGGCCTTTGAAAGTACGGGAACCGTCACCGCAGGCAATGCCTCCGGCATCAATGACGCGGCGGCGACGCTGGTCCTGATGTCCGAGCGCGCTGCGCGTGCGCGTGGGATTACACCGTTAGCGCGCCTGAAGAGTTGGGCTTCGGCCGGGGTTGACGCCAGTATGATGGGACTCGGCCCAATACCAGCGACAAAACGGGCGCTGGAAAAAGCCAAAATGACGGTCAGCGATCTGGATTTAATCGAAGCCAACGAAGCCTTTGCCGCACAGTATCTGGCGGTTGCCCGCGAACTCGACTTCCCGGAAGAGAAAGTGAACGTCAACGGCGGCGCGATCGCGCTGGGACATCCTATTGGCGCAAGCGGCGCACGGATTCTGGTGACGCTAGTTCACGCGTTGCAGCAGCGCAATAAATCCACCGGGCTGGCAACGCTGTGCATCGGCGGGGGTCAGGGGATCGCCGTGATTGTTGAGCGTCTGTAAGCGCGTCATCCGCACGTCCCCGGCACGCCGGGGACGGTTTCAGCCAGCACGTCTAGCACAGTTCAAGTTGAATATGGTTCTCGGTAATCACCTGGAGCACACCCGCCGGCGGCAGAATGTCGGTATACACTGCATCCACCAGGTTGATGCTGCCCATGTTCACCATCGCATTACGGCCAAACTTCGAATGATCCACCACCAGCATGACGTGGCGGGAATTCTCGATAATCGCACGCTTGGTGCGCACCTCATGATAGTCGAACTCCAGCAGCGAGCCGTCGCTGTCGATGCCGCTTATCCCCAGAATGCCAAAATCCAGGCGGAACTGGGAAATAAAGTCGAGCGTCGCTTCGCCAATAATGCCGCCGTCACGGCTGCGAAGCTCGCCGCCCGCGAGAATAATGCGAAAGTCCTCTTTTACCATCAGCGTGTTCGCGACGTTGAGGTTGTTGGTCACGATACGCAAATTACTGTGGTTGAGCAGCGCGTGCGCCACGGCCTCTGGCGTTGTCCCGATATCAATAAACAGCGTTGAACCGTTGGGGATCTGCGTGGCGACTTTGCGCGCAATGCGTTCTTTTTCCGCCGTCTGCGTAGCTTTACGATCGTGCCACGGCGTGTTGACTGAACTGGACGGCAGCGCCGCGCCGCCGTGGTGGCGCAGAATCATGTTTTGATCGGCCAGGTCGTTGAGATCCCGGCGAATGGTTTGTGGGCTGACGGAGAAATGCTCCACCAACTCTTCCGTACTGACGTATCCCTGTTTTTTTACCAGCTCAATGATTGCATCATGTCGTTGTGTTTGTTTCATTGTTATTCCCTGGAACTATGTTCGTTTTCGCGCATTTAAAGTATCCGCGAACGCCATTGCCAACCCAACTGCCAGCCCGGCGATATGTGCGCCATTGGCCATCGACATCCCAAACAAATCAAACCATCCGGCGACGATCCAAATCAGCGCGAAAATAATCAACCCGCGTTGCAGATAGATCCCGCTTTGCGGATCGCGCTCACCGCGCAGCCAGACGTAGCCCATCAGCGCGTAGACGACACCGGAAAGCCCGCCGAACCACGGGCCGCTAAACTTGTGCTGTACATATCCGCTCAGCAGGGCGCTGATGACCGTAATCACAATCAGTTTGCCGCTGCCTAAACGTTTTTCAACCGCACCGCCAAGATACCACCACCACAGCAGGTTGAAGAGAATGTGCATCAGTGAAAAGTGCATGAAGGCGTGCGTGAAGTAGCGCCAGACATCAAACTGTAATGACGGGTCGAACGGCCAGGCCAGCCACATCATCACGGTTTGATCGCCAACGATGTTCATGACGATAAACACCAGAATGCAGGCTGCCATTATCAGCCAGGTGACCGGACCAGCCCGCTCACGCAGTGTGGCTAAAAACGGGAAACGGCGGTAATGAAGTCCACTGCCGGTATGACCGGACTGCCAGCTGGCCGCGAGATAACGCGGATCGCCGGGATTCTCCAGAAAACGCGCCAGCTCCGCATGCACACGTTCGGCCTGCGTTTCATCCGCCAGCCAGACATCGCTTTGATGATGTTGTTGAATGGTCAGGATAACGCCCTGCGTCGCCATGTAATCAACAAAGGCCTGCGCCACGCGGGGGTTAGCAAAAGAGGTAATCATCAACATTGTTGCTGTCGCTTAATCCGTACAAAAGAGGACAGTATAAAGGCTTACGAGCCGTATGCCACCTCTGCGGGAAAATGACGATGCCAGGCGTCAAATCCGCCATCTATGCTGTAGACCGCGTCATAGCCCTGCTGGAGCAAATATTGCGCCGCGCCTTTGCTGCTGTTGCCGTGGTAGCACATGACCATGACCACCGTATCGAAGTCATGATCGCGCATAAATGAACCCAGCGTGTCGTTCGTCAGATGAAATGCCTGGGGAGTATGACCCATTGCAAAACTTTGCGGATCGCGGATATCCACCAGTACCGCCGCGCCCCGATGCAGCTTCTGGTGCGCTTCTTCAACATTAATACATTCAAACTGTTCCATACATTCTCTTCTTTATAGTGCAGGTGAGACGTTTTCGGCATGTTGCCCCCTAGTTTACGTCCCCACGGGAGTGAAACGCCATAATGTTATATGTATCACTGTAAATTGTTTATTCGATGTTACCAATGGCGCGTTTCTTTGCTATTATGCTCGATAACGAACATTTATGAGCTATAACGAAAGTGCACGAGGGCAGCATGGAAACCAAAGATCTGATTGTGATAGGGGGAGGCATCAACGGTGCCGGTATCGCGGCAGATGCCGCTGGACGCGGTTTATCCGTGCTGATGCTGGAAGCGCAGGATCTTGCGTGCGCAACCTCCTCTGCCAGTTCTAAACTCATCCACGGTGGCCTGCGCTACCTGGAACACTACGAATTTCGGCTGGTGAGCGAAGCGCTGGCTGAGCGCGAAGTGCTGCTGAAAATGGCACCGCACATCGCCTTCCCGATGCGCTTTCGTCTGCCGCATCGTCCGCACCTGCGTCCGGCATGGATGATTCGCATTGGTCTGTTTATGTACGATCATCTGGGCAAACGCACCAGTTTGCCGGGTTCTTCCGGTTTGCGTTTTGGCGCAGAGTCCGTACTGAAACCCGAGATCGTGCGCGGTTTCGAATATTCTGACTGCTGGGTAGACGATGCGCGTCTGGTACTGGCCAATGCTCAGATGGTGGTGCGTAAAGGTGGGGAAGTGTTAACCCGCACTCGGGCAACCTCTGCACGTCGCGAAAACGGTCTGTGGGTAGTCGAAGCCGAAGATATCGATACCGGTAAGAAATTCACCTGGCAGGCACGGGGACTGGTCAATGCCACCGGTCCGTGGGTGAAAGAATTTTTCGACGAAGGCATGCATCTGCCTTCACCGTACGGTATTCGCCTGATCAAAGGCAGCCACATTGTGGTGCCGCGCGTCCACACCCAGAAACAGGCTTATATCCTGCAAAACGAAGATAAGCGCATTGTGTTTGTCATTCCGTGGATGGATGAATTCTCGATCATCGGCACCACCGACGTCGAGTACAAAGGCGACCCGAAAGCGGTGAAAATTGACGAAAGTGAAATCAATTACCTGCTCAAAGTGTACAACGCGCACTTTAAGAAACCGCTCGGTCGCGACGATATCGTCTGGACCTATTCCGGCGTGCGTCCGCTGTGCGACGACGAGTCGGATTCGCCGCAGGCCATCACCCGTGACTACACGCTGGATATTCATGATGAAAACGGCAAAGCGCCGCTGCTTTCCGTCTTCGGCGGTAAGCTGACCACCTACCGTAAGCTCGCCGAGCACGCGATGGAGAAACTGTCGTCGTACTATCAGGGCATTGGCCCGGCATGGACCAAAGACTGCGTGCTGCCAGGCGGTGAAATCGGTGGCGATCGCGAAGACTACGCGGCAAAACTGCGCCGTCGCTATCCGTTCCTGACGGAATCACTGGCGCGCCACTACTCGCGTACCTACGGCAGCAACACGGAGTGGATCCTCGGTGAAGCGACAACGGTCGCAGACCTGGGCGAAGACTTCGGTCATGAATTCTACGAAGCAGAACTGAAATATCTGGTGGACCACGAATGGGTTCGCCGCGCGGATGATGCGCTGTGGCGCCGTACGAAAGAAGGCATGTGGCTCAACGCCGAACAGCAGTCCCGCATGACCCAGTGGCTGGCGGAGTACGTCGAGAAACATCAGCTTTCACTGGCGTCTTAAATGACATTACGCCCGATAGACACGCGCTACCGGGCGTTTTATTACTTTCAGAGTGACTTCATTTTCCGCTTCCGCGCTTGTCCAAGCGCATCTGCCGTTCGTAATGCAGCAAGTACCGCTTCAGGCGTAATTTCGCAGGGTTCATTATGCATCGTTTCTCCCACCTGACAGGCTGCCTGTGCCACTGCCAGTAGCTCTTTATCGTTGACGTCAGCCAGACCAATATCTGCCAGCGTTATCGGTAGCCCCACGTCCTCACAGAACTGATAGACCTCTTCGACAAGTTCAGGAGCCCTGTCGGTTAACACCAGCATTGCCAGCGTACCAAAGGCCACTTTTTCACCGTGCCAGTACTGATGTGTTGCGGGAAGTACGGTTAAACCATTATGAATAGCATGCGCTGCCGCCAGTCCTCCACTTTCAAAACCGAGCCCGGATAACAGCGTATTGGCTTCAATCACATGTTCCAGCGCTGGCGTAACCTGGTGCTGCTCACAGGCCAGCTTTGCCGAACGACCATAGCGCATCAGCGTGTTGTAACAGAAGCGGGCCAGCTCAAAAGCCGTCATGGGGCCTGGACGGGTTGTCATATTCCCGGCCCCTTTTATCCGACAATCCTCGGCTTCAAACCAGGTCGCCAACGCATCCCCCATTCCGGAGATTAAGAAACGCACCGGCGCGGCGGCGATAATGGCGCTGTCCACCAACACCAACGTGGGATTACGGGGGATCATCAGATAGCGTTTGAATTGACCTTCCTGTGTATAGATGACGACTAATGAGCTGCAGGGGGCATCCGTTGAGGCAAGCGTGGGAACGACGGCAATAGGAAGACGCAAACTTGCCCCTGTCGCTTTGGCGGTGTCTAATGTTTTACCCCCGCCCATACCCACAATAACATCTGCCCCGACTTGCTGCGCACGCGCAGAAATTCTGGCGATCTCTTCATCGCTGCATTCGCTATTGAAAACCTCAATTTCAAAATCAACCACGCCGTGAAGTGCCGACGCGAGCGTATCCTGATATCTCTCGTAAACCACAGGGTCTTGTAAAATAAGCGCTTTATGCCCTAAAGAGGCAAGCTCCTGAGGCAGATGCGTTGTCAATGCGCCCTTTCCCTGAACATAGCGAGACGGAAATATTGCCGTTGTGACCATTCAAATTCTCCTTACCATTAAAGTTCAATATACGGAACGTTGATTCTTTATATGGAATTTATTGCAAGTTCTCTGGCGCACACAACCTACAAATCAGTAGAAAGCTTCATCCTGTGAAGAGTGACACAGTTTTGATGCTTCCCCGGAAAACTGGCCTGTTTTTAGCAAGGGAACGCGTTTCTGCGGTTTTTGCAACAGGATATGAAGCAAATCACAAAACATAACCTTGCTGACAATATGGAATTGACGCTCAAAATTTATCCCTCATAGTATTTGTATACAGAACAATAGTTCTATATACAGAACAAATTACCTCTACTATTAAGGGATGCGCTAATGAGCATTGAACTCGATAAACCGACTACGCGAGGACGCTGGCTACACATCATTCCAGCCACCATCCTCGTTTATATCGTGGCTTACATGGACAGGACGAACATCGCGATTGGGATTGCGGGGGGAATGGAAGAAGACCTGGGAATGACCGCTTCGTTTGCCGGTCTGGTCGCTGGCATTTTCTTTATTGGTTATATCTTTTTGCAAATCCCCGGCGGTCAAATCGCGGAACGATTAAGCGCCAAGAAATTGATCGCCTGGACTATCGTCGCATGGGGCGGCTTCGCGCTGCTGACCGGCTTCGTCCAGACCCCTACCCAGTTGCTGATTATCCGCTTTATCCTTGGCGTCGCTGAGGGTGCGGTCTATCCCGCTATCCTGGCGTTGATTGGTCACTGGTTCCCCAATGAAGAGCGCGCAAGGGCGATTGCCTATTTCCAGATGAACCTTGCCGTGGCGTCGATCATCACCGGACCGCTTTCTGGTTGGCTTATCGAAACCTATGGCTGGCGAGAAATGTTCGTCATCGAGGGGTTACTCTCACTCGGTCTGCTGTTCGTCTGGCTGCCGTTGGTCTCTGACCATCCTCATCAGGCCAAATGGCTGGATCCTAAAGAGCGCGCCTGGATCGAACAGAAATTGCAGGCCGATCGCGCGCTGACGATCGGGGGCGAGGCAAGCAGTATCCGCAATGTCCTGAGCAGCATTAACTTATGGAAGCTGATCGGCATCTATTTCTTCGTGCAGGTTGGTTTCTACGGCTTCGCCCTCTGGATGCCAAACCTGATTAAACACCTGACCGGCAGCGGAATGACTATCGTCGGCTTACTGACTGCGGCACCGTACATTTTGTGCATCGTCGGCCAGTACTACATTGCCAAATGGTGTGACAAAACCATGAATCGCCGCCTCTACACGGCAATCCCATTGCTGGGCTTTGCCGCCTGCCTCGCGCTCTCCCTGCTATTGAAAGATAACGTCTGGCTGGCGTACGGCATGATGGTCATCTGCGGCTTCTTCCTGCAGGCCTATGCGGGACCGTTCTGGACATTGCCGCCATTACTCTTCGCCCCCAACGTGCTGGGCGGCGTACGCGGCACCATCAACGCATTAGGCAACATCGGCGGCTTTATTGGCCCTTATCTGGTGGGCTTGTTAACCGTCACGTTCTCCCAAACGGCGGGGATGACGGTGCTGGTAGCCGCACTCCTCATCGCTGTCGCGCTGCTGTTCAGCCTACCGTCGGTTACCGCCCGTCCAGCAGGCAGTAGCAGTCCTCATCATGCATCGGCGCCTGAGACGTCGCTCAAACAAGAAGGAATCGCCAAATGAGTCAGAAATGCCAACACGCCCGTGACCTGTGGTCACAACTGGACGCCCTGCGTCTGGGGATGAATTACACCAAAGAAGATGTCAATAAACTGCAGGTTCTGGTGGATGACTGCTATGGCGAAAGTCATCCCGGTAGCTTTCATCTAAATCATCTGGGCGATGAAGCCGTTTTAGGCATTCACGAAAGCGGCGGTCGTGCCGTTCGTCATCACGTGACCGATATTTGTGATGGCTGGGGCCAGGGCCATGATGGGATGAACTATATTTTAGCCTCCCGCGAGGCTATCGCGAACATGGTCGAAATTCATGCCTCCGTCGTGCCTTACGATGCCGGTATCCTGATTTCTAGCTGTGATAAATCGATCCCGGCGCATTTGATCGCCGCGGCGCGCCTGAATCTACCGATGCTGCATATTCCCGGCGGCTCAATGCGTCCGGCGCCGAATATGAGTACGTCCGATCTCGGTGGTATTACCGCCAAACTCAAGAAAGGCGAGATAGGCATTCAGCAGGTAGAGGCCATGCAGCAGTGCGGTTGCCCAACGGCAGGCGCCTGCCAGTTTATGGGCACCGCCAGCACGATGCAGTGCATGTCTGAAGCGCTGGGCCTTGCCTTACCGGGAAGCGCGTTACTGCCCTCCACGCTGGCGGAAATTCGTCGCATCGCACGGAGCGCCGGTCATCAGGCGTTATACCTGGCAGAGAAAAATATCACGACGCATAAGATTCTCACCCCTGCCGCCTTTGAAAACGCCATTAAGGTCCATGCCGCCATCGGCGGGAGTACCAACGCCATGATCCATCTCCCGGCAATCGCCCATGAACTGGGTTGGGAGCTGAAACCTGAACTGTTTGACCAGATAAACAATGAGATCCCTTACCTCACCAATATTCAACCCAGCGGCCAGTACGTCACAGAAATGATGTGGTTCGCGGGCGGCGTGCCGATGGTGCAATGGTATCTACGCGACTATCTGGATCTGGATGTCCTGACGGTGACAGGCCGGACGCTGGGTGAAAACCTGGAGATGCTCCATCAGTCCGGTTTCTTTACCCGCAACCACGGCTATCTGAGTAATTATCGGGTCAGCCCGGAAGAGGTGATCCGTAAACCGGAAAACGCGACCAAGAAAGGGTCGATTGCCGTGCTAAAAGGCAATATCGCGCCGGAAGGCGCGGTTATCAAATACGCCGCCTGTGCGCCAGATATGCACCACCATATCGGCCCTGCACGCGTCTTCAATTCGGAAGAGGATGCCCAGCAAGCCATTATTCATAACCACATCGAACCAGGTGATGTCATTTTTATTCGTTATGAAGGGGCTAAAGGTTCGGGAGCACCGGAAATGCTCATGACCACAGACGCGATTGTTTATGACAAACGTCTTGATGGCAAAGTCGCCCTGATTACCGATGGTCGTTTCTCCGGCGCAACCAGCGGTCCTTGCGTCGGCCATGTTTCTCCGGAAGCGGCCGATGGCGGTCCTATTGCACTTGTCGAAGACGGTGACCTCATCGAAATGGACGTCAAAGGACGCAAGCTCAACATTGTTGGCATTCACGGAGAGTACAAAACGGAAGAAGAAATTCAGCACTGTCTTGAACGCCGTCGGGAAAACTGGACGAAACCGGATTATTCAAACCGACGCGGCGTCTTTAAGCAATTTACGACCAACGCAACCTCATTAATGGCGGGAGCCTGGATTAAATAACGTCCCTGGTGGGCGGCATGATTGCCAGCCCACCTGCTTTTAAGGATAAACTCATTATGCAAACAGAAAAATTCAACGGTGTCTTTCCGCCAGTTCCCACCATTGTTAATGCGCAGGGAGAGCTAGATAAAAAAGGGATGGCAACCTTACTCGACCACCTTATTGCAAACCAGGTGAACGGCGTGTTATTGCTTGGCAGCGGCGGTGAGTTCTGCCACATGACAAAAGAGCAGCGTCTGGAAGCCGCCGAGTTTTGTGTTAAACATATCAATCATCGAATTCCCGTGCTGTTAGGGATCAGCAGTACCTGCACGCAAGACGTTATTGATTACGGTCTGCATGCCGATCGTCTGGAAGTGGATGCCGTCCTGGTCCTTAATCCTTATTATGCCAGGCTGACCGATGATTATATTTATCATCATTTCAAAACCGTTGCAGAAAGCATCAAAACGCCGGTTATTCTCTATAACTTTCCGGCGCTCACCGGCCAGGATCTCAGTATTGATTTAATTACCCGACTGGCGCATGACATTCCCAATATCATTGGCATAAAAGATACGGTGGATAACATTAGTCATATTCGCGAAATCATCAATACCGTACGACCGGTTCGCCCTGACTTTGTTATTTTCTCTGGTTACGATGAATATATGATGGACACGTTGATTATGGGGGGAAATGGCGGGATCCCGGCGACGGCTAACTTTGCTCCACAATTAACCTGCGGAATTTATCGCGCCTGGTGCGAAAAAGAGTATGAGACCCTGTTCCACCTGCAACGCAGACTCTCCGCGTTATCAACCATTTACAGTCTGGATACCCCTTTCTTCGGGATTATCAAAAAAGCCATTCAGCTCAGCGGCATTGATATCCCGGTAGAGGTCATGCCGCCGGTGCAGCCGGCAAATGAGGCCCACATCGCCAGTCTGAAAAAGGTTTTACAGCGCGCCGGATTGTAACCCTGATCAGCGGGCTTAACGCCCGCCTTTTCTTTCCCCATCCCGGCGAAAAGACTAGCGCAGCATCGACGACAGGCGACGACTGGCATCCATCATTTGTGTGGCAAGCGCTTCTCGTTTTTCATCCGGGATCTGGAACGCCACACCGGATACGCTCAATGCCGCCACTACCTTTCCTTCGGCATTAAATATGGGTACAGCGATGCAACGCACGCCCAAAGAATCTTCTTCGTTATCATAGCCCCAGCCACGCTGACGGATCCCGGCTAATTCCTGCTTCAGGATATTCACATCGGTAATCGTCGTTTCGGTATAGCGCGTCAGAACCTGATCGGGCGGCAGCAGTTCATCCAGGTCCTCCGAATTAAGCCAGGCAATCAGCACTTTCCCCAGACCGGAACTATGCAGCGAAAGGCGCTTACCTTCCCAACTGCGTATCACAATCGCCTGTGGGCTTTCGAGCTTGAGAAGATAAATGGGGGAGTCGCCCTCGAGCACGCCAAGATGACAGGTTAAGCCTGTCGCATCGCGAATTTCTTCCAGCACCGGCAACGCTATTTTTTTAATATCGTACTGTTGTGCGGCTTTATTCCCTAATTCGTAGAGACGTAACCCCAAATAGTATTTGTCTTTTTCCTGACGCAATAAGCCATGCGCAACCATGCCCGTCAGTAAAGAGGAGGTGCTACTTTTTGCGATCCCTGAATTCTGATGAATCTGCGTGAACGTTGCGCCATCACATTCCATCAGATAAGCGAAGACGCGCATAATTTTGTCGAGGGCGGGAATCGATGTTGTGATTTTTTTCATAAATTTATCAATTAATTATAATTAATTCCTCGGACACTATACACCAGCAGACGGTTATTATTCCATATCAATGCGCCATCACCGCGCACAAAAAAGGAGCCCGGGGGCTCCTTTTGTTAACGTGACAACTTACAACCGCACCGGATCAATATGCCAGATGGTGTCAGCATACTCCTTGATGGTCCTGTCAGAGGAGAAATAGCCCATGTTGGCGATATTGAGCATCGCTTTGGCGGTCCACTCTTCCGGGCGACCATACAACTCGTCCACCTTGTCCTGACAATCAACATAGCTGCGGTAGTCCGCCAGCACCTGATAGTGGTCACCAAAGTTGATCAGCGAGTCCACCAAATCACGATAGCGTCCAGGCTCTTGTGGACTGAACATGCCGCTGCCGATTTGCGTCAGCACCTGATGCAGTTCCTCATCTTTTTCGTAATACTCACGCGGCTTATAGCCCTGCCTGCGCAGTTCTTCGACCTCTTCCGCCGTGTTACCAAAGATAAAGATGTTCTCTTCGCCAACGTGTTCCAGCATCTCCACGTTCGCCCCGTCCAGCGTACCGATAGTCAATGCACCGTTCAGCGCAAACTTCATGTTGCTGGTGCCGGAGGCTTCCGTCCCCGCCAGTGAAATCTGCTCGGACAAATCCGCCGCCGGAATGATCAACTGCGCCAGGCTCACGCTGTAGTTGGGGATAAACACGATCTTCAGCTTATCGCCAATCTGCGGATCGTTATTGATGACCTTCGCAACGTCATTAATCAGGTGAATGATGTGCTTCGCCATGTAATAGGCCGATGCGGCCTTACCGGCAAAAATATTCACCCGCGGCACCCACTGCGCATCAGGATTGGCCTTAATGCGGTTGTAGCGCGTAATCACGTGCAGCACATTCATTAACTGACGCTTGTACTCATGAATGCGCTTGATCTGGACATCAAACAGCGATTTCGGATTCACCACCACGTTGAGTTGCTGCGCAATATAGTTTGCCAGCCGCTTTTTGTTTTCCAGCTTCGCCTGACGTACCGCATGATTGACCAGCGGGAAATCGCAGTGCTGTTCGAGTTCATGCAGTTGGCTCAGATCGGTACGCCATGTACGGCCAATGTTCTCGTCCAGAACCCCGGAAAGCGGCGGGTTCGCCAGCGCCAGCCAGCGGCGCGGCGTCACACCATTCGTCACGTTGCAGAAACGGGTCGGGAAGATGGTCGCAAAATCCGCGAACAGCGACTGAACCATCAGGTTAGAGTGCAATTCGGAAACACCGTTCACCTTATGACTCACCACGACCGCCAGCCACGCCATACGCACGCGACGACCGTTGGACTCGTCAATAATCGACGCCCGTCCCAGCAGACCAGTATCGTTCGGATACTGCTCCTGCAACGTTTTCAGGAAGTAGTCGTTAATTTCAAAGATGATCTGCAGGTGGCGCGGCAGTATTTTACCCAGCATATCCACCGGCCAGGTTTCCAGCGCTTCGCTCATCAGCGTGTGGTTGGTGTAGGAAAAGACCTGACAGCACACTTCAAACGCGTCGTCCCAGGTGAACTGATGCTCATCGATCAACAGTCGCATCAGTTCCGGAATTGACAGCACCGGGTGTGTATCATTCAGGTGAATGGCAATCTTATCCGCGAGGTTGTCGTAGGTTTTGTGCAGCTGATAGTGACGGCTCAGGATATCCTGTATCGTAGAGGAGACCAGGAAATACTCCTGACGCAGACGCAGTTCGCGCCCGGAGTAGGTGGAGTCATCCGGATACAGTACGCGCGACACGTTCTCAGAGTGGTTTTTATCTTCCACTGCGGCGAAGTAATCCCCCTGGTTGAATTTACCGAGGTTGATTTCGCTACTGGCCTGCGCATTCCACAGACGCAACGTGTTGGTAGCGTCGGTATCATAACCGGGGATAATCTGATCGTACGCAACCGCGAGGATCTCTTCGGTTTCAAGCCAGCGCGTTTTCTTGCCTTCCTGCTGAATACGCCCGCCAAAGCGGACTTTGTACCGCGTGTTATGGCGTTTAAATTCCCACGGGTTGCCATATTCCAGCCAGTAATCGGGAGACTCTTTCTGTCGTCCATCGACAATGTTCTGCTTGAACATCCCGTAGTCGTAGCGGATGCCGTAGCCGCGCCCCGGCAGCCCTAAGGTTGCCAGCGAATCGAGGAAACAGGCCGCCAGTCGCCCGAGGCCACCGTTACCGAGACCCGGATCGTTTTCTTCATCGATGAGCTCTTCAAGATCTAACCCCATCGCTTCCAGTGCGCCCTGGACATCGTCATAAATCCCTAAGGATAACAGCGCATTGGAAAGGGTACGCCCAATCAGGAACTCCATCGACAGGTAATAAACCTGGCGCGTTTCCTGTGACAGTTGGGCACGGTTAGAACGCAGCCAGCGCTCCACAAGACGATCGCGCACCGCAAACAGCGTCGCGTTCAGCCATTCATGTTTATTGGCAATAACCGGGTCTTTACCAATCGTGAACATCAGCTTGTAAGCAATAGAGTGCTTAAGCGCTTCTACGCTCAGAGTCGGCGATGCATAGGTAAATGGAGCATTCATAATGATGATTCCTGAATATCTATTTCAAGCGATAGTAAAGCTCGCGGTATGACTTCGCCGCGACTTGCCAGCTAAAATCCATCGCCATCGCTTGCCGTTGCACAAACCGCCAGAGCGAAGGTCGAGACCACAGCACGAATGCGCGGCGGATGGCCCGCAGCAGAGACCAGGCGTTGCTGTCCTCAAACACAAACCCGCTGGCGATGCCATCGGCAAGGTTTTCCAGCGAACTGTCGGACACCGTGTCAGCCAGTCCACCGGTGCGCCGTACCAGCGGCAGCGTGCCGTACTTCAGTCCGTAGAGTTGCGTTAAGCCGCACGGCTCAAAGCGACTCGGCACCAGAATAACGTCCGCGCCGCCCATAATGCGGTGCGAAAACGCTTCGTGATAGCCAATCTGTACGCCAACCTGACCAGGATATTCCGCGGCGGCAGCAAGGAAACCTTCCTGCAGCACCGGATCGCCCGCCCCCAGCAGCGCCAGTTGTCCGCCCTGCTCCAGAAGTCCCGGCAGCGCCTCCAACACCAGATCCAGCCCCTTCTGGCTGGTCAGGCGGCTGACGACGGCAAACAACGGAACCTTGTCATTCACCTTCAGTCCCATCGCTATCTGCAACTGGCGTTTGTTTTCCGCCTTCTCTTCCAGTGAATCACGCGTATAGCGTGACGCCAGCAAGAGATCCGTCTCCGGACTCCAGATTTTCTCGTCAACCCCGTTCAGAACGCCGGAAAGACGCCCTTCACGATGGCGCTGCTGCAGCAGTCCTTCCATACCGTAGGCAAACTGCGGCTCGGTGATCTCCCGCGCGTAGGTTGGGCTGACCGCCGTAATATGGTCGGCGTAGTACAGGCCGGCCTTCAGGAATGAAATCTGACCGTTAAACTCCAGACCATGCATGTTAAAGAACGACCATGGCAGTTGGATGTCATTCATATGCTGTGCATAAAACATGCCCTGATACGCCAGGTTGTGCACGGTAAATACCGATTTCGCCGGACGTCCACGCGCGGCCAGATACGCAGGCGCCAGGCCGGCATGCCAGTCGTGCGCGTGCACCACATCCGGGCGCCAGAATGGATCAAGCCCACAGGCCATTTCACATCCAACCCATCCCAACAGTGCAAAACGCAGCACGTTATCGGAGTAGGCAAACAGGTTCGTATCGTGATACGGACTCCCCGGACGATCGTAGAGATGCGGGGCATCAATCAGGTAAATGCCCACACCGTTGTAATGACCAAACAGCAGGCTAATCCTGCCCGCGAAGGTGTCGCGGCGACTGACCACTTGCGCATCCGTGATGCCCCGACGAATGTCGGGGAACGCGGGCAGCAGAACGCGGGCATCCACACCATCCGCGATTTGCGCTGCCGGCAACGCGCCAATCACATCTGCCAGACCCCCTGTCTTCAACAGGGGAAACATTTCCGAACATACATGTAAAACCTGCATTCTCACTCCTGTTTGACCTGCAGTTTGCGCAGCATTTCGCGCGTCACCAGCACAATGCCTTCCTCGGAACGATAGAAGCGACGGGCATCTTCTTCCGCATTTTCACCAATCACCATGCCTTCAGGGATAACGCAGGCGCGATCGATAATACAGCGACGCAGGCGACATGAGCGGCCGACCCAGACTTCAGGTAACAACACTGCCGAATCAATATTACAGAATGAATTCACCCGCACGCGCGGGAACAGAACGGACTGCACGACCACTGAACCGGAAATAATACAGCCGCCAGAAACCAGCGAGTTCAGCGTCATGCCGTGGCTGCCCGAGCGGTCCTGCACAAATTTTGCCGGCGGAAGCGATTCCATGTGGGTGCGAATCGGCCAGTTCTGATCGTACATATCCAGTTCTGGGGTCACGGATGCCAGATCGAGGTTCGCTTTCCAGTACGCTTCCAGCGTTCCGACATCACGCCAGTACGGCTCGGACTCAGGATCCGACTGGACGCAGGACAATGGGAAGGGATGTGCATAAGCCATGCCAGCTTTGGTGATGGTCGGAATGATATCTTTGCCGAAGTCATGGCTGGAGCCGTCGTCGCCGTCATCCTTTTCCAGCAACTCATAGAGGTAATCGGCATCAAAAATGTAGATCCCCATACTGGCGAGGGATTTCGTGGCATCGCCTGGCATTGCGGGTGGGTTGGCCGGTTTCTCCACGAATTCAATGATCTTCTCGTTTTCATCGACCGCCATTACGCCGAACGCGCTGGCCTCTTCGATCGGCACCGGCATACAGGCCACGGTGCAGCGCGCGCCTTTCTCTACGTGGTCGATCAGCATGCGCGAATAGTCTTGCTTATAGATATGGTCACCCGCCAGGATCACCACATATTCCGCCTTATAACGACGGATGATATCGAGGTTTTGCGTCACCGCATCTGCCGTGCCGCGATACCAGTTTTCGCCCTGCATTCTCTGCTGGGCAGGCAGCAAATCGACGAATTCATTCATCTCCTCGCTGAAGAACGACCAACCACGCTGAATATGCTGTACCAGAGTATGAGACTGATATTGCGTGATGACGCCAATACGGCGGATCCCGGAGTTAATACAGTTGGATAACGCAAAATCGATAATACGAAACTTACCACCAAAGTGAACGGCCGGTTTTGCGCGCTTGTTGGTTAAATCTTTCAGACGGGTGCCACGTCCTCCAGCCAGAATCAGGGCAACAGATTTCAACGGCAACTGGCGCGCCAACATTAAACGGTCATTCTTCTCTAAACTCACCATGACTAACTCCTTTTTGATCATCTCTGGAACACACACAGTCCGTGCGCAGGTCCCGGCCAGACAGCCGTAATTACCGGATTA
The DNA here is from genome assembly GCF_950098555.1 of Citrobacter sp. T1.2D-1. Lineage (NCBI taxonomy): Bacteria > Pseudomonadati > Pseudomonadota > Gammaproteobacteria > Enterobacterales > Enterobacteriaceae > Citrobacter > Citrobacter sp. T1.2D-1. The sequence continues at coordinate 92,285 of NZ_CATNHH010000012.1, forward strand.
TCCACTCCGGCAAAGGGGGGAACAGCACGCCATTCCCCTTCAGGTAAAACAATTTCAGCGGTATCAAGCGCGGCATTGATAGCAATAAGAAAACGGTCCGACAGCAGGATTTGCATCTGCATTGGCCCGTGTTGCCACTCATCCGCACTCAATGGTTGTGCGTGGCGGTTAAGCCAGCGCACGTTGCCATCTCCCTCTTCCCACCAATGGTCTCCCACCAGCGCCGGGATTTGCTGGCGCAGTTTTATCAATGCAGCGGTAAAATCGATTAATCCCCCGCTCGCCTGTGACCAGTCCAGCCAGGTCAACGCATTGTCCTGACAGTAGGCGTTGTTGTTGCCATGCTGACTGTGTCCATGTTCATCACCGGCCAGCAACATTGGCGTTCCCTGAGAAAGTAAAAGCGTCGTCAGCAACGCATGAATGCTGTCGCGTCGACGTTCGACGACCTCCAGAGTGCCGCCTAATCCTTCTTTACCATGATTATTGCTATGGTTATTGTCGGTTCCGTCCCGATTTTCCTCTCCGTTTGCCTCATTGTGTTTCTGATTGAAGCAAACGCAGTCTCTGAGCGTAAAACCGTCATGCGCGGTGACCAGATTGACGGAAGCAGAAGGTTTGCGCCCATCCCGCTTAAACACGTCGCTGGAGGCCGCAAAGCGCCCGGCAAACTCACCAAGCGACAGATTGCGCTGTAGCCAGAAACGGCGTGACGCATCGCGAAAATGATCGTTCCACTCAGCGAACGGCGCGGGGAAATTCCCCACCTGATACCCGCCAGCCCCGATATCCCACGGTTCAGCGATAAGCTTAACGGCGGACAGTACCGGGCACTGTTTGATGGCGGTAAACAACGGCGCATCCTGGCGAAACGCCGGCGTGCGCCCCATCACCGATGCCAGGTCAAATCGAAAACCATCAACGTGGCAGGTTTCGACCCAGTAACGCAGGCATTCAAGGGCATACTCCACCACGCCAGGATGGCTGAGATTGAGCGTGTTACCGCAACCGGTCCAGTTGTGGTAATCGCCATCCTCTCTGATCCAATAATAGCTACGGTTGTCGATTCCGCGCAGGGAGATGAGCGGTCCGTCCAGATCCAGCTCAGCACTGTGATTGAGCACAATGTCGAGGATGACCTCAATACCCGCGTTGTGCAGCGCCTTAACGGCATCGCGGAATTCGTCCAGCGCCGTCTCTGGCGAGCAGGCATAGCTCGGATGCAGCGCAAACAGCGCGACGGGGTTGTAGCCCCAGTAGTTCGACAGCCCCAACCGTTGTAAACGCGGTTCACTGGCGAAATGCGCCACGGGCAGCAGTTCCAGCGCGGTAATACCCAAATGCTTCAGGTAGTTGGTCATCACCGGATGACCGAGCGCTTTATACGTACCGCGAATCTCCGGCGGGATCTGCGGATGCAGACAGGTTAATCCTTTGACGTGCGCTTCATAGACCACGGTGTTGCCCCACGGCGTGCGCGGTGGGGCATCGTCTTCCCAGTCATAGCGATCGGCTGTCACCACGCACTTCGGCGCAATGGTGGCGTTATCGCGATGATCCGGCTGGTCATAACCCGCATGCATCAGCGGGTCATCTTTCAGGTCGCCCTCTACGCGACGCGCGCAGGGATCAATCAGCAGCTTCGCCGGATTAAACCAGTGCCCCTGCGCGGGCTGCCACGGGCCATGCACGCGGTAGCCATAGCGCAGACCGGGACGGGCGTCGGCCAGATAACCGTGCCAAACATCCCCGGTGCGCGCTGGCAGGTCGTAGCGCTGCTCATTGCCTGACGCGTCAAACACACACAGCTCAACGCGCTCAGCATGCACGGAAAAGAGCGTGAAATTCACGCCGTGTCCGTCATACGTTGCGCCATGCGGTGTGGCGTTGCCGGCAACCAGTTGCGTCATTCCGCCTCCCGCACCAGCCAGATTGTCGACAGCGGCGGCAAGGTCAGACTCAGCGATTGCGGGCGTCCGTGGCTGGAAATCTCATCGGTATGTACCGCTCCGCCGTTCCCGGCATTGCTGCCGTGATAGTGCATTGAATCGGTATTGAGAATTTCGCGCCATTTACCCGGCTGATTGACGCCAAAGCGGTAACCGTGACGCGGCACCGGCGTGAAGTTACTGACGACGATAATTTCATTCCCGACCTTGTCGCGGCGGACAAACGCCAGTACCGAACGTTCGTTATCATCCACCACCAGCCATTCAAAGCCGTAGGAATCAAAGTCGAGTTCATGCAACGCTTTGTGGTAACGGTAGGTCTGGTTGAGGTCGCGTACCAGCCGCTGTACACCGTGGTGCCAGTTGTCGCCGCCCTCAAGCAGGTGCCAGTCGAGGCTGGCATCATGGTTCCACTCGCGTCCCTGAGCAAATTCGTTGCCCATAAACAGCAGTTTCTTGCCCGGGAAGGCCCACATCCAACCGTAATAGGCGCGCAGGTTGGCAAATTTTTGCCACGCGTCGCCCGGCATACGGTCAAGGATCGATTTCTTACCGTGTACCACTTCATCATGCGACAACGGCAGAACAAAGTTTTCGGTGTAGTTGTAGAGCATGCCGAAAGTCAGCTTATCCTGATGATACTGACGATGAATCGGATCCAGCTTCATGTAATCGAGGGTGTCGTGCATCCAGCCGAGGTTCCACTTGTACCAGAAGCCCAGGCCGCCCATATCCTGAGGACGAGAGACGCCGGCGAAATCCGTCGACTCTTCCGCCATGCTCACCGCTCCCGGCACCTGCTCACCGAGAATGCGGTTGGTGTTGCGCAGAAATTCAATCGCTTCCAGGTTTTCGCGGCCGCCAAATTCGTTGGGGATCCACTCGCCCTCTTTGCGACTGTAATCGCGATAGATCATCGACGCCACGGCATCCACGCGCAGGGCGTCAATACCAAAGCGTTCAATCCAGTACAGGGCGTTACCCACCAGATAGTTACTGACCTCACGACGACCATAGTTGTAGATAAGCGTATTCCAGTCCTGGTGATACCCTTCGCGCGGGTCGCTATGTTCGTACAGTTTGGTGCCATCAAATTCGGCCAGCGCAAAATCATCTGACGGGAAGTGGCCCGGCACCCAGTCCAGGATCACGTTCAGACCCGCCTGATGCGCGGCGTTCACGAAATAACGGAAATCATCGCGCGTGCCGAAACGACGCGTTGGCGCATAAAGACCGGTAGGCTGGTAGCCCCAACTGCCGTCAAACGGATGCTCGTTCACCGGCATCAGTTCGATATGGGTGAACCCCATCCATTTCACATACGGGATGAGCTGATCGGCGAGTTCGCGGTAGCTCAGCCAGAAATTATTGTCGGTATGTCGACGCCACGAGCCCAGATGCACTTCATAGATGGAGATTGGCGCGTCGAACTGGTTGGCTTTTTTGCGCGCCTCGGTTTGTTCCACTTTTTCGGGCAGACCGCAAATGAGCGAGGCCGTTTCCGGACGCATCTGCGCTTCAAAGGCGTAAGGGTCGGCCTTAACCCGCAGGTTGCCGTTGGCGTCAATCATCTCATATTTGTAGAGCTGACCATGCTGCGCGCCGGGGATGAACAGTTCCCAGATGCCACTTTCTTTGCGCAGACGCATCGGATGACGGCGACCATCCCAGAAGTTAAATTGCCCAACCACGGAAACGCGACGCGCGTTCGGCGCCCAGACGGAGAAACGGGTGCCCGTGACGCCATCCATCGTGTCCGCGTGCGCCCCCAGGGTTTCATACGGACGCAAATGGGTGCCTTCAGACAGCAGCCAGGCATCCATATCCTGAATCAGGGGGCCAAAACGGTAGGGATCATCAATCAGATTTTGCTGGCCATGCCAGACAACAGCGAGTTGGTAGCGAAAAGGATTTTTACGGCGAGGTAATACACCGCTGAAAAAACCGCGTGTGTCGAGGCAGTCCAGTTTGCCGACTTTGCGTCCGGTTTTAGGTTCAATCACCCACACTTCAGTGGCGTCAGGTAAAAGTGCGCGGACTTCAAGTCCGGCAGAGGTCTGGTGCATACCGAGTACGGAAAAAGGATCCGCAAAATGGCCTGCAATTAGCGCATTAATCACGTCTCTATCGATTCGATCGGACATGGTTTTCATCCTGTTTTTGGTGTCACTCCTCCAACTGATTTTCGACATCAGCCAGTGACACTTTTTTTTTGACCTGAACGGCGCAGCACAATTGTGCATCCTCTCTGCCCCGTCCTACCTTCAGGTAAAGCCCTGATACTGCGATCAGGACACCCTTAAAGAATAGCCAACACTTTAATTAACTCCTGCATAAAGATAATACATCTGCGTTTACTCCTTTTTTACGCATAAAAAGGGGTGACTCAGCACCCCTTGAATATAAACAAACGCGGTTACGCCAGATGCCGTAACATGCGGCGCAACGGCTCTGCTGCCCCCCATAGCAGTTGGTCGCCTACCGTAAAGGCTGACAGGAACTCCGGTCCCATATTCAGCTTACGCAGACGGCCAACCGGCGTGGTCAACGTACCGGTAACGGCCGCTGGGGTTAACTCACGCATAGTGATATCCCGATCGTTTGGCACCACTTTCGCCCACGGATTGTGAGCCGACAGCAGTTCTTCCACGGTCGGAATGGAAACATCTTTTTTCAGCTTAATGGTGAACGCCTGACTGTGGCAGCGCAGCGCGCCGACGCGCACGCACAGACCATCTACCGGGATGACTGACGCGGTGTCGAGGATCTTGTTGGTTTCCGCCTGGCCTTTCCACTCTTCGCGGCTCTGGCCGTTATCAAGCTGTTTGTCGATCCACGGAATCAGACTGCCCGCCAGCGGGACACCAAAGTTATCCACCGGCAATTCGCCGCTACGGGTCAGTTGGGTGACTTTGCGTTCGATATCGAGGATGGCGGAAGAAGGGGTTGCCAGTTCATCAGCCACATAGCTATGCAGCTGGCCCATCTGGTTGAGCAGTTCGCGCATATGACGCGCGCCGCCGCCGGAGGCCGCCTGGTAGGTCGCAACCGACACCCAGTCCACCAGGTCGTGAGCAAACAGGCCACCCAGCGACATCAGCATCAGGCTGACGGTACAGTTACCGCCAACAAAGGTTTTAATCCCTTTGTTCAGGCCGTTGGTAATGACATCCTGGTTTACCGGGTCGAGAATGATGATCGCGTCATCTTTCATGCGCAATGAAGAGGCGGCGTCAATCCAGTAACCCTGCCATCCGCTTTCACGAAGCTTTGGATAGATTTCGTTGGTATAATCGCCGCCCTGACAGGTCACGATGATATCGAGCGCTTTCAGCGCGTCCAGATCGAAAGCGTCCTGAAGTGTGCCGGTCGAGGTGCCGCCGAACGTCGGCGCTGCCTGCCCAAGCTGGGAAGTTGAAAAGAAAACAGGGCGAATGGCGTCGAAGTCGCGCTCTTCAACCATGCGTTGCATGAGAACAGAGCCGACCATACCGCGCCAGCCGATAAAACCAACATTTTTCATAGCGTTTTTTTCCTGCAAAGATGTGTGCTGTGTATGCTGACCAGTGTCCTACTGGCTCATCCTTCACCATACAAAAAGCAGCCAAAGTCGCAAGTGAATTTAATCAATGATAGCGATGCCATCAGTAATGCGACTTATCCCGCTGCTTAAGCGAGCAGAAAGTCCAGGGCAATTATCAGGGAATTTGAGTTATGAATGAAATCATTTCTGCAGCCGTTTTATTGATCCTGATTATGGATCCGCTCGGTAACTTGCCCATTTTCATGTCCGTACTGAAACATACCGAGCCGAAACGGCGTCGGGCGATAATGGTGCGCGAGCTTTTCATTGCGCTGTTGCTGATGCTGATCTTCCTCTTTGCGGGCGAGAAAATTCTCGCATTTCTTAATTTGCGAGCCGAAACGGTTTCAATATCCGGGGGCATTATCCTGTTTCTGATCGCCATCAAGATGATTTTCCCCAGCGCCACCGGAAACAGTGCCGGACTTCCGGCAGGTGAAGAGCCCTTTATTGTCCCGCTGGCGATCCCGTTAGTGGCCGGTCCAACCATTTTGGCCACGCTGATGCTGTTATCACATCAGTATCCGAATCAGATGGGACATCTGGTGATTGCCCTGCTGTTGGCCTGGGGCGGGACCTTTGCGATCCTGCTGCAGTCGTCGCTGTTTCTGCGTCTGCTGGGTGAGAAAGGGGTGAACGCGCTGGAGCGCCTGATGGGATTGATTCTGGTGATGATGGCGACCCAGATGTTCCTGGACGGTATTCGGATGTGGATGAAGGGATAAAAGCGTAAAAAAGCCCGGTCGCTTTTATGCTTACCGGGCCTGGTATTTGCGGTTTTTGTAGGTCGGGTAAGCGCAAGCGCCACCCGACAAACATCAGCTCAATAGTTGAAACGCAATCATCCCAATAACGGCGCCCACGGTGCCGAGGATGGTTTCCATCATCGTCCAGGTCTTCAGGGTTTGTGCTTCTGTCGCACCGGTGAATTTCCCGAACAACCAGAAACCGGCGTCGTTCACGTGGCTGACCACGATAGAACCGCCTGCGATGCAGATAGACAGCGCCGCCATCTGCGCACCGGAGAAGTTCAGTTGTTCAATCACCGGCATCACCAGACCCACCGCCGTTAAGCAGGCCACGGTCGCGGAGCCCTGAATGATACGCACCGCCGCCGCCAGCACGAAGCAGGTAATGGCAATCGGTAAGCCCATCCCGGTCAGCGCTTCACCCAATGCCGGGCCCACGCCGGAATCCACCAGTACCTGCTTGAAGACGCCGCCTGCACCAATCACCAGCAGGATGATCCCCGCCGGTTGCAGCGCGTGACCGCAGATCTCCATCACCTTATCTTTCGGCATCCCCTGACGCATCGCCAGGCCGTAAATCGCCACCAGACAAGCCACCAGAATTGCGGTGAACGGGTGACCGACAAATTCAAACCACTGATAAGCCGTAGAACCGACTGGCACAAAGCGTGCGGCGATGGTTTTCAGCCCCACCAGCACCAGCGGCAGCAGGATCAGCGACAGGCTAAAGCCGAAGGACGGCATTTTGCCCTCGCCCAGGTGCGGTTCGGTAATATCGTCAGGAATATTCAGCTCAACGTAGCGGCTGATAAAGTTGCCCCACAGCGGCCCGGCGATGATCATCCCAGGAATCGCGGCGCACAGACCAATCAGAATCATCCAACCGAAGTCGGCGTGCATCTGAGAGGCGAGCAGCATCGGTGCCGGCCCTGGCAGCAGAAATGCTGCGGCAGCCGCCACGCCCGCAAACAGCGGAATCACCAGCTTCACCAGGTTCGTACCGGTGTGACGCGCCATCGAGAACGCGACGCTAATCAACAGTACAATCGCCACTTCAAAGAACAGCGGCAGCGCGCAAATCAGCCCCGCCAGCCCAATCGCATAGTGCGCGCGACTGTGGCCGAAGGATTTCAACATCTTGACCGCAATCTGATCGACCGCGCCCGTTTCATGCAAAATCTTGCCGAACATTGCCCCCAGAGCGACCACAATCGCCAGGAAACCCAGCGTACCTCCCATCCCTTTTTCCATTGTCGCCGCGATTTTATCGAGCGGCATACCGGAAAAGAGACCTGCACCAATAGACACCACCATCAAAGCAACGAAGGCGTGCATACGCGCCTTCATCACTAAAAACAACAGCAGCAGAACAGAGCCTACTGCCGTTAAAACAAGCGTTAATGTACTCAAAACTTACTGCCTTTTATTAATGACCTCAATGGTGCTGGCAACAACACCTTCCAGTGGCTGATCGATATCCACCACCAGTACATCGTTTTCGTCAGCACCCGGCTCTTGCAGCGTTTCAAACTGCGTCACCAGCATCTGGGTTTTGAAGAAATGGCCTTTACGCGCCTTCAGACGGCTTTCGATCACGTCGAAATCGCCTTTCAGGTAGATGAAAGAGAGGTTCGGGTTACCGTCACGCAGCAGGTCACGGTAGTGTTTTTTCAGCGCGGAACAGACGATCAGCGAAACCTTGTTGGTACGCTGCATCGCAAACGCCGCATCATTCAGCGCCTGCAGCCACGGCTTACGGTCGTCATCATTGAGTGGTTCACCAGACGCCATTTTCTCAATGTTGCGACGCGGATGGAGAAAATCGCCATCAAGAAACGCGGCATGCAGTTGATGCGCTACTTCGCTGGCGACAGCGGATTTGCCACTGCCCGATACGCCCATCAGAACGTAAATGTGGTGATCATGGTTAGTCGTGCTCAAAGTGGTGCCCCCACAGTACAAGAATCAGGAATTGTTACGGGTAACTGTTATCGGTAACATTGTCCAGCCTGACTAAAACAGAAGCAATATCCAAACGTGCGAGAAGTGAATAAGTGTGAGCTACTTCAAACTTGTTGGCTTAAATAGATCCACCCGGTGACAAGGTGAAACCTAAATCTAACATTTTTGGCGTGACGCTCTCCCCACGAATGCGCGCCAGCAGACGTTCTGCGCCAATGCTGCCCATACGCTCGCGCGGCGTCAGCACGCTGGCCAGACGCGGCTCCATCACCTGGCCGATATCATGGCCGTGGAAACCCGCAATTGCCATGTCGTCCGGGATCTTCAGCCCTAAACGCTGACATTCAAAAGCTGCGCCCACCGCCAGGTCATCGTTGGTACAGAAGATACCGTCCAGTTGTGGATACTCACGACGCGCCTGACGGATAAGCTCAATACCCGAGGAGTAAGAAGAAGACTGCTCCACCATCACACTGTAGGGTACCAGACCCGCATCCAGCATCGCCTGCTCATAACCCTTCTGTTTGATGATAGTACGTTCGTCGAGACGTGCTCCCAGATAAGCGATGTGGCGATGCCCGCGTGTAATAATCGCGGCGGTCATCTGACGCGCGGCTTCAAAGTTGTCAAAACCGACAGCGATATCGAGGCAAGGCGACTGACTGTCCATCAGTTCAACCACCGGAATTCCTGCCACTTCGATCATTTTCAACGTGCGCGGCGTATGGGTACGTTCAGTCAGGATCAGACCATCGATGTTCCACGAGAGCATCGATTCCAGACGCTCCTGTTCCATCTCCGGCTTATAACCGTAGTGCGCCAGCATGGTTTGATAGCCATGCGCGTCCGTCACGGCCTCAATGCCGCGTAAAACTTCGGCAAAAACCTGGTTGGTTAACGAGGGCAGTAAAACGCCAATGGCCCGGCTGGTGGCGTTGGAGAGGATATCAGGTGCGCGATTGGGAATATAACCCAGTTCATCAAGTGCAGCAGCGATCTTGCCCCGCAGGGCGACGGAAACTTGCTCCGGATTACGCAAAAAGCGGCTGACCGTCATTTTGGTCACGCCAACGCGGTCGGCTACATCCTGAAGTACGGGTCTTTTCTTCTTCATCGTCCTGAGAAATCATAAGTGAGAGATTTGCTCAGTTTATCACGGACAAAGCACAACCTTCCCCGTTTAAAGGGAAGGTTGCGTAATTATTTATACAGGAGGCAGATCAAACAGCAGGATTTCGCTATCGCTGTCAGCATGAATTGACAGAGCCTGCTCATCCCAAATCGCCAGACCGTCGCTGGTAGTGGCTTTAGTGCCGTTAATGCTCACCTCACCTTTTACCACCTGGATCCAGACGCGACGTTCAGCGGCAATCTGATGTACTGACTGCTCGCCTTTCACCAGCGCCCAGCGGTACAGCTCCATATCCTGGTACACTTTCAACGAGCCGTCGCGAGCGTCCGGCGACAGCACCAGCTGTTTGCCCTGCGCGGCGTCGAAGCGGCGCTGCTCATAACGCGGCGTGATGCCGGTTTTTTCCGGAATGATCCAGATCTGATACAGACGCAGACGATCCGTTTTGCTCGGGTTGTACTCAGAGTGACGGATCCCGGTCCCCGCGCTCATAATCTGGAATTCACCCGCCGGAACCTGCTCTTTATTGCCCATGCTGTCCTGGTGTTCTACTGCGCCTTCCAGCACGTAGGTCAGGATTTCCATGTCTTTATGTGGGTGAGTACCGAACCCCTGACCAGCGTCGATCACGTCGTCGTTAATCACGCGCAATGCCGAGAAGCCCATAAAGTTTGGATCGTAGTAATCCGCAAAAGAGAAGGTATGCCAGGAATCCAGCCAGCCATGATTCGCGTGGCCACGGTCGTTTGCTTTGCGTAAGTAGATCATTGTGTTCACCCCCAGATGTTTTCGATGGAGTAAGTGTGGACCGAATCCACCATCAATCATAGAGGGTGAAAATTGACTCCTCTGTTCAAAAATTATGAACAACTCAGGAGGAGCCAATCCGGCTTATCGGGCAAGGCTGATGGTGGCAGGAGAGGCCTGTTCAAATGCCCGTTCGAGAATTTCAAGATTGGTAAGAACTTCAGATTCCTTGACGTAATTTGGCACGCCGGTGGTGAGAGTGGCATACAGCGCGTCGTAGACACGACCATAGTCGCCCGTTTCCGGTTTGATCTCTTCTTTCACCGTCACGCCTTCATCGTTGACGTACTCCAGCACGCCAACGGAATCATCTGCCGCAAAGCCCGGTTCACCCGGCATGATGTTGGCCTTCAGGCTGGTTTCCTGCTGATCAATACCGTATTTGATAAACGAACCTTTGGTGCCGTGAACGATAAACTTCGGATAGTCGATTTTCACCAGATGGCTGGTTTTGACAATCGCCTTTACATCGCCGTAAAACAGCTGCGCTTCAAAGGTGTCATCCGGATTGGCCTTATTGCGCAGGCTGCGGATGTCGTAGGCCACATGGTCCGGGCGACCAAACAACGAGATTATCTGATCCAGGGTGTGTACGCCCAGGCCATAGAACGCGCCATCCTGCGGCAAACCGGGGTGGGTTTCCACAACCGGACGGTAGTAATCGAAGTGGCTTTCCACTTCCACAATCTCACCAAGCTTACCGCTTTCAATCGCTTTTTTGGCGGTCAGGAAACAGGAATCAAAGCGACGGTTCTGATACGGCGTCACCGTCAGCCCTTTGTTTTGCGCCAGTTCAAACAGCACCTTCGCTTCAACCATCGTCGGGGTGAATGGCTTCTCAACCAGTACGTTCTTTCCGGCTTCCAGCGCCCGTTTCGCGTAGTCAAAATGGCTGTCCGCGTGGGTACAGATGACGACCAGTTTCACCTCAGGGTCGTTGAACACTTCATCAAGATCGCTGGTGAAATGGATGTGTGAGTAGATGGGCGCCTGCTCTTCCGGCTTCGCGTGACGGCGAAAAATATGGGCCACATGCCAGGTGTCTTTACGGTTGAGAACGTACGGAAGATGGTAGCGAGTCGCGCTCTTGCCGAACCCAATAAATGCGCAATGTAAGGTCATGATGCTGTCCTTTCAGAAGGTGATGACCTACACCATAGCGCAAAGCGGAGGGAGACTAAATGCGGGAAGTCCTTGAGGGCGCGCTGGCGCACCTGGAAACGGATTGCTCGCGCCTCGGGCGTGAGTGGCGCAGGCAGATTATTCACGGCCTGCGCACAGCAACCGGAGCGTACTTAATGTACGTGAGGAGCTCGAGCACTTCCCGGGGACAAAATGACAAGTAAGCCAGGCTGAAAAAAAACCAAAAAAAAAGCCAGCACCCGGCTGGCTAAAATAATACTGGAAGCAATGTGAGCAATGTCGTGCTTTCAGGTTTCTCCGCAAGGGTCTTCCTGAACGCAGAGCAATAATAATCATTCTCATTCGCAGTTGTCCAGTGATTTTTACAAAAAAATGCGGTTGACGACATTTTTAATCTCAGCGACTGTAAAGGCACAATTAACGATGAAGGAGAGCGGGAATGAGTGAGATCGTGATACGCCACGCTGAGACCAAAGATTACGACGCGATTCGTCAGATCCATGCCCAGCCGGAGGTGTATTACAACACGCTACAGGTTCCTCATCCTTCCAGCGAGATGTGGCAGACACGACTCGCCGAACAGCCCGGCATCAAACAACTTGTCGCCTGTATTGATGACCGCGTCGTCGGACACCTGTGCATTGCCGTCGCTTAGCGTCCGCGCCGGAGTCATGTCGCCGATTTTGGTATTTGTGTCGATACACAATGGCAAAACCACGGGGTCGCCAGCGCATTAATGCGTACCATGATCGATATGTGCGACAACTGGCTGCGCGTCGAACGCATTGAATTAACGGTGTTTGTCGATAATGCGCCCGCCGTGGCGGTGTATAAAAAATACGGTTTCGAAATTGAAGGCACCGGCAAAAAGTACGGCCTGCGTAACGGCGAGTATGTCGATGCATATTTTATGGCGCGGATGAAGTGACAAATTGCCCGGTGGCGCTACGCTTACCGGGCCTACAGCTGCACAAACGTAGGCTGGGTAAGGCGAAGCCGCCACCCGGCAACAAAATCAATACCCTGCGGCTAAATCGTCCACGGTGCGTGGGTCAGATGCACCGTACAACGTGCCGTCCGGCCCAACCATGATGCTTTGCGTGCTGCCCATCGCCTCTTTCAGCGCGACCTTCTGCCCTTTTTGCTCAAGCAGTTTAAGGGTATCCGGGCTGAAGCCTTTCTCCACACGCAACTCATCCGGCAACCATTGATGATGGAAACGCGGCGCATTGGTGGCTTGCGCCACGTTCATCCCGAAATCGATGCTATTGACCACCATTTGCAGCACGGTCGTGATAATACGACTCCCGCCAGGGCTGCCGGTGACCAGCCAGGTTTTACCGTCTTTCACCACGATGGTGGGCGACATCGACGACAGCGGACGTTTCTTCGGTCCAACGGCATTGGCATCGCCCCCCACCAGACCATAGACGTTAGGTACGCCCGGTTTGGCCGAAAAGTCATCCATCTCGTTATTCATCAGAATGCCGGTGTTACCCGCCACAATGCCGGTCCCGAAGGTGGTGTTGAGGGTATACGTCACCGCCACGGCGTTACCGTCTTTATCCACCACCGAGAAGTGAGTCGTCTGGTTACTCTCATAAGGCGCAAGCTTACCAGGGCGAATTTCACTGGAAGGTTTCGCCTTGTTGATATCAATCCGTTCGGCAATCGATTTGGCGTAATCTTTGTTGGTCAGCGCTTGCCACGGCACGTTCACAAAATCCGGGTCGCCCAGGTATTCCGAACGATCGGCGTAGGCCTGTTTCTCCGCTTCCGCCATCACCTGCATGGCGTCCGCACTGCCAAAGCCGTATTTCTTCATGTCGAAATTTTCAAGGATATTCAGGATCTGCACGATGTGGATCCCGCCAGAGGACGGGGGCGGCATTGAGAAGACCTGATACCCGCGATAGTCGCCGCCGATCGGCGTGCGCTCTACCGCCTGGTAGCCCGCCAAATCTTCTTTAGTCATCAACCCGCCGTTTTTCTGCATCTCCTGCGCAATCTGGTCGGCAATCGCCCCTTTATAGAAAGCCTCCGGCCCCTTTTCCGCAATCAGCTCCAGACTTTTTGCCAGGTTTTTCTGCACCAGCTTGTCGCCCTTTTTCAGCGGTTCGCCATCCTTCCAGAAGATAGCTTTGCTGTTCTCGTGATTCGGCAACACTTCACTGCCGTAGGTTTTCAGATCGTCCGCCAGCGCATCGTTAACCACAAAGCCCTCTTCAGCCAGCTTGATCGCCGGACGCACCACTTTGTTGAGCGGCAGGGTGCCATATTTTTCCAGCGCCAGTGAGAACCCAGCCACTGTGCCCGGCGTGCCGGAAGCCAGATGGGAGGTCAGCGATTTTTTACTGTCCGGATTGCCCTGATCGTCAAGGAACATGTCGCGTGTAGCGTTAGCCGGTGCCATTTCGCGAAAATCGATCGCCGTGGTCTTACCGTCTTTGGTCCGCAGCAGCATAAAACCACCGCCACCCAGATTCCCGGCCTGCGGATGCGTCACCGCCAGCGCATATCCCACGGCAACCGCGGCATCCACAGCGTTACCGCCCTGTTTGAGAATATCCACCCCCACCTTTGTTGCCATCGCATCCACCGAGGCCACCATCCCCTGTTTCGCGCGAACGGGATGGAACACATCCTCTTCCACGCCATACGACACCGGAGGCGGAGGAGGGGGAGCAGCGAGCACGCTGAAACAGCTTCCTGAGAGCAGAGCAGCAAGGGCTACCCGGCGTAAAAACGTCGGTTTCGTCATCGTTATTCTCCAAAGATGCGGGGTCAGCCCCCCACTAAGCCTGGTGCATAACTCTGAAATGATCATCGTTTCGCCAGGAAAGGGGTAAACTTAAGAGAGACCTCAGAGGAGGAAAGATGATGAAACGATGCTTAATTTTGGCAGCGCTACTGCCATTTGCCTGTCTCGCACAGCCGATTAACACCCTGAACAATCCGAACCAGCCGGGTTATCAGATCCCCAGCCAGCAGCGGATGCAAACGCAGATGCAAACACAGCAGATTCAACAGAAAGGGATGTTAAATCAGCAGTTAAAATCGCAGACGCAACTCCAGCAGCAAAACCTGCAAACGCAAATGAACAACAATCAGCAGCGGATCCAGCAGGGTCAGGTACGCGAACAGCCGTTACCGAATACCAACGGCGGAATGTTGAGTGGCAGTACGCGACAGGGGAGCGGCCAGCAACACATGCTACCGCCGCGTCAGAATGGCGATATGCTTAACCCGCAGCAGTAAAGTCCGGGCCAATCACGTCAATCGCATCGGTACAGATGCAGTCCACGCCCCAGCGCAGCAGTTCCGCCGCGCGCTGGGGTTTGTTGACGGTATACACCAGAATATGTAACCCCGCCGTTTTAAGCTGCTTAACCCGCGTTTCATCCAGCAGGGTGTGATTCAGGTGAATCGACACGCAGGCCAGGCGAGCGGTCAGTTCGCGCCAGTCATCACGCCACTCGTCAAGCAACAAACCTCGAGGTAACTCCACCGCGGCGGCCTGCGCCGCTTCCAGCGCATCGATGTCAAATGACGACAGCAGCGGTGCGGTCATCCCCTGCCATAGCGTACGCGCGGCGAGGGCTATCACTTTCCCCGTCTGTGGCCCGGTTCCGGTGGTCGGTTTAATTTCGATATTGGCCATCAGGCCATGCAGGCGACAGCGTTCTGCCACCTGCGAGAGTAGTGGGAGCGGTTCGCCTTTAAATTCGCCGCTGTACCAGCCGCCGGCATCCACCCGCAGCAAATCCTGCCAGCTGAGCTCCCCCGCCACGCCCCAGCCGTTGCTGGTGCGTTCAAGGTTGTCATCGTGCAGCAGGAAAATTTCCCCATCCTTCGACAGCTTCGCGTCGAACTCGATCATGGTATGTCCGTAGCGCGTGCCAACGTCGATCGCCGCCAGCGTGTTTTCCGGTGCCAGTTTACCGCCGCCGCGATGGGCGACGATGCGGGGATACGGCCAGTTACTCATACACGTTGTCCTGTTTCACCGTCAAAAAGGTGCAAATGATTTTCCGGCAGATGCAGCCACAGCGTGCTGCCTGCCTTTGGGCGCTCCTGATGGGCCAGACGCACCACCAGCTTTTGATCGCCCCAGCGACCGTGCGCCAGGTTGTCCGCGCCCAGCATCTCCAGCGTGTCCACCACCAGCGGCACGCCGCCTTCCGCCTGGGAGCTTAGCGCAATATGTTCCGGGCGGATACCCAGCGTCATTTTACGCCCGGCATAGCCGCGATAAAACCAGTTCACCGGTAGCGCCATGCCGCTCTCCAGTTCGAAGTGCGTACCCGCATGGCTGATGCGCCCTTCCAGCAGGTTCATCGCCGGACTGCCAATAAAGCTCGCGACAAAGCGGCTGGCCGGTTTTTCATAAACCTCCACCGGCGTGCCAATCTGCTCGGCAATGCCTTTGTTCATCACCATCACGCGCTGGGCGAGCGTCATCGCTTCGACCTGATCGTGGGTCACGTACAGCGAGGTGGTTTTCAGGCGACGGTGCAGATGCTGGAGTTCCAGACGCATCTGCACGCGCAGTTTGGCATCCAGGTTCGACAGCGGCTCATCAAACAGGAACACGGCGGGATCGCGCACAATGGCGCGCCCCATCGCCACACGCTGACGCTGGCCACCGGAGAGTTCGCGCGGACGACGTTTGAGCAGGCCGTCCAGTTCGAGAATACGCGCCGCCTCTTTCACTCGCTGCTCAATATGCCCCTTGCCCATCCCCCGGATTTTCAGCCCCCACGCCATGTTCTCTTCCACGCTCATGTGCGGGTAGAGCGCATAGTTCTGGAAAACCATCGCGATCCCGCGATCTTTTGGCTCCATTTCGGTCACGCGCTGACGGTCGATCCAGATATCACCGCTGGTGACACGCTCCAGTCCGGCCACCATCCGCAGAAGCGTTGATTTCCCGCAGCCGGATGGGCCGACCATCACAATAAATTCACCGTCCGCCACGTCCAGCGTCAGCGGTTGAATCACCTGGGTTTTACCATCCCAGCTTTTGGTTACTGCCTGTAATTTTAAACCTGCCATCGCGGTATCCTACTTCTCACTGTCCACTAAACCACGCACAAACGCCCGCTGCATGGCTAAAACGATAATGACCGGCGGGATGAGGGTCAGCAACATTGCCGCCATCACCTGATTCCACATGGTGGTGCCTTCGCCGGTGGCAATCATGCCTTTGATCCCCGCCACGGCAGTCCCCAGATTGACGTCAGTAATAATCAGCAACGGCCACAGATACTGGTTCCAGCCGTAGATAAAGGTGATGACGAACAACGCCGCCAGATTGGTTTTCGACAGCGGCAGCACGATGTCGCGGAAAAAACGCATCGGCGAGGCACCGTCAATACGCGCCGCTTCAATCAGTTCATCCGGCAGGGTCATAAAGAACTGGCGGAACAAAAAGGTGGCGGTTGCCGAGGCCATCAGCGGCAGCGTCAGCCCGGCGTAACTGTCGAGCATTTTCAGGTTGGCGATCACTTCCACCGTCGGGAAGATGCGCACTTCAACCGGCAGCATCAGGGTGATAAAAATCATCCAGAAGAACAGGTTACGCAGCGGAAAACGAAACCAGACGATGGCAAAGGCGGAAAGCATTGAGACCGCGATTTTCCCCACCGTAATGCCAAACGCCATGATGAAGCTGTTGAGCATCATCAGCCAGAACGGCGCGCTGTTCGCACCGACGCCGTTGACCCAGATGTTTTTCATGTTTTCCAGCAGATGCGTACCGGGGATAAGCGTCATCGGCGTTTCAAACACCGCGTTGTTGTCCAGCGTCGCCGCGACAAACGCGACGTACAGCGGGAACAAAATCACCGTAATCCCCAGTATCAGCATGGTGTGGCTGAATATCGTCAGCCCGCGACGGTTTTCAATCATTGGTAACGCACCTTACTTTCTACGTAGCGGAACTGCACCACCGTCAGAATGATGACGAGGAACATCAGCACCACCGACTGCGCGGCGGACGCAGAGAGATCCAGCCCGGCAAACCCTTCGCGGTAGATCTTATAAATCAGCGTCGTGGTAGCCTGCACCGGACCGCCTGCGGTCGCGGCATCAATAACCGGGAACGTATCGAAGAAGGCGTAGACCAGATTGACCACCAACAGGAAGAAACTCACCGGCGCGATCAGCGGTAGCGCCAGTTTGAAAAAGCGACGGATCGGCCCGGCGCCATCGATCGCGGCGGCTTCAACCAGCGAGCGCGGGATCGATTGCAGCGCGGCGAAGAAGAAAAGGAAGTTGTAACTAATCTGCTTCCAGACAGACGCAAAAACCACCAGGAACATCGCCTGTCCGCTGTTCTGCGCGTGGTTCCAGTCATAGCCAAACTGCTCAAGGAAATGGGTAATAAGCCCGCGGCCAGGATTAAACAGGAAGATCCACAATACGGCGGCCACCGCAGGCGCCACGGCATAGGGCAGCAGCATCAGCGTCTGATACAGACGACTGCCGCGCACCACGTAATCCACCAGCGCGGCGAAAAATAACGATACCAGCAGGCCGCTGAAGGTCACCAGCGCGCTGAATTTGATCGTCGTCCAGAAGGAGTCGAGGTAGTAGCTGTCATGAAACAGCGTGACGAAATTATCCAGCCCGACAAACTGGCTGGAAAGCCCAAACGGATCGACGCTTTGTAGTGAGTACCACAGCGCTTCACCCGCAGGCCAGATAAAGAAAATGACGGTGATCGCCAGTTGTGGCGCGACCAGCAAATAGGGCAGCCAACGCGAGCGGAACACCGGACGGGATGAGGACATAAGGGGTTGATTCCTGAACAATGCCGGGTGGCGCTTCGCTTACCCGGCCTACATGTGGCGCGTTGTAGGCCCGGTAAGCGAAGCGCCACCGGGCAAGTCACAGATTACGATTTGGTCGATTGCTCAAAGCGGCGCAGCAGTTGATTACCACGCTCGACGGCGGCATCCAGCGCCTGCTGCGGAGTTTTCTTGCCGGTCCACACGCCTTCCAGCTCTTCATCAACGATGGTGCGGATCTGCGGCATGTTACCCAGACGCAGCCCTTTGGTGAACGGTAATGGCGGCTTGTTCAACATCTGACGCGTCGCAATATCCGCACCGGGGTTCTTGTCATAGAAGCCCTGCTCGCGGGTCAGATCGTAAGCGGCTTTGGTGATCGGCAGATAGCCGGTCTTCTGATGCCATTCGGCCGCATTTTCCGGTTTTGCCAGGAAGTCGAGGAACTCGGCAACGCCTTTGTAGGTATCGTTGTCTTTGCCCTGCATCACCCACAGGCTCGCGCCGCCGATGATGGCGTTCTGCGGCGCGCCTTTGGCGTCCGCATCGTAAGGCATCATGCCTACGCCATAGTTGAATTTGGCGTAATGGCGGATATCAGCAAGCGATCCGGAAGAGGCAGTTGTGATAGCGCAATCGCCGTTATAGAACTTCTCGGTGGACTCGTCTTTACGTCCGAAGTAGCTGAAATCGCCCTTCTTGTTCAGTGCTTCCAGCAGCGCGATGTGTTTCACCTGCTCCGGTTTATTGAACTCCAGCACCGCATCAGTGCCGTCGAAACCGTTATTTTTAGTCGCCACCGGCAGACCGTGCCAGGCGCTGAAGTTTTCGATCTGGATCCAGCCCTGCCAGCCGCTGGCGTAGCCACACTTCATCCCTGCGGCTTTCAGCTTCGCGGTGTAGTCAGCCAGATCCTGCCAGGTTTTCGGCGGTTGCTCCGGATCTAAACCGGCTTTCTTGAAAGCGTCTTTGTTGTAGTACAGCACTGGGGTGGAACTGTTAAACGGCTGAGACAACAGATGCCCGGTTTTCGAATCGGTGTAGTAGCCAGAAACGGTCGGTACAAACTGCGATTCGTCGAAGTTAATCCCTGCGTCCTTGAACACTTCATAGACCGGCTTGATGGCTTTCGAGGCCATCATTGTCGCGGTGCCGACTTCATAAACCTGTAGCAGCGCTGGCGCATTTCCGGTACGGAACGCGGCGATGCCGGCGCTCAGGCTCTGTTCGTAGTTACCTTTGTACACCGGCACAATCTTGTAATCCGGGTGGGTGTCGTTGAAACGTTGCGCCAGGGAGTCAACTTCTTTACCCAACTCCCCTTCCATGGAATGCCAGAATGGAATGGTGGTAACGGCCATTGCGTTCGTCGCAAAAGCCAGACCAACCGCCAGACCCAAAGCTGTGTGTCGTAACGATGTCATTGTCATCATCTCTCTTATTGTGCCGGATGCGCGAAATCACGCGTTTTATGCTCGCGAGGTAACATGACATGCGCGAATGACAGAAAGATAACCGTTAGATGACGAAGCGGTGACAGTCAGGCTTCAGGTGAATGACGTTTCAGTGGCAAGAAAACAGAAAAAAGCCGGGTGGCGGCTTCGCCTTACCCGGCCTGGTCGATCCTGTGGGTCCGGTAAGCGTATGCGCCACCGGGCAATACAAACGGCTTGGTCTTGTAGGCCTGATAAGACGCAATGCGTCGTCATCAGGCATCACAGACCGTTTAACCGCCTAAATAGGCGCTGCGAACCGCTTCGTTGGCCAGAAGCGCGTCGCCGGTATCCTCGAGAACGACATGACCGTTCTCCAGCACGTAGCCGCGATCGGCCAGCTTCAGCGCCTGGTTAGCGTTCTGCTCAACGAGGAAGATGGTCATTCCCTGCTCGCGCAGTTGTTCGATGGTGTCGAAGATCTGCTGGATGATAATCGGCGCCAGTCCCAGAGAAGGCTCGTCAAGCAGCAGCAGACGCGGCTCGCTCATCAGTGCACGACCAATCGCCAGCATCTGCTGTTCACCGCCGGACATCGTACCCGCACGCTGAATACGACGTTCATGCAAACGCGGGAACAGTTCGTATACCCACTTGATGCGCTCCTGGAACTGGTCGCGCTCGGCAAAGAAGCCGCCCATCGCCAGATTCTCTTCCACCGTCATGCGGGAAAACACGCGACGCCCTTCCGGAACAATCGCTACCGCTTCACGCATGATTTTTGCCGTTTGCCAGTCGGTGATGTCTTTATCATCAAACACAATCCGACCGCTGGTCGCACGCGGATCGCCGCACAGCGTACCAAGCAACGTCGTTTTCCCGGCGCCGTTGGCACCAATCAGGGTCACAATCTCCCCCTGATTGATGTGCAGGCTCACCTCATGCAGCGCCTGAATTTTGCCGTAGTGGGCACTGACTTTGTCAAAGGACAACATGACTTTTTCCATCTTACGCCTCACCAAGGTATGCACGGATCACGTCCGGGTTATTACGAATCTGTTCCGGCGTCCCGTTCGCCAGCGGCGTGCCCTGGTTCACCACGTAAATACGGTCGGAAATCCCCATCACCAGCTTCATATCGTGCTCAATGAGCAGGATGGTGGTGTTGTGATGGTTGCGCAGCTCGGCAATCAGCTCGTCCAGCTCTTTGGTCTCTTTCGGATTAAGACCCGCAGCCGGTTCATCCAGCATCAGAATCTCTGGCTGTGTCACCATACAGCGGGCGATCTCCAGACGACGCTGGTCGCCATAGGCCAGGTTGCTGGCCTGACGGTTCGCGTGTTCCAGCAGACCGATACGCTCAAGCCAGGTGGCCGCACGATCCAGCGCTTCGCTCTGCGCCCGACGAAACGCCGGGGTTTTCAGCAGGCCGGAAAACACGCCGCTTTTCAGTTGCTGATGCTGTGCCACCAGCAGGTTTTCAATCACCGTCATTTCACGAAACAGACGTACGTGCTGGAAGGTTCGCACTACGCCCATACGGGCAATTTGTTGACCCGGCAGCCCTTCAAGGTGCTGATCGCGAAGCTTAATGGTGCCGCCCGTCGGCTTATAAAAACCGGTCAGGCAGTTAAACACCGTGGTCTTACCGGCGCCGTTCGGCCCGATCAGCGACACAATTTCCTGTGGATGCAGTTCCAGTTCAACGTTGTTGACCGCCAGCAGACCGCCGAAGCGCATCATCAGGCCGTTAACCGATAATAATGGCTGACTCATGCCTGCTCTCCTTTCGCTTCCCCGTTTTTCAGTTTCAACTGTGGACGGGTCATCGGCAGCAAGCCCTGCGGACGCCAGATCATCATCAGTACCATCAAACCACCCAGCATCAACATGCTGTATTCATTGAAGTCACGCATCAGCTCGCGGGAAACCACCAGCAGGATAGCCGCAAGGATCACCGCAAACTGTGAACCCATTCCGCCGAGTACCACGATCGCCAGCACAAACGCCGACTCGGCAAAGGTGAACGACTCGGGGCTGACAAAACCCTGACGCGCTGCGAACAGCGTGCCAGCGAAACCGGCAAACGCGGCGCTGATGGTAAAAGCGGTCAGTTTGATGCGCGTTGGGCTTAAGCCTAACGAGCGGCAGGCGATCTCATCTTCACGCAGCGCTTCCCACGCCCGTCCCAGCGGCATGCGCAGCAGACGGTTAATCACAAACAGGCTCAGCACCACCAGCAACAGTGCGACCAGATAGAGGAAAATCACGCGATCGGACGGATCGTATTTCACGTTAAAGAAGTTGCTGAAGGTATCCCAGCCGCCTTCACGCGCGCTCCGGCTGAACTCGAGGCCGAACAGCGTCGGTTTCGGGATCTGGCTGATGCCGTTCGGACCACCGGTGATCTCAGTATTGTTGAGCAGCAGGATACGGACTATCTCACCGAAGCCCAGGGTCACAATGGCCAGATAATCGCCGCGCAGGCGCAGCACCGGGAAGCCCAGCAGAAAACCCGCCGCCGCCGAAACCAGCCCTGCCAAAGGCAGGCAGGTCCAGAAGCCGAGACCGTAATAGTGGTTCAACAGCGCGAAGGTGTACGCGCCAATCGCGTAGAAGCCGCCGTAGCCCAGTACCAGCAGGCCGGAGAGCCCCACAACGACGTTCAGCCCCAGACCGAGGATGATGTAAATCATGGTCAGCGTGGCGATATCCACCGTGCCGCGTGAAACCATAAACGGCCACGCCACGGCAATCACCAGCAGCGCAATCAGGAACAACTTCTGCTTTACGGTTGAGCCATCAATGGCTGGCAGAATAAACTTCGGCCCGGAGACGCTCTTCAGGCTCTTCTGGAAGATCGGACGCAGCATCTGGAAGAAAAAGACCACGGCAGTACCGATAAACACCCACTGCCAGCGGATGTCGGTAGCGGTATCCACCACCAGTTTGGTGCCATCCAGTTGCAACTGAACGCCCATAAAGACGCCCGCCAGAACGAAGAACATCGCGGCAGAGAGCAGCGCCATCGCAAAATGCATCGGTTTCATACTTTCTCTACCTCCGGACGACCCAGAATCCCGGTCGGCATCACCAGCAGTACCAGAATCAACAGAGCGAACGACACCACGTCTTTGTATTCCGTACTCAGATAAGCAGAAGAAAGTGCTTCCGCGACGCCCAGAATCAGGCCGCCGATCATCGCGCCAGGGATGCTGCCGATCCCGCCGAGAACCGCAGCGGTGAAGGCTTTCATCCCGGCCATAAAGCCAATATAAGGGTTGATCACCCCGTAGAATTGTCCGAGTAGCACGCCAGCCACCGCCGCCATCGCCGCGCCAATCACAAAGGTCAGCGCAATCACGCGGTCAGTGTTAATCCCGAGCAGGCTGGCCATTTTCAGGTCTTCTGCGCAGGCGCGACAGGCGCGTCCCATGCGGGAGTAGCGGATAAAGATAGTCAGCGCCAGCATCGCCAGGAAGGTCACAATCCAGATAACCAGCTGCATGGTCGTGATCGAAGCAGAGAAGTTTTCGCTGGCACCCACCACCCATTGCCCGTTGAACAGGCTGGGTAGCGCCACGTCTCGCGAACCTTCCGTCAGGCTGACGTAGTTTTGCAGGAAGATGGACATCCCAATGGCGGAGATAAGCGCAATCAGACGCTTGGAACTGCGGACGGGCCGATAAGCCACCCGCTCGATGCTCCAGCCGTAGGCGCTGGCAATGATAATCGCCCCAATGAATCCGGCTGCCACCAGTAACCAACTGGTATCAATCCCCATCATCATCAGTGCCGCGATAATCATAAAAGAGACATAGCTACTGATCATGTACACCTCGCCATGGGCGAAGTTGATCATGCCGATAATGCCGTACACCATGGTGTAACCGATAGCGATCAGCGCGTAGGTGCTTCCCAGCGTGACGCCGTTAAACATCTGCTGCAAGAAATAAAGGAACTGCTCGGACATAAAATAACCTTTTCAACCCGACAAACCGGGATACTGAACCCACTCTAAATAATTCGAGTTGCAGGAAGGCGGCAAGTTTGCCCATCCCCGGGATGCGTACACAAGTACGTGACCGGGGTGGGTGAACGAAGCCAACGCATCTGCGGCTCGAAGTATGACGAGTGGTTGCCTTATTTGGCGGCGGTGGACGAGCCGTCCGCATGCCACTGGAAGACACCAAATTCAAATCCCTTCAGATCGCCTTTTTCATCCCATTTCAGCGGCCCAATCACGGTATCAGCACCGTTTGCTTTCAAATCTTTCACCAGATCCAGCGGCGCTTTGCTGCCGGAACGATCCAATGCCGTTGCCAGTGACTGCACGGCGGCGTAGGTGATCCATACATACGGACCGGTAGGATCTTTTTTATCGGCTTTCAGCGCATCAACAATCGCTTTGTTGGCCGGATCCTGATCATAGCGTTTTGGCATGGTAACCAGCATGCCCTCAGCCGCTTCACCGGCGATGTTCGACAGCGACGCATTGCCCACGCCTTCCGGCCCCATGAACGTGGTTTTCAGCCCGACGGATCGCGCCTGGCGCAGCATTTGCCCCATTTCCGGGTAGTAGCCGCCGTAATACACAAAGTCGATGTTCTCTTTTTTCAGGCGCGCGAGCAGCGCGGAGAAATCTTTCTCGCCTGCGGTAATACCATCAAAGAAGACGATATTGGCGTTTGCCGCTTTCAGCGAGTCCTGAACGGAACGCGCCAGCCCTTCACCGTACTGCTGTTTGTCGTGCAGGATGGCGATACGCTGCGGTTTTACCTGCTCAAGAATATACTTTGCCGCGGTCGGTCCCTGAGAGGAGTCCAGCCCGGCGGTACGCATGATGTGCGCGTAGCCACGCTGCGTCAGTTCCGGGTTAGTCGCACCAGGCGAGATCATCAGAATGCCTTCGTCTTCGTAGATATCCGACGCCGGCTGAGTGGAAGATGAGCAGAGGTGACCAATCACATACTGAATGCCGTCATTGACGATTTTGTTCGCCACTGCCACGGCCTGTTTAGGATCGCAGGCATCGTCATATTCCACGCCCACCAGTTTGTCGCCTTTGATGCCGCCTTTCGCATTGATGTCTTTAATGGCCTGACGTGCGCCGTTAAATTCCATGTCGCCCCACTGGGCTACCGGACCTGACATCGCGCCCACAACGGCAACTTTAATCTCCTCTGCCATCGCCGCCTGCGACATCGCCAGTGCGATCACCCCTGCGACGATCGTTTTCGCATTCCGTTTCATTTACTGAATCCCCATTCGTGATGTACTTATTTTGTATTTATATGGTTAAAAAGCAGACTGTGCTTTATTTGTACTACACTATTTTTACTAGTCTGATTAATGGTTTAGCGCAGTATTTTCCGCAAATACAGATTAAAATCTCTATTTTTCAGTCTATTAAGAACAGATAATATTCTGCTTTTCACCATAGATAAACAAAAAAAAGCACGCTTGTCAGCATAAAATAACGGGACAATGAGCCGAATAAAACACTGCCTTCCAGGGTATTATTCTGCCTGTTTTTCATTCTCTGATGTTTCGAACTGAGGTTCTGACCGTCACAAAATTAATCCCCTGCCAAATGATTTAAAAAAGAGAAAGCGTCCTGATGAATTATTTCGGTACACTGGCATTATCTTTTGTGATTTGGACATGCTGTCGATGAAGCTGACCATCATTCGTTTAGAACACTTTAGCGATCAGGACCTGATCGACCTGGGCAAAATCTGGCCGGAGTATTCCGCCGCCTCTTTAAGCGTAGATGAAACACACCGGATCTACGCAGCGCGATTTAATGAGCGATTGTTAGGTGCCGTAAGGGTCACCCTGAGCGGCACTCAGGGCGCGCTGGATTCGCTGCGCATCCGTGACGTCACGCGGCGTCGGGGAGTGGGGAGATATCTGGTGGAAGAGGTGATCCAGGATAATCCGGACGTCTCATCCTGGTGGATGGCGGATGTCGGCGTGGAAGACCGGGGGATCATGGCAGCGTTTATGCAGGTACTGGGCTTTACCGCGCAGCAGAACGGCTGGGAAAAGCGTTAAAAAAGTCGGGTGGCGCTAATGCTTACCCGGCCTACATTCGCTAGCGTATTTTCCCAGAACGGTAGGCCGGATAAGCGCCAGCGCCATCCGGCATTCAATTACTTCGCGTCGGTCGCCGTGCCGTTGGCATGCCAGTCGAAGACGCCGAATTCAAAGCCTTTCAGATCGCCCTTCTCATCCCACGACAGCGGTCCCATCACGGTTTCCACTGAGTTCGCTTTCAGCCAGGTGGCGATTTCAGCCGGATCGGCTGACTGGTTCAGGCCCGCCTGCAAAGATTGCAGCGCAGCGTAGGTGGTCCACACGAACGCACCGCTCGGATCCTGTTTCTTCGCCTTGATCGCATCAACGATAGGTTTGTTCGCGGGAACCTGATCGTAGTTCTTCGGTTTGGTCACCAGCAGACCTTCAGCCGATTCACCGGCGATATTAGACAGGGAAACGTTAGCAACCCCTTCCGGCCCCATGAACTGCGTTTTCAGGCCAGCAGCACGAGCCTGACGCAGGATCTGGCCCATTTCCGGGTGATAACCGCCGTAGTAGACAAAGTCGATATTCTCTTTCTTCAGACGCGCCACCAGCGTAGAAAAGTCTTTCTCACCGGCAGTGATACCGTCAAAGAACACCACGTTGGCATTACCCTTCTTCAGGTTCTCCTGCACGGCACGCGCCAGACCTTCACCGTACTGTTGTTTGTCGTGAACGATCGCGATGCGCTGCGGCTTCACTTTCTCCAGAATGTATTTCGCGGCGGTCGGGCCCTGGTCTGAGTCCAGGCCCGTGGTGCGCAGTACCAGTTTATAGCCACGCGCGGTCAGTTCCGGTGCCGTTGCCGCCGGGGTGATCATCAGAATACCTTCGTCTTCATAGATATCAGACGCAGGCTGAGTGGAAGAGGAGCACAGGTGGCCGATAACGTATTTGATGCCGTCATTGATCACTTTGTTTGCTACTGCGACCGCTTGTTTCGGGTCACAGGCATCATCATATTTTACGATCTGCAGTTTTTCGCCTTTGATACCACCTTTGGCATTAATGTCTGCAACCGCTTGTTCCGCACCAGTAAACTCCTGATCGCCGTACTGGGCTACCGGACCGGACATCGCACCCACAACAGCGACTTTAATATCGGCCTGAGCCATTGTGCTGAATGCCAACGCGATACATCCTGCCAGTAACGCTTTACCCTTCATATTCATCCTGACCTTCCCCATTCTTATGGTTATTACGACTATTGTGATGTTGTTGTGTAGCGCTTTATTTCATTTATAGATGTGCCGTTCGCGCATTTTCAGCACACTCTGCTAAAACATACCCCATTTTTATAATTTTGGAATAGCTAATTTCATATTCAAATAATAAGTGAACGACATAACGTCGTGCCGCCCGGTGAGGGACGGCACAGGTTTATCGTGTCAGCGAGTGGGTGATAATGCCGAGCGCCTGACGAAATTGCGCCTCAGGGATGGTAAGCGGATAGAGAAAACGAATAACGTTGCCATACACGCCGCAACTCAGCAACAGAAGTCCTTCCTGCAAGGCGCGGTCCTGCACCTGGCGGGTGAATTCCGGGGAGGGCTTCCCGGTGTGCGGGTCGTTAAATTCCACCGCCACCATCGACCCCTGAGCACGAATGTCGGCAATAAACGGACAGTCCGCTTTCGCCTGATTCAACGCGTCGACCAGCGTCGCGCCCAATGTGGCAGCGCGGGCGCAGAGCTGTTCTTCATCAATCACATCCAGTACCGCGTGTGCTGCCGCAACGGCCAGTGGATTCCCGGCATACGTCCCTCCCAGACCGCCAGGCGCAGGCGCATCCATCACCCCGGCACGGCCAGCCACCGCAGAGAGCGGCATCCCGCCCGCCAGGCTTTTCGCCATTGTCATCAGATCGGGCTGTACGCCATGATGCTCCATCGCAAACAGCTTGCCGGTACGAGCAAAGCCGGTCTGCACCTCATCGGCGATCAACAAGATACCGTGGGTATCACACAACGCCCGCAGCGCCTGCATGAAATCCGTTGGCGCAACATTAAAGCCCCCTTCGCCCTGAACCGGTTCAAGGATGATGGCGGCGACCTGATCCGGCGCGATATCCGCTTTGAAAATGCGCTCCAGACTTTGCAGCGCATCGGCAGTACTCACGCCGTGCAACGCATTAGGGTACTGGGCGTGATAAACCGAACCAGGAAACGGCCCAAAACCGATTTTGTAGGGCGCAACCTTACCGGTCAGCGCCATCGTCATGAAGGTCCGCCCATGAAATGCGCCGCTGAAGGTAATTAGCCCTGGGCGTTTGGTATACGCGCGGGCAATCTTCACCGCGTTTTCCACCGCCTCTGCACCGGTAGAGAAGAACGCCGTTTTCACCGGCCCCTGAATGGGAACGCGTGTGTTGATACGTTCAGCAAGCCGGACATAGCTTTCGTAAGGAACAATCTGGTAAGCGGTATGAGTAAAGGACTGGAGCTGTTTTTCAATCGCGGCGATGACTTTGGGGTGCCGGTGCCCGGTATTCAGCACCGCAATGCCGGCGGCAAAGTCGATCACCTCACGACCTTCCACATCCCACAACGTTGCGTTTTCCGCTCTCTCGGCGTAAAAGCCGCACATCACGCCGATCCCGCGCGGCGTCGCCTGCAAACGCCGTTCATTCAGTTCGTTATTTTTCATTTTCATCCCCTAAGATGCGCACAACCCATCGGTAAGTGTTTGCCAGGGGGGAGAAATTCGCCAGAGCAGGCGCTAAAAAAACAAAAACCCCGGACAGTTATCCAGGGTTTTAGCGGGGACTTCGCGGGCGTTACGCTTCGATAGCGGCGCGAAGTTTTTTCATGGCGTTCTTTTCAAGCTGACGCACACGTTCTGCGGAAACGCCGTAGCGATCGGCCAGTTCCTGCAGCGTGGACTTGTTATCTTCGTCCAGCCAGCGGGCGCGGATAATATCCTGGCTACGCTCGTCGAGACCTTCCATCGCGTGGGTCAATTTGTTGGCGGCCTGATCTTCCCAGTTATCCTCTTCAATACCATCGGCAAAGTTAGAGGTTTTATCCTGCAGATACAGCACCGGCGCCATCGGCTGGCTGTCGGATTCGTCGTCCGTGGACATATCAAAAGTCATGTCCTGTGCCGCCATACGAGATTCCATCTCGCGAACGTCTTTGCTGGAAACCCCCAGCTCACGCGCGACCATTTCCACTTCATCCTGATTAAACCAGCCCAGACGCTGCTTGGTTTTACGCAGGTTAAAGAACAGCTTACGCTGTGCTTTGGTGGTCGCCACTTTCACGATACGCCAGTTACGCAGGACGTATTCGTGGATCTCAGCTTTGATCCAGTGCACGGCGAAGGAAACCAGGCGCACACCCACTTCCGGGTTGAAACGGCGCACGGCTTTCATCAGGCCGATATTACCTTCCTGAATCAGATCCGCCTGCGGCAGGCCATAGCCCGCATAGTTACGAGCAACATGAACAACAAAGCGCAGGTGAGACAGGATCAGCGTCTTAGCTGCTTCCAGATCGCCCTGGTAATGCAGCTTTTCAGCCAGTGCCCGTTCCTCGTCAGCCGACAACATCGGCCACGCGTTCGCAGCCCGGATGTAAGACTCCAGGTTACCAACAGGGGCTAAAGCTAAATTTTGCATTTCTTTGGTCATTCAAATCCTCTCAAGTTTTATCGTCTGACACCACAGCGATAGACAGCAACAACCGTGCCAGCGTTAATGAGCAACGAGATTAGCATTCACTCTTTTATCAGACCGTGATTTTATCCACAAGTTCAATGCAACGTTGTGTATAAATTACGCACAAATTGTGACATGAAGATGAAAAGCGGGGAAGAGGCGACAGCAACTCTTTCCCTGCGAACGGAAACCCATTGCAGGGAAAGATTATACCACGCTTTTATTAATCGGGAGTAAAGTGACGTAAATGTTGAACCGTCGCAAGCCACGCCGCCACCCAGCCAATCATCGAGCAAACCAGCAGCAGTAACAGGCACTCATCGAACGATAAGCCATTGAGATCAAACTTCGTTCCGAAAACCTGTGCCACTTCCGTAACCGCCGACGACAGTCGCAACACCAAAATTTCTGACAAAATCAGTGAAAGAAATGCGCCGGAAAAACCGAGCAACGCACCGCCGTAGAGGAACGGACGCAGGATAAATCCATCCGTTGCGCCAATCAGTTTTTGCACGTTAATGGTATCGCGGCGGGCAAAAATGCTCAGTCGCACGCTGTTACCAATGACGAGGAAGACAGCGGCAACCATGAGTACGCCAATCATCGCCGACACGCGCCCGACCAGTCCGGTCAGCGCCGCCAGACGGGCAAACCAGCTGTCGTCCATCCGCACTTCATCAATCCCGTTGATGCGGGAGACCCGGTCACGCAATGTGTTCAGCGAATCGGTGCTCTGGAAGTCGAGCTTCGGGATCACCACCGCCACCGCAGGTAATGGGTTCTCTTCCAGCATATCCAGCGCGCCGCCGAAACCGGACCAGTTGCGGAATTCGCCGAGGGCATCTTCACGGGAAAGATAATTCACCTTTTCCACGCCCTGCTCGGCCTGCAGTTGGGCGACAACGCCTGCCGCCGCATCATCATCCAGCGTTTTTTGCAGATAAACGGTTATCTGCGGAGACGGATAATACTGCGTCGCCGCCTGATTAACGTTTTTGTAGACCATGTAGCAGACGCTCGGCAGGGTCAGGGAGATAGCAATCACCATCACCGTCAGAAACGTCGCCAGCGGTTTGCTTTTCAGATCCTGTAACGCGCCCTGGAACGCATAGCGCACCTGCTCGTTAAAGACGTTGGTTTTACGCGAGTTCGGCTTTGGCGACGGTTTCGCCCGCTTCGGCGCGTTACGCCCACCGTCGCCGGAAGAGCCGCCGGAACGACGGAAACGGTCCAGTCGTCCACCGAACTGTTTGATTTGGTTGATAGCGTCGCGCTTATTCACGAGCTTCGCCTCCATGCAAGTGACCATCGCTCAGGGTGAGCATGCGGTACGAACGACGGGAAATGAGCCCAATGTCGTGCGTTGCCATCAGTACCGTCACCCCAACGCGGTTAAACTCTTCGAACAGACGCAGGATCCCTTCCGACAGCGCGTCGTCCAGGTTACCCGTCGGTTCATCCGCCAGCAGTACTGCTGGCTTGTTCACCACCGCACGGGCGATACCGACACGCTGCTGTTCACCGCCGGAGAGTTGAATCGGGAAGTTCTTCGCTTTGTCCAGCAGTCCGACCTTGTCCAGCGCCGCCGACACGCGACGACGAATATCATCCCCGCTTGCTCCGGCGATAATCAGCGGTATCGCCACGTTGTCGAATACCGTTCTGTCCATCAACAGGTGGTGATCCTGGAAAATCATGCCGATCTGACGACGCAAAAACGGCACTTCACGGTTTTTCAGTCGCGTGATGTCATGCCCACTGAAGAGAATTTTCCCGGCGCTCGGCCGCTCAATCCCACAGATAAGCTTCAGTAGGGTACTTTTCCCCGCGCCGGAATGGCCGGTCAGAAACGCCATCTCGCCTGGCTGCATATGGAATGTCACTCCCTGCAGCGCTTGTCTCCCACCGAGATAGGCCTTGCTGACATGTTCAAAGCGAATCATTGTTAATCCTCTCGGGCAAAAAGTGCCTCTATAAAATCGTCCGCCTTAAACGGACGTAAATCCTCGATACGTTCGCCCACACCAATATAGCGGATAGGGATGCCAAACTGATCGGCCACCGAGAAGATAACCCCACCTTTCGCCGTACCGTCCAGTTTGGTCAGGGTAATACCGGTCAGGCCCACCGCTTCATGAAACAGTTTGGCCTGGCTTATCGCATTCTGCCCGGTGCTGGCGTCAAGCGTCAGCATAACTTCATGCGGTGCGTCTTCGTCCAGTTTCTTCATCACGCGAACGATTTTTTTCAGTTCTTCCATCAGATGCGATTTGTTTTGCAGGCGACCTGCGGTATCGGCAATCAGCACATCAATGTGGCGCGCCTTCGCTGCCTGAATAGCATCGAAGATAACGGAGGCGGAGTCCGCGCCAGTGTGCTGGGCGATCACCGGAATATTGTTACGCTGGCCCCAGACCTGCAATTGCTCAACCGCCGCCGCGCGGAACGTATCGCCCGCTGCCAGCATCACCGATTTACCCTGTTGCTCAAACTGACGCGCCAGCTTACCAATCGTGGTGGTTTTCCCCACGCCGTTCACGCCGACCATCAGAATAACAAACGGCGTTTTGCCCTCAACGTTCAGCGGCTCATCGACTTTCGCCAGAATGTCGCCCATCTCGTCTTTCAGCAGACCGTACAGCGCCTCGGCATCTTTAAGCTGTTTGCGGCTGGCGCCTTCTGTCAGATTGGTGATGATTTTACGCGTGGTTTCCACGCCCACATCGGCAATCAGCAGTTGTTCTTCCAGTTCTTCAAACAGATCATCGTCGATTTTTTTACCACGGAACAGGCTGATAAATCCGGAACCGAGATTTTCTTTGGTTTTCAGTAAGCTGCGTTTCAGGCGCGCGAAAAAGCCTTCTTTGGTCGGTTTTTCCTGCTCCTGAGCGATCTCATCGACCGGCGCGTCGTCTTCCGCCACCGGCACGACCATCAACGCGTCTTCCGCGGCTTGCGCCGCCAGCGCCTGTGCTTCCAGCTCTTCGTCGGTCAGTTCCGGCTCGTTTTGCGCCTCTTCTTCCACCGCGTCAACAATCTCAACGGTTTCCGCTTCCGCCTGCCACTCTTGCGCTGAGGTTTCCTTTTCGGCGTTCACCTCTTCCGGCAGCGGCAGCTCTTCGTGTTCGACGGCAATCTGCGGCTCAACGCGCGCTTCAGCGACGGCGGGCGCGGGTTCAGCAGACTGGAACGTTTCGATTTCCTGAACTTGTTCAGTCACCTCAACCACTTCTTCAGCAAAGGCTTCTGTTTCTTCTTTGCTGTGAACCGGCGCTTGCGCTTCTACATCAACCGCCGTTTCAACGGGTGCGTCGGGCGGTAATTGCGCGTCAACACCCTGCTGCTCTTCGGTTTTTTGTTCTTGTTCCTGCTCTTTTTCACCAAAGCCCAGCCAGGAAAAGAAGCCACGTTTTTTCTGTTTTGCCATTTGCGATTACACCCCTCGCGGCCCTATGCATTTCATCTTTCAGGCTGCCTCTTTGTTGGCTGCGCTCAAAAACCCCAGTCACATCGTCTTCTATGCTCCAGGGGATTTTATCGCTTGCCGCCTCGATGCATCCTGAATGATTTTATGCATATATACATGGAAGCTAAAAAAATGATGAAATAGTCTATCACTTTACTTAATCCACATCACCGCCTGGAATCATCTGCAAGCGGCGGTTTGAGCAACAGAAATGAAAAAACCGAATCACTCTGGCAGCGGCCAAATCCGCATTATTGGCGGGCAATGGCGCGGCCGCAAACTCCCGGTCCCCGACAGCCCCGGTCTACGTCCGACAACCGACCGCGTGCGTGAGACGCTGTTTAACTGGCTGGCACCGGTGATGGTAGAGGCCCATTGTCTGGACTGTTTCGCCGGAAGCGGCGCGCTGGGGCTGGAAGCGTTGTCACGCTATGCCGCCAGTGCGACGCTGCTGGAGATGGATCGCGCGGTCTCTCAGCAATTACAAAAGAACCTGGCTACGCTGAAAGCAGGGAATGCAAAAGTCGTGAATACCAATACCCTGATATTCCTGGCGCAGCCGGGCACCCCGCACAACGTGGTGTTTGTCGACCCGCCGTTTCGTAAAGGGTTACTGGAAGAGACCTTAAGCCTGCTGGAAAATCACGGCTGGCTGGCAGATGTTGCCTGGATTTACGTGGAAAGCGAAGTGGAAAACGGTCTGCCGCCCGTGCCGACGAACTGGTCGTTGTACCGGGAAAAAATCGCCGGGCAGGTAGCGTACCGTTTGTATCAACGCGAAGCACAAGGAGAAAGCGATGCTGATTAATCTTGGTCGACTACTGATGCTCGGCGTGTGGGCATTCTTATTGTTAAACCTGGTGCAACCCTTCCCGCGCCCGCTCAACATCTTCGTTAACGTCGCCCTCGTGTTCATGGTGCTGATGCACGGCATGCAACTGGCGCTGCTGAAGTCCACCCTGCCCAAAGATGGGCCACAAATGACCACCGGCGAGAAGGTGCGTATTTTCCTGTTTGGCGTGTTTGAACTGCTGGTCTGGCAGAAGAAGTTTAACGTCAAAAAGTAATGCTACGGCTGAGCGACAAAATCGACGAAGCGCGATCCCTTGTAGCTCAGCGTCCCTTTCTCCCCCACCGTCAGCGCATAGTACTGCGTCGCGTCAAGGCGGAATGTCTTTTCCAGCCCACCGTTCTGCGGCTTAAAGCTGACCTCATAGCGCATGCTGGTTCCCGCCGGCGTGACCTGCTGCTGTCGGGAACGTCGGTCGTTGATGGGCTTTTCACGCTTATTGCTGACCACCATCTGCGCCTGCCGAAGCGGTGCCGCATCGTTATCGGCTTTTTCCCGCCGCTGCTGCATAAAGCGAAATGAGGCGGCAACAATAATTAACACAATGATAATAATGAAGAAAAGTGGCGGCTTACTCATATTGATAACCCATCAGAAAATGCGGAAATAAGCATACCTTGCCCGTTATGGTGTTGTCATCAGGTGGTCGCGGCCTCTACACTGAACACCAGGGTTGTGAGCATACCGCTTACGAAAAAATAACGAATTCAAGGAACTAAGATGCTTTGGTCGTTTATCGCTGTCTGCCTTTCCGCATGGTTATTTGTGGATGCCTCCTACCGTGGACCCACCTGGCAACGCTGGGTCTTTAAACCCGTCACCTTATTACTCCTGCTGTTACTGGCCTGGCAAGCGCCGATGTTCAACGCCGTGAGCTATCTGGTACTGGCCGGTCTTTGCGCTTCACTGGTTGGCGAT
Organism: Citrobacter sp. T1.2D-1; assembly: GCF_950098555.1. NCBI lineage: Bacteria > Pseudomonadati > Pseudomonadota > Gammaproteobacteria > Enterobacterales > Enterobacteriaceae > Citrobacter > Citrobacter sp. T1.2D-1. The sequence continues at coordinate 126,810 of NZ_CATNHH010000012.1, forward strand.
GCGCTGACATTATTGCCGCGTCAGCGACTGCTCTACGCGATTGGCGCGTTTTTCCTTTCGCACCTGCTGTATACCATCTATTTTGCCAGCCAGATGACGCTCTCTTTCTTCTGGCCGCTGCCGCTGGTGCTGATGGTGCTGGGCGCACTGCTGATTGCGGTGATCTGGACACGTCTTGAAGAGTTGCGCTGGCCGGTATGTACCTTTATCGCCATGACGCTGGTCATGGTCTGGCTGGCCGGCGAACTGTGGTTCTTCCGTCCCACCGCGCCTGTGCTGTCGGCGTTTTTGGGCGCGTCGCTGCTGTTTATTGGCAACATTGTCTGGCTGGGCAGTCACTACCGCTGTCGTTTCCGTGCGGACAACGCCATCGCCGCCGCCTGCTACTTTGCAGGGCACTTCCTGATCGTCCGTTCGCTTTATCTCTAATAATGCTTGACTCTGGAGTCGACTCCAGAGTGTATCCTCCGGTTAATGAGAAAATTATCATCAACCGGAGGATGCCATGTCGATACCTGCTCACGATGGCAAAAAAGCCCCACAATTTTCATCTTTCAAGCCTGCGCCAACGCCGCAGAAGACCGATGACTGCTGCTGCGAAGGCGCGTGCTCGCCCCCTGAATCGGTTGTTGAAACGGTAAAAGGCACTCGCTACAGCTGGAAAGTGTCCGGGATGGACTGCGCCGCCTGCGCCCGCAAAGTGGAAAACGCCGTGCGCCAGGTCAGCGGCGTCAACCAGGTCCAGGTGCTGTTTGCTACCGAGAAACTGGTCGTCGACAGCAACGGCGATCTCCGTCAGCAAATCGAGAACGCGGTGCAAAAAGCGGGTTACACCCTGCGCGATGAACAGGCGAAGGAAGACGTCCCCGAATCCCGCTTTAAAGAGAACCTGCCGCTGCTGACGCTTACCGTCATGATGGCGCTCAGTTGGGGACTGGAGCAGTTTAACCACCCGTTCGGTCAACTGGCGTTTATCGCCACGACGCTGGTCGGCCTGTTCCCGATTGCCCGCCAGGCGCTGCGTCTGATTAAAACCGGCAGTTGGTTTGCCATTGAAACGCTGATGAGCGTCGCGGCTATCGGGGCGCTGTTCATCGGTGCCACGGCAGAAGCGGCAATGGTATTGCTGTTGTTCCTGATTGGCGAACGACTCGAAGGCTGGGCTGCCAGTCGCGCCCGCAAAGGGGTCAGCGCGCTGATGGCGCTGAAGCCAGAAACCGCGATGCGTTTGCGCGACGGCGTGCGAGAAGAGGTGGCAATCAACACCCTGCAACCGGGCGACATCATTGAAGTCGCCGCCGGGGGACGTTTGCCTGCCGACGGTAAACTGATCTCCGGTTTTGCCAGTTTTGATGAGAGTGCGCTGACGGGCGAATCGATCCCGGTAGAACGCGCCACCGGCGAAAAAGTACCGGCAGGAGCCACCAGCGTGGACCGTCTCGTCACGCTGGAAGTCGTCTGCGAACCGGGTGCCAGCGCGATTGACCGGATCCTGAAGTTAATCGAAGAGGCCGAGGAACGCCGCGCGCCAATTGAGCGTTTTATCGACCGCTTCAGCCGGATTTATACGCCGGCGATTATGGCCATTGCCCTGCTGGTGACGCTCGTCCCGCCGCTGTTGTTCGCCGGCGCCTGGCAGGAGTGGATTTATAAAGGGTTAACGCTGCTGCTGATCGGCTGTCCGTGTGCGCTGGTGATCTCCACGCCAGCGGCTATCACTTCCGGCCTGGCGGCGGCGGCCCGTCGCGGGGCATTGATTAAAGGCGGCGCGGCGCTGGAACAATTAGGCCGTATCACGCAGGTCGCCTTTGATAAAACCGGGACGCTGACCGTGGGGAAACCGCGCGTGACGGCGATTCACCCGGCGACCGGTGTCAGCGAGTCTGAACTGCTGACGCTGGCGGCGGCCGTCGAACAGGGCGCAACGCACCCGCTGGCACAGGCCATTGTGCGCGAAGCGCAAACCACAGGGCTGACAATCCTGCCCGCCGAAGGGCAACGGGCGCTGGTAGGCTCAGGGATTGAAGCGCAGGTGAATGGCGAAAGCGTTCTGATTTGCGCCGCCGGGAAACGTCCTGCCGACGCCTTTGCCGAAGAGATTAACCAACTCGAAAGCGCCGGACAGACCGTCGTTCTGGTTCTGCGCAACGAACGTGTAATCGGGGTAATCGCCTTGCAGGATACGCTGCGCGACGATGCCCGCACCGCCATCAGCGAACTTAACGCGCTGGGCGTGAAGGGTGTGATCCTGACCGGCGATAACCCGCGCGCGGCGGCAGCCATTGCCGGCGAACTGGGTCTGGCATTTAACGCAGGATTGCTGCCGGAAGATAAAGTGAAGGCGGTCACCGCGCTGAATCAGCAGTCACCGCTGGCGATGGTGGGTGATGGCATTAACGATGCGCCGGCAATGAAGGCCGCCGCCATTGGTATCGCGATGGGTAGCGGCACCGACGTGGCGCTGGAAACAGCGGACGCCGCGCTGACGCATAACCGCCTCACGGGGCTGGTGCAGATGATCCAACTGGCGCGCGCGACCCACGCCAATATTCGTCAGAACATCACCATTGCGCTGGGGCTGAAAGGGATATTTCTCGTCACCACGCTGCTCGGGATGACCGGCCTGTGGCTGGCGGTGCTGGCGGATACCGGGGCAACGGTGCTGGTCACCGCCAACGCCCTGAGATTGTTACGTAAAGGATAACGTGTTTTTGCCGGATGGCGGCGTTGCCTTATCCGGCCTACGAGCCGTGTGCGGTGCATTATCCTTTGTAGGCCGGATAAGCGTTAGCGCCATCCGGCGTCGCTTACTGGCCTTTACGCACCAGATAGCGATACGGCAGAGAGTCGGTCTCTTTTGCCACCAGCTCGTGTTCCATAAAGGTACAAAAACCGGGAATATCACGGGTGGTCGCCGGATCGTCCGCCACAATCAGCAGCGTTTCGCCGGTCTGCATGTTGCGTACGGTTTTACGCACCATCATTACCGGCTCCGGACAGCGGAGTCCCTGGGCATCAAGGGTATGGTCGGCAGAAGAAAACAGATCGCTCATCATGGTCTCATTCACTAAAAAAACGGCTGTAGTTTACGCTCAGTTCCGAAGTAAGCCAATCAGGTTAACGATTGCGTGAAAAATAGCCATTGCATTACCGCCGCAAAGCAGTATCATGCGGCGGCTTAAAAAAACGAAGACGCGTTATTGGCGCAGCCAGTTTATTTGAAGGCCAGCGCACAGCGCCCGACGCGTACACGGAGTACGTGCGGCGCGCGAGCACTGCCCGAAAGCAAAATGGCAGTAAAATAGCGTGTAGCACGAATTGGGTTCCCTCACCCCAATAACCATCAAAAAGGTACAATATGAACGCATTTACACAATCACAGCGCATGAAAGCGTTGTTCTGGCTATCGCTATTCCATTTGCTGGTGATCACCTCCAGCAACTATCTGGTCCAGCTTCCGGTCTCCATTTTTGGTTTCCACACCACCTGGGGCGCGTTTAGCTTTCCCTTTATTTTCCTCGCAACCGACCTGACCGTGCGGATTTTTGGCGCGCCGCTGGCCCGTCGAATTATCTTTGCGGTGATGATGCCGGCGCTGCTGATCTCCTATGTGATTTCGTCGCTGTTCTATATGGGTTCATGGCAGGGATTTGGGGCGCTGATGCACTTCAATCTGTTTGTCGCCCGTATCGCGGTCGCCAGTTTTATGGCCTACGCGCTGGGACAGATTCTCGATGTACACGTCTTTAACCGCCTGCGTCAAAACCGCCGCTGGTGGCTGGCACCGACGGCCTCGACGCTGTTTGGCAACGTCAGCGACACCCTCGCCTTCTTCTTTATTGCGTTCTGGCGCAGCCCGGATGCCTTTATGGCCGAGCACTGGATGGAAATCGCCATCGTCGATTACTGTTTTAAAGTGCTGATCAGCATCCTTTTCTTCCTGCCGATGTATGGCGTATTACTGAATATGTTGCTGAAAAAACTGGCAGATAAATCTGAAATCCCGGCGATGCAGGCAAGTTGAGCTAAAGGTTCCTTTTCCGGGTTGTGATAAGATGAACGGATGAGCCGTTATGGCCGTTTATCGAAAGGAAGAAGTCAATGCGTAATCTGGTTAAATATGTCGGTATTGGCCTGCTGGTTATGGGGCTGGCGGCCTGTGATAATAGTGATACGAAAGCGCCGGCAGAGGGCACGGCGGCAGAAAGCAACGCAACCGGTCAACCGGTTTCTCTGCTGGATGGCAAACTGAGTTTCTCCCTGCCGGCGGATATGACTGACCAGAGCGGCAAGCTGGGTACGCAGGCCAATAATATGCACGTTTACTCTGACGCGACCGGCCAGAAAGCGGTCATTGTCATCGTTGGTGATAACACTAACGAAGAGCTGTCTGTGCTGGCAAAACGTCTGGAAGATCAGCAGCGCAGCCGCGACCCACAACTGCAGGTGGTGACCAACAAATCCATCGAGCTGAAAGGCCACACGCTGCAACAGTTAGACAGCATTATCTCGGCGAAAGGCCAGACCGCTTACTCATCCGTCGTACTGGGTAAAGTGGATAACCAACTGCTGACCCTGCAAATTACGCTGCCGGCTGACGACCAGCAGAAAGCGCAAACGGCTGCGGAAAACATCATCAATACGCTGGTTATTCAGTAACCGTCAGGATGATGAAACGGCCTCTGGCGATTCCTGCGGAGGCCGTTTTTTTAACCGCCAGGTTAACAGTAGCGCAATCGCCACCAGACCCGCCGCCGCCAGGTAAATCACCGGCACGCCAGCCCAGCTCATCACCAGCCCGGCCAATGGCCCCGTCACCCCCAGCGACAGATCCATAAACACCGTATAGGTTGCCAGCGCCGAGCCCTGATTCTGCTGCGGCACGGCTTTTACCGCCACCACGCCAAGCGCCGGGAAGACCAGCGAGAAACCCATTCCTGCCAGCAGCACGCCGATTTTTGCCATCCACGGCATCATCGCCACGCCCACCAACAGCAGTCCGACAATCTCAACGCCAAAGCAGATCATCGCCACGTTCAGACCGCCCAGGCGGTTGATACCGTTAGGAAACAGCAGACGCGTACCGATAAAAGCACAGCTAAACAGGGTGAGCGCAAACGCCGCGCCGTCCCAGCCTTTGGCGTCATAGAACAGGGTGATAAAGGTGGCGATCACCCCAAAACCCGCCGAGGCCAGCGCCAGCGCCATCCCGTATAGCCAGACGCGTCCGAGCACCGCACGAAAGGGAAGTGGCTTTCCTTTACTCGCTTTCACCGCCGGGCGCGGAATCGCCAACAGAACCGCCAGCAGCGCGATCCCCATGATAATCAGCGCTAATCCCTGTAGTCCGCTCCAGTTGTAAAACAGCACGCCGAGCGGTGCGCCGACCGCCATCGCCCCGTAGGTCACAATACCGTTCCAGGAGATCACCCGTCCGATATGTAGCGAACCCACCACGCCTATTCCCCACAGCGTCGAGCCGGTCCCGGCGAAGCTCTGTCCAATCCCCAGAATGACGCGACCCAGACACAGCAGCAGCAAACTGGCGACCGGCCAACTGCTGACGCTTCCCGCCAGAAAATAGCCCGCGCCGCTGAGAAAACAGCCGCACAGACCAAAAACCACAATCTTTTTCGGACCGAGTAAATCCGCGTAGCGTCCGGCATGAGGGCGACTGAGCAAGGTCGCGAAGTATTGCAGGCTGATGACCAGTCCCGCCCAGAAGGCGCTAAAGCCCATCACATCATGGACATAGCCAGGCAGCACCGCGAGCGGCAGGCCGATGGTCAGGTAGCTGGCACAGTTAAACATCACAACAGAAACAATGCGCAGATTGAGGCGCAATCCATTAAGCGCCGGTTCAGCGACGGGTTCGGGCATGGGGACCACCACGTTTTTACAACAATGTTTCATTTCTATCATGCCACGCCGGGAAAATCAGCAGCCAGATTAGGAATATCGGCAGCAGGCCAGCCGCTACACTTAATGAAAATCAATAACAGGAAGCCACCATGACAACCCCTCAGCCCGATAAAACGGGTTTACATATTCTGCTCAAACTGGCCGCGCTGGTCGTCATTCTCGCCGGGATCCACGCCGCCGCAGATATCATTGTGCAACTCTTGCTGGCACTCTTTTTTGCCATTGTCCTCAATCCGCTGGTCACCTGGTTTATTCGCCGGGGCGTGAAACGCCCGGTGGCAATTACGATTGTGGTGGTTGTGATGCTGTTTGTGCTCACCGCGCTGATTGGCGTGCTGGCCGCCTCGGTTAACGAATTTATTGCCATGCTGCCAAGGTACAACAAAGAACTGACGCGCAAGGTCTTGTATGTACAGGAGATGATTCCATTTTTAAATCTACACATGTCCCCGGAACGGATGTTACAGCGAATCGACTCCGACAAAATTGTCACCTTCACCACCACGCTGATGACCGGGCTGTCGGGCGCGATGGCCAGCATCATTTTGTTGGTAATGACCGTCGTATTTATGCTGTTTGAAGTCCGCCATGTGCCTTACAAAATGCGTTTTGCGCTGCATAACCCGCAAATCCACATTGCCGGACTGCACCGGGCGCTGAAGGGGGTTTCGCACTATCTGGCGTTAAAAACGCTGCTCAGCCTGTGGACCGGGGTCATTGTCTGGTTGGGACTGGAATTGATGCACATTCAATTTGCCCTGATGTGGGGGGTGCTGGCGTTCCTGCTGAACTATGTCCCAAACATTGGCTCGGTGATTTCCGCCGTTCCACCGATGGTTCAGGCGCTGCTTTTCAACGGCATTTATGAGTGCGTGCTGGTGGGGGCGCTGTTCCTGGTGGTCCATATGGTATTAGGCAACATGGTTGAACCACGCATGATGGGGCATCGCCTGGGCATGTCGACGCTGGTGGTGTTCCTTTCCTTACTGGTCTGGGGCTGGCTGCTCGGCCCGGTGGGAATGTTGCTCTCCGTCCCTCTGACCAGCGTGTGTAAAATCTGGATGGAAACCACGACAGGCGGCAGCAAACTGGCCATATTACTGGGCCCGGGGAGACCGAAAAATAGATTACCGGGATAAACCTGCCCTACCAACCAGGGTAGTTTCATTCACTTACAGATGAAAGTACTATAAGGCGCGCTTTTGTTATCTGAGTATTTCAATAAGCGCGCGGTTTCCTTTGCAAAATGAGATGCAAAATGAGATCCAGCTCTTCCGCAGTGCATTTAATTCAAATTAAATGATATCGACAATGGAATTTAAGTGAGAATTAACTGACTAACGCCATGATAACCCGGAAGATAAATTACCTTCTGCGTTCACTCATTAATTACAAGAATTTCACCGCCGTTCGTCAAAGTTAACATTAATAATAGTCGGTATTATTGTAACTAAAACTAAATTCAGAAATGCATTCAACGTTAATATAAATAGTGATTTTGATAGGGAGTTTTCATGAAACAATACATTAAGTGGTTTGCGGCGATTGCGGTTGTTGGTGCGCTGGCGGGTTGTGCGCGTACTGCCCCCATCGATCAGGTTCACTCTTCGGTTACCGCAGGCCACACCCAGGATCAGGTAAAAAATGCGATTCTGAAAGCCGGCATTCAGCGTAAATGGATCATGACTGAAGCGGGTCCGGGGGTGATCAAAGCGCGTCAGCAGTCTCGCGATCACGTTGCGGAAGTGCGCATTACCTACACCGCTTCCAGCTACGATATCAAGTACGACAGCAGCCTCAATCTGCAGGCTTCTGGCGGTAAAATTCATAAAAACTACAACCGCTGGGTACGTAACCTGGATAAAGACATTCAGTTGAACCTGTCTGCGGGTGCAAATCTGTAATGACGCCTGAAGTCGGGCCGCGCGCGGCCCGATAACCTTTTTCGTTTTCTTAACAGGTTGTACTCGCCATGTACGAACAGGACTCCCTCAGCGCACTGGATGCGATCACTGAAGCGCAGCGTATCGCCTTCGCCCCCATGCTGTTTCAAACCGCGCTTTGCCTGCGAAATGCAGATGTGCTGGCTTATCTTGACCGCCAGGGTAAACAGGGTGCAACGCTTGAAGAGATCGCCGAAAACAGTCACGTCAACGAATATGCGGTCAGCGTTCTGCTGGATATGGGATTAAGCGGACGCATCATCACCCATCAAGCGGGACGCTATTATCTGGCGAAAATCGGACATTTCCTTTTGCATGACACCATGACTCGCGTGAATATGGATTTCACCCACGACGTCTGTTATCAGGGATTATTCTTTTTAGAAAATGCGCTGAAAGAAGGAAAACCATCCGGGTTAAAAGTATTTGGCGACTGGCCAACCATTTACCCGGCATTGTCACAATTACCACCGTCCGCGCGTGAAAGCTGGTTCGCCTTCGATCATTACTATTCTGACGGTGCGTTTGATGCAGCATTACCGCATGTATTCGCCAGTTGTCCTGCAACCCTGTACGATGTAGGCGGAAATACGGGTAAATGGGCAATACGCTGTAGCCAGTTCGACGAAAATATCGCGGTGACGCTATTAGATTTGCCACAACAAATTGCACTTGCCCGCGAAAATATCGAAAATGCAGGATTATCTGATCGCATCGATTTTCATGCGGTGGATATGCTTGGCGATGCGCCTTTACCCACAGAGGCCGATATCTGGTGGATGAGTCAATTTCTTGACTGTTTTTCACCGGAGCAAATTGTCGCCATGCTCAGCAAGGTTGCCCGTGTGATGAAGCCCGGTGCAAGGCTGTGCATTATGGAGCTGTTCTGGGATGCGCAGCGCTTTGAAGCCGCCTCATTCAGTCTGAATGCGTCTTCGCTTTACTTTACCTGCATGGCGAACGGCAACAGCCGTTTCTACAGCGCAGAGAAATTTTATGGCTATCTGGACAAGGCAGGGTTCCAGGTGGAAGAACGCCACGATAATTTAGGCGTTGGACATACTTTACTGATATGTCAGAAGAAAAAATAACAAAGTAGCATCAGAACGCTACTGGAATCACCGGTATACCGCGGACGCGCGTTGATGAAATTCTCACTAAACATTACCGACTGGCGGGCGATGGCGCCAGGTCTGGGCGAATCAATACAGTGGTTGCAATGGTCACGGCATCCGCACGCCATCGATCCGGCGGCGGCACAGGGAAAACTGCGTGAACTGCCAATGATGACCGCCCGTCGTCTTAGCTCCGGCAGTAAACTGGCCGTCGAGTGCGGGCTGGCGATGCTGCGTCGCCACGATATCGATGCGGTGCTGTACACCAGTCGGCACGGTGAACTTGAACGTAACTACCGCATTCTGCATGCGCTGGCGACCGAACAGGCGCTCTCACCGACCGATTTCGCGTTGTCGGTACACAATTCAGCGGTGGGCAACCTGACTATCGCGGCCAAACACCCCATCGTCTCGTCATCGCTTTCCGCCGGGCGCGATACCTTCCAGCAGGGGTTATGTGAAGTCATCTGCCTGCTACAGGCGGGTTATCAGCGCGTGTTGATGGTCGACTTCGACGGTTTTCTTCCCGAGTTCTACCACCCGCGACTCCCGGAAAATATGCCAACCTGGCCGTACGCCACCGCACTGGTCTGCGAAGCAGGTAACGACTGGGTGTGTGAGAGCGAACCGGTTCTGGCTGGCGCTGAAACCGCGCTCCCGCAAAGCCTGCTATTTTTACAGCACTATTTACTGAATGCCGAGGCGTTTACCCTCCCCGGCGAGCGCGTGCAGTGGCACTGGAGTCGGACATGAAAGGGGTCATCTCCTCGTTGAACCGACTCTGGCGGATCGCCATGACCGGCTTCTGCTTCGCCCTCTTCGGACTCGGCGGGCTGCTGCTTTCGGTCGTCTGGTTTAACGTTTTGTTAGTTTTCGTATGGGACAACGCCCGCCGCCGCCGCATTGCCCGGCGCAGTATCGCCGCCAGTTTCCGTCTCTTTTTAACGGTGACCCGCGTGCTGGGCGTGCTGGATTATCAGATGAAAGGGGTGGATATTTTGCGTCAGGAACGCGGATGTCTGGTGGTCGCGAATCACCCCACCCTGATCGATTATGTACTGCTGGCGTCGGTGATGCCCGAAACAGATTGTCTGGTGAAAAGCGCGCTGCTGAAGAACCCATTTCTCAGCGGCGTGGTGCGCGCCGCGGATTATCTGGTGAACAGCCAGGCGGACGCCCTGTTACCGGCCAGTCAGCAACGACTGGCGCAGGGCGATACGATTTTGATTTTCCCCGAAGGCACCCGCACCCGTCCGGGCGAAGCCATGACGCTGCAACGCGGCGCGGCGAATATCGCCGTGCGCTGCGGCAGCGATATTCGCGTAGTGACCATCCATTGCAGCCAGCGCATGCTGGATAAAGAAAGCAAATGGTATCAGGTGCCGCCAACTAAACCGCTGTTTACCGTCGAGGTACGCGAGCGGGTGAAGCTCGACCACTTTTACGACGCAAATTTACAAGAACCGGCGCTGGCGGCAAGACAGCTAAACCGGCATCTTTTGCTTCAATTACAACCAGGTACGTTACCTCTCTCAGGAATTAATGATGCAAGCGCTTTATCTTGAAATTAAAAATCTCATCATAACCACATTGAATCTGGACGAACTGTCGACAGACGACATTGAAACCGAGGCGGCGCTGTTTGGCGACGGCCTGGGACTGGACTCAATTGATGCCCTGGAACTGGGACTGGCGGTAAAAAATCAGTACGGCGTGGTGCTTTCTGCGGAAAGCGAAGAGATGCGTCAGCACTTCTTCTCCGTCGCCACGCTGGCATCGTTCATTAATGCGCAACGTGCCTGAGGAGAGTCCGCTATGACCGATCAACACGCCATCTATGACGAAGTCTCTGCGCTGCTGGTTAAGCTGTTTGAGATAGATCCACAGGACATTAAACCTGAGGCGCGTCTGTACGAAGATCTGGAACTGGACAGCATCGATGCGGTCGACATGATCGTCCATTTGCAAAAGAAGACCGGTAAGAAGATCAAACCGGAAGAGTTCAAAGCCGTACGCACCGTGCAGGATGTCGTTGACGCGGTAGAACGCCTGCTTAAAGAAGCCTGATTCGCCGTGTCGGGCGTTCGCACATTGCCTGTGCTGACAGGCGTGCTGTTACTCGCCTGGCCTTTCCTGATTTGGTTTGGTCTGGCGCATCATAGCCTGCAGTGGTTACTGCCGCTGATGGCGCTGCTGCTGTTCTTACGCTTTCGCCAGACCCGGCGACAGGCGGGACCGTTGCGCGTGGTCACCCAGGTGGTGGCGGCGGTGGGTATCACGCTGTGCATCGCCAGTTACCTGCTTAAAACCCATCAGCTTCTGCTGTTTTATCCGGTTGTGGTGAACGCCGTCATGCTCGCCGTTTTTGGCGGCTCGCTCTGGTCTTCCATGCCCATAGTGGAACGACTGGCACGATTGCGCGATCCCCAACTCCCGGATGCGGCGGTGCGTTACACCCGCCGGGTGACGCAGATCTGGTGCGCCTTTTTTATCTTCAATGGCGGCGTGGCGCTGTTTACCGCTCTCCATGGCGATATGGCGATGTGGACCGCGTGGAATGGCATGATTGCCTACCTGCTGATGGGCCTGCTCATGGGCAGCGAATGGCTGATACGCCGTCGGATGATTAATCGAGATTTGCAATGAAGCAGACCCTGACGCTTGCCGAATGGCTCACCTCCCCTCGTCCGGCGAACACGCCCATCGCCTGGCTGGACGAACGTCACTGGACGCTCGGTCACTTGCGCCACGATGTCGCACGGTTGATGGCGCACCTGCAACAGCAGGAAGGCAGTCGCTGGGCACTCTGTTTTGAAAACAGCTATCTGTTTATCGTTGCGCTGCTGGCCGCCCTGCATGCGGGGAAAACGCCTGTGATTCCAGGGCATAACCGCGTCTCTTTGCTGGACGAGCAGCGGGCGTTGTTTGACGGTGTGCTGAGCGATAAAACGCTCGGCTGGCAGGGACCGCTGTGGGTTGTCAGCTCAGCCATGACGCTCAGCGACGAGGCGTTTATCTTCCCGCCCCTGCGCCACGATGCGTTTATCGAGCTGTTTACCTCGGGCTCGACCGGGCAGCCGAAACGTATCGTCAAACCCGTTGACCGTCTGGACCATGAAGCCGAACTGTTGGCAGCGCGCTTTGCCGACCGCCTGGCAGGCTGCCGGATAGTGGCCTCGGTTGTACCACAGCATCTGTACGGTCTGACGTTCCGCATTTTCCTGCCGATGGCGCTGGGCCTGCCGCTGCATGCGGCCATGCTTTACTATGCGGAACAACTGGCCGCGCTGGGCCGCGAACATCGCTATGTGTTTATCAGCAGTCCGGCGTTTTTAAAACGCCTCGACCACCAGCTTCCTGCGCCGTCGGTGGACATGATCCTCTCGGCAGGCGGCATGTTGCCGTGGCAGGACGTGACGCAGACCGCCGCCTGGCTGAACGTCTGGCCGGATGAGATCTACGGCAGCACCGAGACCGGCATTCTGGCCTGGCGCTATCGTCAACAAGAGAATGTCACCTGGCTGCCCTTCCCCGGCGTGTCATTTACCGCAGAAGATGAAGCATTTCGCGTCTTCTCTCCGCTGATCGCCGACGCTAACGGTCTGCTGCTTGACGATATCCTGCAGTTTGAGCCAAACGGCCAGTTCCGCCTGATGGGACGCCGTGGGCGAGTGGTCAAAATTGAAGAGAAACGCATTTCGCTCAGCGAAGTTGAGCAACGCCTGCTGGAGCTGGAGGGCATCCGCGACGTCGCCGCCCTGCCGATTGCGCGTGGCGGTCGCCAGGGGGTGGGCGTACTGCTGGTCCTGAATGACGAGGCGCGCCAGCGCTGGCAGAACAGCGGCGGAAAAACCCAGGAGCTGACGTGGCGACGGGCGCTGCTGCCGTGGCTGGAGCCGGTCGCCGTACCGCGTTACTGGCGGGTCATCGACGAAATCCCGGTCAACAGTATGAATAAGCGTGTCTATGCGCAATTACAGGAGTTGTTTCATGATACCCCATGAAATTGAGCGCCATCAGGCACAGCCCCAACAGATTGAGGTCGTCCTGCATCTTGATCCTTCCCTTTTCTGGTTCAGCGGCCATTTTGCCGTGCAGCCGCTGCTGCCGGGCGTCGCGCAGATGGACTGGGTGATGCACTATGCCACCACCCTGCTCGCCCCCGGCTGGCGTTTTCACAGCATTCAGAACGTGAAGTTCCAGGCACCGCTGCTGCCGGAAAACACCGTCACGTTAACCCTGAGCTGGCAGGAAGCACGTCAGCTCCTGACGTTTAGCTATCAACGCCACGATGGCGATGCGCGCCATACCGCCAGCAGCGGGAAGATCCGGCTATGTCGTTGACCTTGTCCCCCTGCGTGCTGATCCCCTGCTATAACCACGGCGCCATGATGTCGCGCGTGCTGGCACGCCTGCAGCCATTTAATCTGCCGTGTATTGTGGTGGACGACGGCAGCGACGCGGCTACGCAGCAGGAACTGGACAGGCTCGCCGCAGGCACCGCAAACCTGACCTTAATTCGTCTGGCGGAAAACGCCGGCAAGGGCGCGGCGGTGATCCGCGGATTAGAGGCGGCCGCAGAGGCCGGATTTACCCATGCCGTCCAGGTCGACGCCGACGGTCAACATGCGATTGAAGACATTCCAAAGCTGCTGGAACTGGCACAGGCGCACCCCGCCGCGCTGATCTCCGGACAGCCGATTTACGATGATTCCATCCCCCGTTCGCGCCTGTACGGACGCTGGATAACCCACGTCTGGGTGTGGATTGAAACCCTTTCGCTGCAACTGAAAGACAGCATGTGCGGCTTTCGCGTCTACCCGGTCAGCCCCACGCGCCAACTGGCGCAACGGGTCACGCTCGGCAAGCGGATGGATTTCGACACCGAAGTGATGGTGCGTCTCTGGTGGCAGGGCACCCCCAGCTATTTTGTCCCGACCCGCGTGACGTATCCGCCGGACGGGCTGTCGCATTTCGATGCCTTCAAAGATAACTGTCGTATTTCACTGATGCACACGCGCCTGTTCTTCGGCATGTTGCCCCGCATCCCGTCGCTGCTGTTGCGTCGAGCGTCACCGCACTGGGCGCAGCAGCAGGAAGTGAAAGGGCTATGGGGAATGCGCCTGATGCTGTGGGTATGGCGTCTGCTGGGGCGTAGGGCGTTCACGCTGCTGCTCTGGCCTGTTGTCGGCGTGTACTGGCTGACCGCAGCCCCCGCGCGCCGCGCGTCACAGAACTGGATCGCCCGCGTGCGTGCGCAGTTGACCGCGCACCAGAGACCCGTGCCGGCTAACCTCTCCAGCTATCAACACTTCCTGCGCTTCGGCAACGCGATGCTCGATAAAATCGCCAGTTGGCGCGGTGAGCTGCATTTTGGCCGCGACGTGGTATTTGCGCCTGGGGCAGAAGAGGCGCTGAACGTCAGCGATCCCCGCGGTAAACTGCTGCTGGCCTCGCACCTGGGCGATGTTGAAGCCTGCCGCGCGCTGGCGCAGTTGCAGGGCAGCAAAACCATCAACGCGCTGGTATTCAGCGATAACGCCCGGCGCTTTAAGCAGATTATGGAAGAGATGGCGCCGCAGGCCGGACTCAACCTGATGCCGGTGACCGACATCGGCCCGGACACCGCCATTGCGCTCAAAGAGAAGCTGGAGCGTGGAGAATGGATTGCCATCGTCGGCGACCGCATCGCGGTGAATCCGCAGCGCGGCGGCGAATGGCGCGTCTGCTGGAGCCGTTTTATGGGGCAAGCCGCCCCGTTCCCACAGGGGCCGTTTATCCTCGCCTCGATTTTGCGCTGCCCGGTGGATCTCCTCTTTGCTCTACGCCAGCAGGAGAAGCTGTGCGTTCACTGCGAGCCATTCGCCGACCCGCTGGTATTGCCGCGCGCCGACCGCCAACAGGCGCTACAGCAGACCATCGACCGCTATGCCGAACGCCTTGAGCACTACGCGCTACAGTCGCCGCTCGACTGGTTTAACTTTTTCGATTTCTGGCAGTTGCCGGAACCCAAAAACAAGGAGTAAAGGGTGCTGAACGATCCCCGCTTTACGGCTGAAGTCGAGCTAACCATTCCGTTTCACGACGTCGATATGATGGGCGTGGCGTGGCACGGCAACTATTTCCGTTACTTCGAGATCGCCCGCGAAGCGCTGCTTAACCAGTTCGACTACGGCTATCGCCAGATGAAAGCCTCCGGCTACCTGTGGCCGGTGGTGGATACCCGCGTCAAATACCGCAATCCGTTGACCTTTGAGCAGCGCATTCGCGTACGCGCGCGCCTGGAAGAGTTCGAAAACCGCCTGCGCATTGGCTATGAAATTTTCGACGCCGAAAGCGGGAAACGCGCGACCACGGGGTACACCATTCAGGTCGCAGTGGAAGAGAAAAGCCGCGAGATGTGCTTCGTCTGCCCGGACATACTGTTTGAACGCATGGGGGTGATGCCATGAGGTTTCTGCCGCTGCTGGCGCTGCTCATTAGCCCGTTCGTCAACGCCCTGACGCTTGACGAGTTGCAACAGCGCTTTACCGAACAGCCGGTGATCCGCGCACATTTCGATCAAACCCGGACGATTAAGGATCTGCCGCAGCCGTTGCGATCCGCGGGAACGATGTTGATCGCCCGCGACCAGGGACTGTTGTGGGATCAAACCCGGCCGTTCCCGATGCAACTACTGCTGGACGATACGCGAATGGTACAGGCCATCAACGGTCAGCCGCCACAAACCATCACCGCCGACAACAACCCGCAGATGTTTCAGTTTAACCACCTGCTGCGTGGGCTGTTTCAGGCTGACCGCAAAGTGCTGGAGCAAAACTTCCGCGTGGAGTTTGCTGATAGCGGAGAAGGCCGCTGGACCCTGCGCCTGACGCCGATCACCACGCCGCTGGATAAGATCTTCGCCACTATCGATTTGGCAGGGAAAACGTATCTGGAACGCATTGAGCTGAACGACAAACAGGGCGACCGCACCGATATCGCACTTTCTCAACACCAACTGACGCCTGCGCAACTGACCGATGACGAACGCCAACGCTTTGCCGCACAGTAAACGCCCCGCGCTGTTATGGGGAATCGCCTGCATTATGATGCTGGGCGTGTTGCTGATGTTGCTGCCTCAGGCGCGGCTCAATAGCAGCGTACTGGCGATGCTGCCAAAACAGGCTCTGGGGGCGATTCCCCCGAGCCTGAATGACGGCTTTATGCAGCGTCTTGACCGTCAACTGGTCTGGCTGGTCAGTCCCGGCAAAAAGGCCGATCCGACGATCGCCCGCGACTGGCTGGCGATGCTGCAACAGTCACAGGCATTGGCAGAGGTGAAGGGCCCGATGGATGCCGACAGCCAACAGGCGTGGGGCGCGTTCTTCTGGCAGCATCGCAACGGCCTGATCGACCCGCAGACCCGTGCCCGTTTGCAAAACGGCGGCGAGGCGCAGGCGCAATGGATTCTTTCTCAGCTCTATTCCGCGTTTTCCGGCGTCAGCGGTAAAGAACTCCAAAACGACCCGCTGATGCTCATGCGCGGCTCACAGCTGGCGATGGCCGAAAACGGTCAGCGTCTGCGGCTGATGGACGGCTGGTTAGTCGCGCAGGACAGCCAGGGAAACTACTGGTATCTGCTGCATGGCGAACTGGCCGGTTCATCGTTCGATATGCAACAGACGCATCATCTGGTGACCACGCTCGGCACGCTTGAAGGGGAGCTGAAAGCGCGCTATCCGCAGGCGCAGTTGCTGTCGCGTGGAACGGTATTCTACAGCGATTACGCCAGCCAGCAGGCAAAGCAGGATGTTTCCACGCTCGGTGTGGCGACGGTGCTGGGCGTGCTGCTACTGATTGTCGCGGTGTTCCGTTCGCTACGTCCGCTGCTGCTGTGTCTGCTGTCGATTGCCGTGGGCGCGCTGGCGGGAACCGTCGTCACGCTGCTTACCTTCGGTGAACTGCATCTGATGACGCTGGTGATGAGCATGAGCATCATTGGCATCTCCGCCGACTACACGCTGTACTACCTGACCGAACGGATGGTACACGGCGCTGAAACCTCGCCCTGGGAAAGCCTGGCGAAAGTGCGTAACGCGCTGTTGCTGGCGCTGCTGACCACCGTCGCGGCATACCTGATTATGATGCTCGCCCCCTTCCCCGGCATTCGCCAGATGGCGGTGTTTGCGGCCGTGGGGCTGAGCGCCTCCTGCCTGACCGTGATTTTCTGGCACCCGTGGCTGTGCCGTGGACTACCGGTGCGCCCGGTTCCGGCGATGGTGTTGATGCTGCGCTGGCTTGCCGCCTGGCGACGTAATAAAAAACTCTCCGTGGGTCTGCCGGTGGCACTCGCGCTTTTCGCGCTGGCCGGGCTGGCGACCCTGCGTGTGGACGACGATATCTCGCAGTTGCAGGCGCTACCGCAGCACATTCTGGCACAGGAAAAAACCATTACCGCGCTGACCGGACAGAGCGTCGATCAGAAGTGGTTTGTGGTGTACGGCGACTCCGCGCAGCAGACGCTGGAACGGCTGGAGGCCTTTGTCCCGGCGCTGGTACAGGCGAAAAAAGAGGGGCTGCTCAGCGGCTATCGCACGATCCCGCTGAATTCACTGCCCCGTCAGCAGCAGGATCTCATTTTGCTGAGAAACGCCGCGCCCGCCGTCACTCACGCCCTCAACAACGCCGGACTGACGACGGTCAACCCCGATCTCACCCCTATGCCCGTCACCGTCGATGCCTGGCTTGCCAGCCCGGCCAGCGAAGGCTGGCGACTGCTGTGGCTGAGCCTGGCCGACGGCGAAAGCGGTGTACTGGTGCCGGTAGACGGCGTCAAACAAAGCGCCGCGCTCAACGCGCTCAGCGAGAAATACCCCGGCGTCGCATGGGTGGATCGCAAAAGTACCTTTGACGCACTGTTTGCGCTGTACCGTAACGTGCTGACCGGACTGCTGTTTGTCGCGCTGGCGGTGATTGCCTGCGGCGCGATCGCCCGGTTGGGCTGGCGCAGCGGCGTCGTTAGCCTCGTGCCGTCGGTACTGTCTTTGGGCTGTGGCCTGGCGGTACTGTCATTGAGCGGTCATGCGGTCAATCTGTTCTCGCTGCTGGCGCTGGTACTGGTGCTGGGAATCGGTATTAACTACACGCTGTTTTTCAGTAATCCGCGCGGAACGCCGTTGACCTCCCTGTTAGCCATCTCGCTGGCAATGATGACCACGCTGCTGACGCTCGGCATGCTGGTCTTTAGCGCCACCCAGGCGATCAGCAGTTTTGGCATTGTGCTGGTTAGCGGCATTTTCACCGCGTTCCTGCTTTCCCCTCTGGCGATGCCGACGAAAAAAGAGAAAAAACGAGAATGATGAAACGTATTTTTGCCGGATGGCGGCTGCGCCTTATCCGGCCTACCTGGTCAACACGTTGGCGTAGGCCCGATAAGCGTTGCGCCATCGGGCAATTAGCACTGTGCCTCTTCGCGCTGATCCTCACCGGCTGCAGCCATTCGCAGAAGGCGCAAGAAGGCCGACCGCAGGCATGGCTGGAGCCGGGCACGCGGGTGACGCTGCCTGCGCCGGGCATTTCTCCGGCAGTGAACGCTCAGCAATTGCTCACCGGCAGCTTTAACGGCAAAACGCAGTCGCTGCTGGTGATGCTGAATGCTGATGACAAAAAGATCGCGCTGGCGGGGCTGTCGTCGGTCGGCATTCGTCTGTTCCTCGTGACCTACGACGACAAAGGGCTGCACACCGAGCAGTCCATTGTGGTTCCACAACTGCCGCCCGCCAGTCAGGTGCTGGCAGACGTCATGCTCAGCCACTGGCCCATTAGCGCCTGGCAGCCGCAGTTACCGAAAGGCTGGACGCTGACGGACAGCGGCGACACGCGTGAACTGCGCAATGCCCGTGGCAAGCTGGTGACAGAAATCACCTACCTGAACCGCAAAGGCAAACGCGAGCCTATCAGCATCGAACAGCATGTCTTTAAATACCACATCACCATTCAATACCTGGGTGACTGATATGATTTACATTTCTGCGGTGGGCATGATTAACGCGCTGGGCAACGATACCGATGAGATTGCCGCCAACCTGTCGCGCGGCGCGGCGCCCGGTATGCGCCCGCGCGCCGGCTGGTTACAGGGGCATCCTCACGCGGTGCTCGCTGGCGTGGACGGCGAACTGCCCGCCATTCCCGACGACTTTAGCGCCCACCGTTCGCGCAACAATCAGCTGCTGCTGGCCTCGCTCGGGCAGATCCAACCGCAGGTTGATGAGGCCATTGCGCGCTATGGTCACAGTCGCGTTGCGGTGGTGCTCGGCACCAGCACTTCCGGTCTGGACGAAGGCGACAGGCACGTTAATCTGACGCTGAACGGTGAAGAGAGCCGTCACTGGCAGTATCCGCAACAGGAGCTGGGCGACCCGTCGCGCTTTCTCAGCCACTGGCTAAGGCTGGACGGTCCGGCATTCACCCTTTCCACCGCCTGCTCCTCCAGCGCCCGCGCGATTATCAGCGGACGCCGCTTGATTGAGTCGGGTCTGGCAGACGTCGCCATCGTCGGCGGCGCAGATACCCTGAGTCGGATGCCGATCAACGGCTTCCATAGTCTGGAATCGCTCTCGCCCACGCGCTGTCTGCCATTTGGTCGCGACCGCAGCGGTATTACCATTGGCGAAGGCGCGGCGCTGATGCTGCTGACCCGCGAGCCGCAGCCCATCGCGCTGCTCGGCATGGGAGAATCCAGCGACGCGCACCATATTTCTGCACCGCATCCGGAAGGCGAAGGCGCCATTCGCGCCATCCAGCAGGCGCTGGACGATGCGGGTATCACGCCTGAACAGGTGGGATACATCAATCTGCATGGCACCGCCACGCCGCTTAACGACCAGATTGAATCAAAGGTGGTCAACGCGCTGTTTGGAGAGCGTGTCCCGTGCAGCTCAACCAAACACCTGACCGGCCACACGCTGGGCGCGGCGGGGATCACCGAAGCGGCGCTCAGCATGTTGATTCTGCAGCGTGATTTACCGCTGCCAGCGCAGGATTTCAGCCTGTCGCCGCGCGATCCGACGCTGCCGCCCTGCGGCATCATCGAGCAACCGCAACCGCTTGAACGCCCGTTTATCTTGTCAAATTCGTTCGCCTTTGGCGGCAATAACGCCAGTATTCTGCTCGGGAGAATGTCATGAGCCACTATTTATCGCCCGGCGAATACCTGCCGCACGACGCCCCCATGCTGCTGCTGGACAACGTTGTCAGCGTGCGCGAAGACACCGCCGTCTGTCGCGTCACTGTGACGAGAGACGGTATTCTGGCACCATTTCTTGACCCGCAGGGGAATTTACCCGGCTGGTTCGCGCTGGAGCTGATGGCGCAGACCGTCGGCGTCTGGTCCGGCTGGCACCGCCACCAGCAGGGTCAGGGGGCGATTTCGCTCGGGATGGTGCTCGGCGCGCGCGAATTGATTTGCGCGGCAGGCGTTCTGCCCGCAGGACGAACATTAACGATTACCGTCAAGTTGCTGATGCAGGACGAACGTTTCGGCAGCTTTGAATGCGCAATTACCGCCGACCTGGAGACGCTGGCGACAGGCCGCGTCAATACCTTCCAGCCGTCGGCAGAAGAACTTCACTCTCTATTTCAACAAGGAGCGTCCGCATGAGTCGTTCAGTTTTGGTTACCGGCGCCAGCAAGGGGATCGGTCGCGCTATCGCCCGCCAGTTGGCTGCGGACGGCTTTGTGGTCGGCGTCCACTATCACCGTGATGTACAGGGCGCGCAGGATACGCTGGATGCCATTCTCGCCGTCGGTGGCGCAGGGCGTCTGCTCAGTTTTGACGTGGCGAACCGCGAGCAGTGTCGCGAGGTGCTGGAGCAGGATATCGAGGAACATGGCGCGTGGTACGGCGTGGTCAGCAATGCAGGCGTGACTCGCGATGCCGCCTTCCCGGCGCTGAGCGACAGCGACTGGGACACGGTTATCCATACCAACCTCGACAGTTTTTATAACGTCATTCAGCCGTGCATCATGCCGATGATCGGCGCGCGTCAGGGCGGTCGAGTCATCACCCTGTCGTCGGTGTCCGGCGTGATGGGCAATCGTGGGCAGGTGAACTACAGTGCCGCCAAAGCCGGGATTATCGGTGCCACTAAAGCGCTGGCGATGGAACTCGCGAAACGCAAAATTACCGTCAACTGCATCGCGCCGGGGCTTATCGACACCGGCATGATCGAAATGGAAGAAGCTGCGCTGAAAGAAGCGATGGCGATGATCCCAATGAAACGCATGGGTCAGGCGGACGAAGTCGCCGGGCTTGCCAGCTATTTGATGTCGGACGTGGCGGGCTACGTCACCCGTCAGGTGATTTCCATCAATGGAGGGATGTTATGACGCGTCGCGTGGTGATTACGGGCATGGGTGGCGTCACCGCCTTTGGGGAAAACTGGCAGGACGTTTCCGCCAGACTGCGGGCCTATGAAAACGCCGTGCGCAAAATGCCGGAATGGCAGGTTTATGACGGGCTGCATACCCTGCTGGGTGCGCCAATCGATGACTTTACGCTGCCGGAGCATTACACCCGTAAGCGTATTCGCGCGATGGGTCGCGTGTCGTTGATGTCTACCCGCGCCACCGAACTGGCGCTCGAACAGGCAGGGCTGCTCGGCGATGAGGTACTCACCAACGGGGAGACCGGTATCGCGTATGGTTCATCCACCGGCAGCACCGGTCCGGTGAGCGAATTTGCCACCATGCTGACCGAAAAGCATACCAATAACATCACCGGCACCACCTATGTGCAGATGATGCGCACACCACCGCCGTCAACACCGGACTGTTTTTCGGCCTGCGCGGGCGCGTGATCCCAACGTCCAGCGCCTGTACGTCCGGCAGCCAGGCCATTGGCTATGCATGGGAAGCGATTCGCCACGGTTATCAAACCGTGATGGTGGCAGGCGGCGCGGAAGAACTGTGTCCGTCAGAAGCCGCGGTCTTTGATACCCTGTTCGCCACCAGCCAGCGTAACGAACACCCCAAAACTACGCCGTCGCCGTTCGATGAACAGCGCGATGGGCTAGTGATTGGCGAAGGCGCCGGGACGCTGATCCTTGAAGAACTTGAGCACGCCAAAGCGCGCGGCGCGACGATTTACGGCGAAATCATCGGCTTTGCCACCAACTGCGACGCCGCGCATATCACCCAGCCACAGCGGGAAACCATGCAGATTTGCATGGAGCAGTCGCTGAAAATGGCGGGGTTAAGCGCGCTGGATATGGGTTATATTTCCGCGCACGGTACGGCAACCGATCGTGGCGATATTGCGGAAAGTCAGGCAACCGCCGCAATTTATGGCGATAATGTGCCAATCTCCTCGCTGAAAAGTTATTTTGGGCATACCCTTGGTGCCTGTGGCGCGCTGGAAGCCTGGATGAGCTTACAAATGATGCGTGAAGGCTGGTTTGCGCCTACGCTAAACTTAAAACAGCCCGACGCCAACTGCGGCGCGCTGGATTACATTATGGGTGAAGCCCGTAAGATTGATTGTGAATTCTTACAGAGCAACAATTTTGCGTTTGGCGGCATCAATACGTCCATCATCATCAAACGTTGGTCCTGACATGTATCGGATCGTACTGGGAAAAGTCTCGACACTCAGCGCAGGCCCCTTACCGTCTGCGCTATCCAATCTGGCGCCGAAGGGTCCTCGACGCGCGCGCTGGCTGGCGGGTCGCGTTCTGCTTTCCCATGCCCTCTCGCCGCTGCCGGAGATTGTTTACGGCGAACAGGGGAAACCCGCTTTTTCACCGGAGACGTCGCTATGGTTCAATCTGAGCCACAGCGGTGATGACATCGCCCTGCTGCTGAGCGACGAGGGCGAAGTGGGTTGCGATCTCGAAGTGATCCGCCCGCGCGCCAACTGGCGCTCGCTGGCAAATGCGGTCTTCAGCCTCAGGGAACATGCCGAAGTGGAAGCGGAACATCCGGATCGGCAACTCGCCGCGTTCTGGCGTATCTGGACGCAAAAAGAGGCGATCGTGAAACAGCGCGGCGGCAGCGCGTGGCAAATCGTCAGCGTCGACAGCACCTTCGACTCCGGGCTTTCGCTGAGCCATTGCCAGTTCGACAACCTGAGCCTCGCCGTCTGCACCCCCACGCCCTTTACGTTGACCGCAGACGCGGTGCAGTGGCTGGAAACGGTCTGACATCGCAAACATACGATTTTCGTATAATTCACGCGTTTGACCGCCCTTCTCTTGATCCAGAACACGTCAAAAGTATGATGATTCCTTAGAATCGTCATACTCATTAAGTCGTACCTCTACATCATTCGGGATCACCATTTTGTCCAGACTACGCCGCACACTTTTTGCGCTGCTGGCCTGTGCGTCATTCCTCACGCACGCCGCTGCCACTGATGAAATCACTACCGCCTGGCCGGTCAACGTTGGGCCGCTTAACCCCCATCTGTATACCCCTAACCAGATGTTCGCCCAGAGCATGGTCTATGAACCACTGGTGAAGTATCAGGCGGACGGGTCGGTCATTCCGTGGCTGGCGAAAAGCTGGACCCACTCAGCAGATGGCAAGACCTGGACTTTCACCCTGCGTGATGATGTGACTTTCTCGAACGGCGAAGCGTTCGACGCGCATGCCGCGGCGGAAAACTTTCGCGTGGTGCTCGACAACCGTCAGCGCCACGCCTGGCTGGAACTGGTTAATCAGATTGTCGACGTCAGCGCGCTCGACAAAAACCAGCTACAAATCACCCTGAAAAGCGCCTATTACCCCTTTTTGCAGGAACTGGCGCTGCCGCGTCCTTTCCGCTTTATTGCGCCGTCACAATTTAAAGACAACGAAACGATGCGCGGCATTAAAGCCCCCATTGGCACCGGTCCGTGGGTACTGCAAGAGTCAAAGCTCAATCAGTACGATGTGCTGGTCCGCAACGATCGCTACTGGGGTGAAAAGCCGCAGATTCAAAAGATTACCGTCAAAGTGATCCCGGACCCCACCACCCGCGCCGTGGCGTTTGAAACTGGCGATATCGATCTGCTGTACGGCAACGAAGGACTGTTGCCGCTCGATACCTTCGCCCGTTTTAGTCAGAACCCGAACTACCGCACCCAGCTTTCTCAGCCGATTGAAACGGTGATGCTGGCGCTCAACTCAGCCAAAGCGCCGACCAATGAGCTGGCGGTGCGCGAAGCGCTAAACTATGCAGTGAACAAGAAATCGTTGATCGACAACGCGCTGTACGGCACGCAGCAGGTCGCCGATACGCTGTTCGCCCCGACGGTCCCTTATGCCAACGTTGGCCTGAAACCACGTCAGTACGACCCGCAACAGGCGAAAGATCGGCTGGAAAAAGCCGGCTGGCGGCTACCCGCAGGCAAAGAGATTCGTGAGAAAAACGGCCAGCCGCTGCGCATTGAGCTGTCATTTATTGGTACCGATGCGCTAAGTAAGTCGATGGCGGAAATTATCCAGGCCGATATGCGTCAGGTTGGCGTCGATGTCGCGCTTATCGGCGAAGAAGAGAGCAGCATTTACGCCCGCCAGCGCGACGGTCGCTTCGGCATGATCTTCAATCGCACCTGGGGCGCGCCGTATGACCCGCACGCCTTTATGAGTTCGATGCGCGTGCCGTCCCATGCGGATTACCAGGCACAGCAGGGTTTAACCGACAAACCGCTGATTGATAAAGAGATTAGCGAAGTGCTGGAAACGACCGACGAAACGCAGCGTCAGGCGCTGTATAAAGACATTCTGACCCGCCTGCACAACGACGCGGTCTATCTGCCCATCAGCTATGTCTCGATGATGGTGGTCGCCAGACCTGAACTGGGCGCGATTCCGTACGCACCTATCGCCTCTGAAATTCCGTTTGAACAGATTAAACCGGTGAAACCCTGATGTTGCGTTATGTCCTGCGGCGCATCCTGCTGCTGATTCCGATGATTTTCGCCGCCTCGGTGATCATCTTCCTGATGTTACGCCTGGGCACCGGCGACCCGGCGCTCGACTATCTGCGCCTGTCGAATCTGCCGCCCACGCCGGAAATGGTGGCCTCAACCCGTGTGATGCTGGGGCTCGATCAGCCGCTGGTCGTGCAGTACGGCACCTGGCTATGGAAAGCGCTGCATCTGGACTTTGGTATTTCGTTCGCCACCCAGCGCCCGGTGCTGGATGACATGCTGAACTTCCTGCCCGCGACGCTGGAACTGGCCGGCGCGGCGCTGGTGCTGATCCTGCTGACCTCTGTACCGCTCGGCATCTGGGCGGCGCGTCACCGCGACCGTCTGCCGGATTTCGTCGTGCGACTGATAGCCTTTCTCGGCGTGTCGATGCCTAACTTCTGGCTCGCCTTCCTGCTGGTGATGTTCTTTTCGGTCTGGCTGCAGTGGCTGCCCGCGATGGGCTACGGCGACTGGCAGCACCTCATTTTACCGGCGGTGTCGATAGCCTTCATGTCTCTGGCGATTAACGCGCGACTGTTGCGCGCCAGCATGCTGGAAGTCTCCGGGCAGCGCCACGTCACCTGGGCGCGCCTGCGCGGGCTGAACGATAAACAAACCGAACGCCGTCATATTCTGCGTAACGCCTCGCTGCCGGTGGTGACCGCAGTCGGGATGCACATCGGCGAACTGATTGGCGGGACGATGATTATCGAGAACATCTTTGCCTGGCCGGGCGTCGGTCGCTATGCCGTCTCGGCCATATTTAACCGCGACTACCCGGTGATTCAGTGCTTTACACTGATGATGGTGGTGGTTTTCGTGGTCTGTAACCTGATTGTTGATCTGCTAAACGCCGCGCTGGACCCGCGTATTCGTCGTCATGAAGGAGCGCACTCGTGAACTTTTTCTTCTCTTCACGCTGGTCGGTTCGTCTGGCCATGGTCGTCATCGCCCTGCTGGCGGTGATTGCGCTAACCAGCCAGTGGTGGCTGCCGTATGATCCGCAGGCGATCGATTTACCGTCGCGTCTGCTGGCACCGGACAGCCAGCACTGGCTGGGAACCGATCATCTGGGACGCGATATTTTCTCTCGCCTGCTGGCCGCGACCCGCGTGTCGCTGGGTTCAGTGATGGCCTGTCTGCTGCTGGTGCTGGCGCTGGGGCTTATCGTTGGCGGTAGCGCCGGACTGTTGGGCGGACGCGTCGATCAGGCCACTATGCGCGTCGCCGATATGTTTATGACCTTCCCGACCTCCATCCTGTCGTTCTTTATGGTCGGCGTGTTAGGTACGGGACTCACCAACGTGATTATCGCCATCGCTCTGTCGCACTGGGCGTGGTATGCGCGGATGGTGCGCAGCCTGGTCATCTCCCTGCGCCAGCGCGAGTTTGTTCTCGCCTCGCGACTTTCCGGCGCGGGTCATATCCGGGTGTTTATCGATCATCTGGCCGGGGCGGTGATCCCCTCGCTGCTGGTGCTGGCCACGCTGGATATTGGTCACATGATGCTGCACGTTGCCGGGATGTCTTTTCTCGGTCTTGGCGTGACGGCGCCCACGGCGGAATGGGGGGTGATGATTAACGACGCCCGCCAGTATATCTGGACCCAGCCGCTGCAAATGTTCTGGCCGGGGCTGGCGCTGTTTATCACCGTGATGGCCTTCAACATGGTGGGTGATGCCCTGCGCGATCACCTGGATCCTCACCTTGTCACGGAGCACGCCCACTGATGCCACAGCAAATTGAACTGCAAAACATTGCCTTACAGGCCGATC
The DNA here is from genome assembly GCF_950098555.1 of Citrobacter sp. T1.2D-1. Lineage (NCBI taxonomy): Bacteria > Pseudomonadati > Pseudomonadota > Gammaproteobacteria > Enterobacterales > Enterobacteriaceae > Citrobacter > Citrobacter sp. T1.2D-1. The sequence goes on from NZ_CATNHH010000012.1 coordinate 153,500, forward strand.
GCCCGCTGGTGCACGGCGTGTCGTTATCGCTCAAACGCGGACGCGTGCTGGCGCTGGTGGGTGGCAGCGGTAGCGGAAAATCGCTGACCTGCGCGGCGGCGCTCGGGATTTTACCCGCGGGCGTTCGCCAGACAAGCGGAACGCTTCTTGCTGACGGTAAGCCGGTGCCCCCTTGCTCCCTGCGCGGGTTCACCATCGCCACCATTATGCAAAACCCGCGCAGCGCGTTTAATCCGCTGCATACGATGGCGACCCACGCGCGGGAAACCTGCCAGGCGTTGGGTAAACCGGCAGATGACACCACGCTTATCCGCGCACTGGAAGCCGTTGGTCTGGAGCACGCCGAGCGCGTACTGAAGCTCTATCCGTTCGAGATGAGCGGCGGCATGTTACAACGCATGATGATCGCGATGGCGGTCCTGTCCGATGCGCCGTTTATCGTCGCCGATGAGCCAACCACCGATCTGGATGTGGTGGCGCAGGCGCGCATCCTCGATCTGCTGGAGAACATTATGCAGAACCGCGCACCGGGTATGCTGCTAGTGACTCATGACATGGGCGTGGTCGCACGACTGGCCGACGACGTGGCGGTGATGGATAACGGAAACATCGTCGAACAGGGCGAGGTGGAAGCCCTGTTCAGGGCCCCCAAACACGCCATCACCCGCGGTCTGGTGTCGGCGCATCTCGCCCTGTACGGTATGGAGTTAGCCTCATGACTTTACTCAGCGTCACTGACCTCTCTCATCACTACGCCCACGCCAGCCTGGGGGGAAAACATCAGCATCAGCAGGTACTCAAAGAGATCTCCCTGAACCTGAAAAGCGGCGAAACTGTTGCCCTGTTGGGGCGCAGCGGCTGCGGGAAAAGTACGCTGGCACGTCTGCTGGTCGGGCTGGAATCGCCCAGCCAGGGGAGCGTGAACTGGCGCGGTGAACCGCTGGCAAAACTGAACCGGTCCAGACAAAAAGCATTTCGCCGCGATATCCAGATGGTCTTTCAGGATTCCATCAGCGCGGTGAATCCGCGTAAAACCGTCTGCGAGATCCTGCGTGAGCCGATGCGTCATTTACTCTCGCTGTCCAAAGCCGGGCAGTTGGCGCGGGTTCGTGAGATGCTCCACGCGGTGGATCTGGATGAAAACCTGCTGGATAAACGTCCGCCACAGCTCAGCGGCGGTCAGCTCCAGCGCGTCTGTCTGGCTCGCGCGCTGGTGGTGGAGCCGAAACTGTTGATTCTCGATGAAGCGGTATCGAATCTCGATCTGGTATTGCAGGCGGGGGTCATCCGTCTGCTCAAGAAACTGCAGCAGCAGTTTGGCACTGCCTGTCTGTTTATCACCCACGATCTGCGGCTGGTGGAGCGTTTTTGTCATCGCGTAATGGTGATGGAGGACGGGCAGATCGTTGAAACCAGGACCGTAGGAGAGGCATTAACCTTTTCCTCCGAGGCCGGTCGTGTGCTACAAAAGGCGGTACTCCCCGCATTCCCCGTGCGCCGTCGCGCCATTTCGTAAGGTTGATATCTGATGCAACGAGTCACCATCACGCTTGATGACGATTTACTGGAAACGCTGGACAGCCTGAGCCAGCGTCGTGGTTACAACAACCGCTCCGAAGCAATTCGTGACATTCTGCGCGGCGCGCTGGCGCAGGAAACCACCCAGGAGCACGGCACCCAGGGTTTTGCGGTGCTCTCCTATGTGTATGAACATGAGAAGCGTGACTTAGCCAGCCGCATTGTGTCGACCCAGCACCATCACCATGATTTGTCGGTTGCCACACTGCATGTCCATATCAATCATGACGACTGTCTGGAGATTGCCGTCCTGAAAGGCGATATGGGCGATGTTCAGCATTTTGCCGATGATGTCATTGCCCAGCGCGGCGTGCGCCACGGCCATTTGCAGTGCCTGCCGAAGGAAGAGTAACCGTCAACGATGCTGCCGGGGGCGCTTCGCTTGCCCGGCCTGCATTTTGTGCTCCCGTAGGCCGGATAAGGCGCAGCCGTCTTGCCGGGGGCGCTTCGCTTGCCCGGCCTGGATTTGCACTCCCGTAGACTAAATAAGACATCGCCGCCATCCGGCAAACTATGCCTGATGGCGCTACGCTTATCAGGCCTACCGTTCGCTGCGAGCCTCAACATTACGCCATCGTGCCAATCGTCTTTCGAAAACGCAGTAGCGCTATCAGGAAGAATGCGCTGCCGATGGCGAGTAACGTCAGAAACTGCGGCCAGACGATGCTGAACCCGGCACCGCGATAGAGTATCGCCTGGGCGAGACTGACAAAGTGCGTGGTTGGCATGGTCAGCATGATGTCCTGCACCGCCTGCGGCATGCTTTCGCGCGGCGTGGAGCCGCCGGAAAGCATTTGCAGCGGCAGCAGCACCAGAATCATCAGCAGCCCCAGTTGTGGCATAGAGCGCGCCAGCGTACCCATAAAAATGCCGATCGAGGTGGTGGCGAACAGGCTCAGTGCCACACCCAGCATGAACAGCGGAATAGACCCTTCAATCGGCACGCCGAGCACGCCTTTCACCATCAGCATTAGCGACAACCCCGAGACCACCAGCACCACCAGCCCCATCGACCAGACCTTCGCCATCATGATCTCAAACGGCGTTACCGGCATCACCAGCAGGTGTTCCACCGTGCCGTGCTCACGCTCGCGGATCAGCGCCGATCCGGTCAGCACAATCGCCAGCATGGTGATGTTATTGATGATCGCCATCACCCCGCCAAACCATGCCGGATCGAGGTTCGGGTTAAAGCGCATTCGGGTCTCCAGCGAAACCAGCGGCTCGCTGTTATCCCGATAGCGGGCGACAAAACTGTTCACTTCGCCGTTGATGATATTCTGGATGTAACTGTTGCCGGTGAACGCCTGACTCATGCGCGTGGCGTCAACGTTCACCTGAATATCCGGCTGCCTTCCGGCCAGCACGTCCCGCTGAAAGTTGGGCGGAATGTTGACTGCAAAGGTATAGCGGCCTGCATCCAGCCCGGCGTCCATTTCGTCAGCGGTGATCATCTCCGGCGGTAAAAACCACGGGCGGTAGAAGCTGTTGACGATACGATTCGAGAGCTGCGACTGGTCCATATCGGCAATGGCAATTGGCGCGAGATGCAGCGACCCCGGCAGCACGGTAGCGGAGGAATACACTGAGACGGTAAAAGCAAACACGATCAGCGTCAGCATCGCCTTATCGCCCAGCAGGCTACGCAACTCCTTGATGCCTAAATTATAAATATTGCGTAATCGGCGCATCACCCCTCCTGTTTTTTCAGCAACAGCACGCTCAGCCCCATCACCACCGGAATGGCTACCAGCAGCGGCACAAACAGCGGCCAGAGATCGGTGAGATCCAATGCTTTCGAGAAAGTCCCCCGGGCGATCGTCAGGAAATGGCTGGTGGGGTAGATCTCGCCGATCCACCGCCCCGGCCCTTCCAGCGAGGCCACCGGATCGATCATCCCGGAGAACTGCGTCGCCGGAATCAGGGTGATGATGGAGGTGCCAAAAATCGCCGCAATCTGACTCTTCATAAACGTGGAGATCAGCAGCCCTATCCCGGTGGCGATGATGACATACAGCAGCGCCGCCAGACTGAGCGTGAGGAAACTGCCTTTGTGCGGCACGCCAAAAACAAACACCGACAGGGCGCAGAGCAGCAGGAAATTGAGCATCCCCAGCGCGATATACGGCAACTGTTTACCGAGCAAGAACTCGCTGCGGGTGGTAGGCGTCACGTACAGGTTAATGATCGATCCCAGCTCTTTTTCCCGTACCACGCTCAACGCACTCAGCATCGACGGAATCATCATCAACAGCAGCGGGATCACCGCCGGAACAATCGCCGGCAGGCTCTTCACATCCGGGTTATAGCGATAGCGGGTTTCAATAGTCATGAGTCCGCTCTGCCCCACCGGCGTCGGCTGGCGGCTCGCCACATCCTGTAGCCAACTCTGGTGCATCGCCTGCACGTAGCCTTTCACCGTCTCAGCGCGGCTGGGCATGGCGCCATCCACCCAGACACCAATCTCCACCGGCGTCCCGCGCGCAATATCGCGGCCAAAGTTAGGCGGGATTTCGATGGCTACCGCCACCTCGCCGGAACGCATCCGCCGGTCAAGATCGTCATAGCTGATTAGCGGCGGCTGTTCAATGAAGTAACGTGAGCCCGCCAGATTTAATGACCATGCCTGGCTGCTGACGGTTTGATCGCGATCGAGTACGGCAAAGCGCAGATTTTCGACGTCCATGCTGATGCCGTAGCCCATAATCAGCATCAGAATCACCGTTCCCAGCAGTGCCAGCGTTGAACGCACCGGGTCACGACGCAGTTCCAGCGCTTCGCGACGGCTGTAGCTGAACAGTCGCCGCAGGCTGAATCCCTGACGCGGCGGCGTGACCTCTTTATGTTTTGTTTCCACCGGTACCTGGGCTTCCGGCGCTGCACCCGCCGCCTCCTGTAACCAGGAGATAAACGCCGCTTCCAGGTTGGCGGCCCCACGCCGTTCCACCAGTTCCTGCGGCGTACCGCTGGCAAGCACTTTTCCGGCGTGCATCAGCGACATACGGTCGCAGCGCTCGGCTTCGTTCATAAAGTGGGTGGAGATGAAAATGGTGACTTTGTCCCGGCGCGACAAATCGACCATCAGTTGCCAGAACATATCCCTGGCCACCGGGTCGACGCCGGAAGTCGGTTCGTCGAGGATCAGCATTTCCGGGCGATGGATCACCGCCACCGCCAGCGACAGTCGCTGGCGAATACCGAGCGGGAGCGACTCGGGTGACGTATCCTCAACCTCCGCCAGCATAAAACGTTCGCTCATCTCCTGAACGCGCTGAGGAATCTCCGCTTCCGGGATGTGAAACAGTCGCGCGTGGAGTTCCAGGTTCTGTCGAACCGTCAGTTCGCTGTACAGCGAAAACGCCTGCGACATGTAGCCCACCCGGCGACGGGTATCGATATCTTTCGGGTCGACCGGTTGACCAAACAGCCAGGCCTCGCCTTCACTGGCAGGTAACAGTCCGGTCAGCATCTTCATGGTGGTCGATTTACCGCAGCCGTTGGAACCGAGGAAGCCAAAGATCTCCCCACGCGGTATGCGAAAGTTGACGTGATCGACAGCGACGAAATTACCGAAGCGCATGGTCAGGTCTTTCGCCTCAATGGCGATCGCTTCCTGTTCCGCGTGATACGGCGGAATCACCACCGGCTGATACGCCTGGCGCTGCGCCTCTGGTAACAGGCCGATAAACGCCTGCTCCAGCGTCTCACTGGCGGTTTTATCGCGGAGTTCCTGCGCGCTGCCGGTTGCCAGTACCTCACCCGCGTTCATCGCCACCAGCCAGTCGAAGCGCTCGGCCTCTTCCATATACGCCGTCGCCACCAGCACGCTCATGTTGGTTTGCCGCTGGCGGATGCTGTCGATCAGATCCCAGAACTGGGCACGGGACAGGGGATCGACGCCGGTGGTCGGTTCATCCAGAATCAATAACTCCGGGTCATGGATCAACGCACAGCACAGCCCCAGCTTTTGTTTCATACCGCCCGAGAGTTTCCCCGCCGGACGATCGCGAAACGGAGCCAGGCCCGTGCTGTTCAGTAGTTCCGTAATCCGCGCTTCGCGCTCGGCTTTGTCATGCCCAAACAGGCGAGCGAAGAAATCGACGTTTTCGTATACCGACAGCGTGTGGTAAAGGTTTTTCCCCAACCCCTGCGGCATCCAGGCAATGCGCGGACAGACGTCACGGCGGTGCTTCGGATCGCGCATATCGCCGCCCAGAACCATGACGTTGCCTTGCTCAATCACCCTTGCGCCGGAGATAAGCGACAGCAGGCTTGATTTTCCCACGCCGTCGGGACCGATCAAGCCCACCATGCAGCGAGCGGGGATATCCAGCGTGATGTTATTCAGCGCCACCGTGGTCCCGTAATGCTGACTCACGCCGTCAAGGTGCACCACGGGAGGAACGGGAACCCGCGCCAGAGGGGTCATTGCGGCAACCTCACCGCCAGCGAATCAGGCCAGGGAGTCTGTTCGTTCAGCCGCACCCACGCCATACCTGGCAATCCGGTTTTGACATATTCCAGATGCTGCTGGAGTAATTCCGGAGGAATGCGCGCCTTGACGCGAAACATCAGCTTCAGACGCTCATCGCTGGTTTCGACGGTTTTCGGCGTGAACTGCGCGACGCTGGCGACGAAACTGATGGTGGCAGGAATGCGCAGATCCGGCGCGGCATCAAGCACCAGACGCGCTTCGCCGCCAATCTTCAGCAGACCCGCCTGTTCGGTAGGCAGAAAGAACGTCATGTAGACATCGCTGAGATCGACCATATTCAGCACCCGACCGCCCGCGGCCAGCACTTCACCGGGTTCTGCCACGCGGTACTGAACCCGGCCATCACGCGGAGCTTTAAGCTCGCTGTCTTCGATGTCCGCGACAATTCGTCGTTCGGTCGCCTGTGCCGCGTCGACACGGGTTTGTGCCTGAATAATGCTGGTGCGCGCGGCTTCAATTGCCGCTTTCGTCGCACTGACCTGCGCCTTTGCCGATTCCAGTGCCGCGCGCGCGCTTTCGGCGGCGGCGCGATCGTCATCCAGTTGTTGCGCCGATACCGCGCCACGCTGGGAGAGCGAGCGGGAACGGACGTGACGTTTGGAGACGGAATCCAGTTCGGCTTCGCGCTGTTTCACCACCGACTGAGCGGCGCGGGTTTCGCTCTGGCGCTGTTCGAGCAGCGCCCGCGCAGCCGCCACGGCGCTTTCGGCCTCTTTGATTTGCGCAATGGCTTCCAGCCGTTGCTCCTGCAACACGCGGGTATCCATCTTCGCCAACACCTCGCCCTGGCGAACAAACTGCCCTTCGTTCACCAGAATGGCATCAATACGCCCGGCGATTTTGGTCGCGATATCGACTTCCGTCGCCTCGATCCTACCGTTGCTGGCAGCAAAACCTTCCGGTACGCCTGCGGGCCGTAGTACCCACCACACACCGGCAGCAACCACCACCAATACGCCCAAAACCCACCACGTCAGATGACGCTTAATGTTGTCCATAATCGACCCGCCATAATCCCTGTTATCAAACAATGCGTGTCACAAAACCCCACTGAACGGGCGTTCAGCGGTATCTTCCCTCCGGGATAAGAAGGAAAAAGTGAGGGTGACCAGGCGGCGTACAGGCGTCATAACGACGCTCGCCGTGAAGGAAAGTGAATGACAGAGAGGTGCGAAAATCGGGTAGTAATGTTGTCATCATCAGCGTTCCTGGCCGTAAATGAAACACGCATACTCATAGCTAGTATCAATAAAATACTAGCATCATTATGGATGATGTCTATTCGCTTATGGTTTGTAATGATATACGAGGTGAATAATTCACGCCCCAGCCAAATCCTGCGCACATGCCCAGGCGCTGGACCACGCCCACTGGAAGTTGTACCCCCCCAGCCAGCCGGTGACGTCCATCACTTCGCCAATAAAGTAGAGACCCGGTACCTTGCGCGCTTCCATGGTCCGTGACGACAGTTCGTGGGTGTCTACCCCACCGAGCGTCACTTCCGCCGTGCGATACCCTTCGGTGCCGTTCGGCTGTACCCGCCAGTCGGTCAATGTGTCAATCAGCGTCTGCTGGTCACGAACGTTGAGCTGTTTAAGCGAGACATCAGGGATCTGACCGAGCTGTTGCAGGCACTCCACCAGACGCTTCGGCAGCAGCATCGCCAGCGTGTTCTTCAGGCTTTGATTCGGATGAGCGCTACGCTGTTCGTCAAGAACATCATTCAGGCTGACATCCGGCAGTAAATTGATGCTGACAAATTCGCCAGGCTGCCAGAAGCTGGAAATCTGTAAAACCGCCGGGCCTGAAAGGCCACGATGGGTAAACAGCAGATTTTCGCGAAAGACGGTGCCGTCCTGCGCGGTGATAACCGACGGGACGGAAACGCCAGAGAGCACCTGAAGCTGCTCCAGCAGCGGCTTGTGCAGGGTAAACGGCACCAGCCCGGCGCGGGTGGGCAGAACCTTCAGGCCAAACTGCTCGGCAATTTTATAGCCAAACGGCGTCGCGCCCAGACCCGGCATCGACAGCCCGCCGGAAGCAATCACCAGCTTTTTCGCGCCGACGGTGGCCCCGTTCAGCTCCAGCGTAAAACCGTCATCATCCTGCGCAACGCTCAGAACTTCACAACGTAAGCGCAGGGTCACATTGCCTTTTTCGCATTCCGCCACCAGCATATCGACGATTTGCTGGGCGGAATCATCGCAAAAAAGCTGCCCGAGCGTTTTTTCATGCCAGGCGATACCGTGCTTACCGACGAGATCGATAAAATCCCACTGGGTATATCGCGCCAGCGCAGACTTGCAAAAATGCGGGTTCTGACTCAAATAGGCCGCCGGCTCAACATAAAGGTTCGTAAAGTTGCAGCGACCCCCACCGGACATGAGGATCTTACGGCCAGGCTTCTTACCATTATCAATGAGCAGCACCCGACTGCCAGCCTGTCCTGCCTGTGCTGCACAGAACATACCTGCCGCGCCAGCGCCTATAATAATGGCATCAAACCTTTCCACTTTACGTTCCTCTCTGAATTCAGGGCGTGAATTGTAAAGTTATCTCAGTGGTCGCACCAGCGAGAAAATCCTCAGGAAGAAGTATTTGCATGAAATATATAAGATAATTCTTTATAGGCACTATTGTATTCAGACGTTAAATCAAAAAAAGTCTATATTTCACTTTGCCCGCGCCGCTAAAGTCACTGATAATGCGCCGCGTTCATGTCCTCAAGATGGCGTAACGTCCTATGCTACATTTGTTTGCTGGCCTGGATTTACATACCGGGCTTTTATTATTGCTTGCTCTGGCTTTTGTGCTGTTCTACGAAGCAATTAACGGCTTCCATGATACAGCCAACGCAGTTGCAACCGTGATCTACACCCGTGCGATGCGCTCGCAGCTTGCGGTGGTCATGGCTGCCGTGTTCAACTTCTTTGGTGTGCTGCTGGGCGGTCTCAGCGTAGCCTATGCCATCGTGCATATGTTACCGACCGATCTCCTGCTCAACATGGGATCTTCGCATGGACTTGCGATGGTGTTCTCCATGCTGCTCGCCGCCATCATCTGGAACCTGGGTACCTGGTACTTTGGTTTACCCGCATCCAGCTCTCACACGCTGATTGGCGCGATTATCGGCATCGGTTTAACCAATGCGCTGATGACCGGCACCTCAGTGGTGGACGCACTCAATATCCCGAAAGTCATGGGCATTTTTGCCTCGCTGATCGTCTCGCCCATCGTTGGTCTGGTGGTCGCAGGCGGCCTGATTTTCATTCTGCGTCGCTACTGGAGCGGAACCAAAAAACGCGCCCGTATTCACCTCACCCCAGCTGAACGTGAAAAGAAAGACGGTAAGAAAAAGCCGCCGTTCTGGACCCGTATTGCCCTGATTCTCTCGGCTATCGGCGTCGCCTTCTCGCATGGTGCGAACGACGGTCAGAAAGGCATTGGTCTGGTTATGCTGGTTCTGATTGGTGTGGCACCGGCAGGCTTCGTGGTGAACATGAACGCTTCGGGTTACGAAATCACCCGTACCCGTGATGCCATCAATAACGTCGAAATCTACTTCCAGCAGCATCCCGATCTGCTGAAGAAAGTGACGGGCGTCGATCAGCTGATTCCGTCTCCGGAACCGGCCGCAACGCAGCCGACGGAATTCCACTGCCATCCGGCAAACACCATTAACGCGCTGGATCGCGCGAAGGCGATGTTGTCGAACAACGTGGAAAGCTATGACAAGCTGAGCGTTGAGCAGCGCGGCCAACTGCGTCGCATCATGCTGTGCATCTCCGATACGACCGATAAAGTAACGAAGCTGCCGGGCGTGAGCGCTGACGACCAGCGTCTGCTGAAGAAACTGAAAACCGATATGCTGAGCACCATTGAGTATGCGCCTATCTGGATAATTATGGCGGTCGCGCTGGCGCTGGGTATTGGTACCATGATCGGCTGGCGCCGTGTGGCAACCACCATCGGTGAGAAGATTGGTAAGAAAGGCATGACCTATGCTCAGGGAATGTCTGCACAGATGACAGCAGCCGTCTCTATTGGTCTCGCCAGCTACACCGGGATGCCGGTATCCACCACCCACGTTCTCTCCTCCTCCGTGGCGGGGACGATGGTTGTCGACGGTGGGGGTCTGCAACGTAAAACGGTGACCAGCATTCTGATGGCGTGGGTGTTCACATTACCCGCCGCGATCCTGCTGTCCGGTACACTGTACTGGATCTCGCTGAAGCTTATCTAAGCGAGAAGAGAAAAGAAGTTACCGAAGCAAGCGGGTCAGGAAACTGGCCCGCTTTTTTATGCTCAGTGCCAAATCATCAAAGCAATAAGACTGATCACCACGAGCCCGCACAGCGCGCTGGTCAAAATGAACTGACGACGTACCCGCTCACAACGGCGGATGAATTCATCATCATGATGATCGCGGTAGCGCTGGGCGTAGATATACCACACCAGGCGTACCTGCTTATTGGGTTGGCCGTGCGAGGTGAAAAAGCCGCCCCCATCTACATATTGATAGAGCAAAGGATCGCAACCACGAAGTACCACGAGCAGCGCGCGTAAAGACGAGAAATAGCGCGCCATATTCACAATGCAAACAACACATAACGCCCAGAATAATGCAACGGTGCTTATCATACGACCTCCCCGGCGACCCGCCCACGGAGCTCCGCTCCGGGACTACCGCTCCCCGAAACCTGCCAGACAGTCAATGAAAAAGTACGACTAAAAACCGCTCATTTTGAGCTTATCATCTGAGCGGCTCTCTAAATAGTGTAGGAGATCAGTTAATTTTTTTGCCAGAAGGTTAATCACTATCAATGCAATTATCTAAATTTTTTGTTTAACTATCTGGTAAGCAAGGCGGATTGACGGATTATCCAGGTCGCTATAATGTAAGGATAGTCTCTACAATCCATCGCGGCTGAGCTAGCCCCGCGTAGACATACCGCACAGTTCGCAGGACGCGAGTGATGAAAAGGTAGAAAAATCGCTAGCTGGCTGGTCATCGACAACTTTATGGAAGGAGTAATACTATGGCTTACAAACACATTCTCATCGCGGTTGATCTTTCACCGGAAAGCAAAGTTCTGGTCGAAAAAGCGGTCTCTATGGCACGTCCGTACAACGCAAAGGTTTCCCTGATCCACGTTGATGTAAACTACTCTGACCTTTATACCGGCCTGATTGACGTCAATCTGGGCGATATGCAAAAACGCATTTCTGAAGAAACCCACCACGCGCTGACCGAACTGTCCACTAACGCAGGCTATCCGATCACCGAAACCCTGAGCGGCAGCGGCGATCTGGGTCAGGTGCTGGTAGACGCTATCAAGAAATACGACATGGACCTGGTTGTTTGTGGTCACCACCAGGACTTCTGGAGCAAACTGATGTCCTCCGCACGTCAGTTGATCAACACCGTTCACGTCGACATGCTGATTGTTCCACTGCGCGACGAAGAAGAGTAAAACACGTCCAGCCGGATTCCCCGGCCATGTCAGAGCGCCCGCCTTTGCGGGCGTTTTTGTTTCTGTCATTCCCGAAAACGATCAGTACAACCTTCCACCTCATTAATCATAATTAGTGTGATCAACTGATTAGAACGAAATCAATCTGTATAATACTCTACACCACCGGCTAATAGCCGCAGTCTATAACAGAGTCAGACTTTTTCGGCGCGTTTTGTATTACGCGTTCATACTTTTCGGGATGGCATTGAAAGGCGAAGCAATATGAATACATCTGCACCTACGGGTTTGCTGCAGCAACCCCGCCCGTTCTTCATGATCTTTTTTGTCGAGTTATGGGAACGATTTGGCTATTACGGCGTTCAGGGTATCCTGGCGGTTTTCTTTGTTAAGCAACTCGGATTCTCGCAGGAACAGGCGTTTATCACCTTCGGCGCCTTTGCCGCACTGGTGTACGGTCTGATCTCAATTGGGGGTTACGTTGGCGACCACCTGCTCGGCACCAAACGGACGCTGGTGCTGGGCGCTGTTGTACTGGCACTCGGCTACTTTATGACGGGAATGTCGTTGCTCAAACCGGACCTCATTTTTATCGCTCTTGGGACGATTGCCGTCGGCAACGGCCTGTTTAAGGCGAACCCGGCAAGCCTGCTCTCCAAATGCTATCCGCCAAAAGATCCGCGTCTGGATGGCGCCTTCACCCTGTTCTACATGTCGATTAACATCGGTTCGCTGCTGTCGCTGTCGCTGGCGCCGGTGATCGCGGATAAGTTTGGCTACGCCGTCACCTACAACCTGTGCGGGGCGGGACTGATTGTCGCGCTGCTGGTCTATTTCGCCTGCCGCGGTATGGTGAAAGATATCGGTTCCGAGCCAGACCATCTGCCGATGAGCTTCCGCAATCTGTTGTACGTCCTGATTGGCACCGTGGCGATGGTCTTCCTCTGCGCCTGGCTGATGCACAACGTGAAAATCGCCAACCTGGTGCTGATTGTGTTGTCGCTTGTGGTGACGATTATCTTCTTCCGCCAGGCCTTCAAACTGGATAAAACCGGTCGCAACAAGATGTTTGTGGCGTTTATCCTGATGCTTGAAGCCGTACTGTTTTACATTCTGTATGCGCAGATGCCCACTTCGCTGAACTTCTTTGCCATCAACAACGTTCACCATGAGATCCTCGGTTTCACCCTTAACCCGGTGAGTTTCCAGGCGCTCAACCCGTTCTGGGTGGTGGTTGCCAGTCCGGTGCTGGCGGCTATCTACACGCGTCTGGGCAGCAAAGGTAAAGACCTGACGATGCCGATGAAGTTTACCCTCGGGATGTTCCTGTGCTCGCTGGGCTTTCTGACCGCCGCCGCCGCAGGGATGTGGTTTGCCGATGCGCAGGGGCTTACGTCGCCGTGGTTTATCGTGCTGGTCTATCTGTTCCAGAGTCTGGGCGAGCTGCTGATTAGCGCGTTGGGACTGGCAATGGTGGCGGCGCTGGTGCCGCAGCATCTGATGGGCTTTATCCTCGGGATGTGGTTCCTGACGCAGGCCGCCGCGTTTCTGCTGGGGGGCTATGTCGCCACCTTTACCGCCGTACCGGAGAACATCACCGACCCGTTGCAGACACTGCCTGTCTATACCGGCGTGTTCAGTAAAATCGGATTAGTGACGCTGGCGGTCACGGTTGTGATGGCGCTGATGGTGCCGTGGCTGAACCGGATGATTAATACGCCGGATAGCCATCAATCATCATAACCCTTCGCAGGCCCGATGGCGTTACGCTATCGGGCAGTCAAACCGGTGCCGGATGGTAGCGTAAACGCCCTATCCGGCCTGATTTCGTTCATCCTTTGCGTACGTTGATCCATTCCTGTACTTCGACCACAAAGGTCTCGGGTGCTTTGCGATACATTTTGCGCGCCAGGTCCAGAATCGTATGCTGTCCTAATGCCTCTTCCATACGCTGCTGCGCCATATCCATCACCGAGCGTACGCCGCAGATCCCTTCACAGGCCCACGCGGGCGGTTGTTCCTCAAAGACCGCGAGTCGCTGGCGAATCTCCCGACATTCAAAGATGCGCTTGTCACCGTCGATAGCGTTAACCACATCCAGCACCGTAATGTGCTCGGCAGGTCTGGCAAGCTGAAAACCGCCGCCTTTACCCTCGATGCTACGCACCAGTCCCGCCTTCGACAAACGGGTAAATATTTTGGCCAGATAGTCGTAGGGCACGCTTTGCAGATCGGCAATTTCGCGCACGCTCATATCGCGGGCGTCCCCTTTGCTATCCACCATACACATCAGGCTATGAATGCCGTACTCAACCCCGGAACTGTAGAATGCCATGCTCTTATCTCAGCCAAAATAATTCTGAGTTATTGTAGCTTTTTCATCATCATCATTCCAGATGAGAAGAAGAAACTCATTGAGAGAAAATATTTAATTCATTAATTTTCAATATGATAAATGCATTTTACGCCACTACCTCCCCGTGAAGAATGAAATCACATTGCATCTTTTAACTACGACAAATAAAATCCGAGTAAATTAACCATCATGACTACCGGATAAAACCATCATGCGTAAACAGATTCTGATCGTCGGTGCAGGTTTCTCAGGGATGTGGGCAGCGCTTAGCGCGGCCCGGCTGCTTGAGAAAGAGGCCAACCCAAACATTGATATCACCGTCATTGCTCCGCAGCCCGAGCTGCGCGTTCGTCCGCGTTTTTATGAAAATGCGGTTGAAACACTCGTTGCCCCGCTCCAGCCGCTGTTCGATGTCACCGGCGTTAACTTTCTGCGTGGGACGGTCAGCCAGATCCTTCCCGCATCAAAAGAAGTGAGCTGTACGGATGCCAGCGGTGAAACGCGTTTGCAGCGCTATGACCGCTTAGTCCTCGCCAGTGGCAGTCACGTAAACCGCTCGCAGGTGGCCGGTGCGCAAGCCCACGCCTTCGATTTGGATCAGCTGGAAAGTGCCGCTGTACTTGAAAAGCATTTGCAGAGTCTGGCAAGCCAACCCGAGAGTGAAGCGCGTAATACCGTGGTCGTCTGCGGGGGCGGTTTTACCGGCATTGAAATGGCGCTGGAGCTGCCGGGCCGTCTGCGCGACATTTTTGGTGCTGAAGCTAAGACCAGAGTAGTCGTAGTAGAACGCGGCCCCCAGCCAGGTTCACGCTACAGCAACGCATTGCGTAACGTCATTGTCGAAGCCTCGGCTGAACTGGGTGTGGAATGGCAGGTAAACGCCGACGTGGAAAGCGTGAATGCCTCTGGCGTTACGCTGAAGGACGGACGAACTATCGCTTCACAGACCGTCATCTGGACCGTGGGTGTCCAGGCTAACGATCTGACGACACAAATTGATGCCCCGCGCGACCGTCAGGGTCGTCTGCACGTCAACGCTAACCTGCAAGTGGTGGGTTATGACGATATTTATGCCACCGGCGATGTGGCTTACGCCGCCACTGACGATAAGGGCAATCACGCATTAATGACCTGCCAGCATGCGATCCTGTTGGGTAAATTTGCCGGGAACAATGCCGCAGCCAGCCTGCTGGACGTCGCCCCCCTGCCGTATCGTCAGGAAAACTACGTCACCTGTCTGGATTTGGGGGCCTGGGGAGCGGTCTATACCGAAGGATGGGATCAGCAGGTAAAACTGACGCGTGCCGAGGCCAAGAAACTGAAGCTGTCGATTACTCGTGAGCTTATCTACCCGCCGAAGGCCGATAAAGCCGTCGCGTTTGAGATTGCCGATCCTCTGGCACCGTTTGTGTAATCCGTATTGCCGGATGGCGGCTCACGCCTTATCCGGCCTACAAAAGACAAAAGACAAAAGACAAACTACGCTAAGTCGTAGGCCTGATAAGCGCAGCGCCATCAGGCAATCTGTTAATCCGCCAAAGGCGTGCCGGCATAAATATCAAACCGGTGCCCTTTGGTCACCACCGCATTCGGCGTGGCGACATCCGCCAGCGGCGGCGCATAGTCCGGACGTTTCACCACCACGCGTTTAGTCGCGAGTTGACGCGCAGGTTCGAGCAGGCCGTCAGCGTCCAGATCCGGTCCCACCAGCGACTGAAATACCCGCATCTCTTTCTTCACCAGCGCGCTTTTCTGCTTATGGGGAAACATCGGATCGAGATAAACCACCTGCGGACGCGGTGTGATATCGGTCAGCGCCGTCAGGCTGGAAGCATGAATCAACTGCAAACGCGCCTGCAACCACGGGCCAATTTCCGCATCGGCATAGCCGCGCGCCAGTCCGTCGTCGAGCAACGCCGCCACTACCGGGTTACGTTCCAGCATCCGCACATGACAACCGACGCAGGCAAGGACAAAGGCATCACGTCCCAGCCCTGCCGTGGCATCCACCACATCCGGCAAATAATCGCCTTTGATACCGACCGCTTTGGCGACCGCCTCGCCGCGACCGCCGCCAAATTTGCGCCGGTGCGCCATCGCCCCGCCGACAAAATCGACGAAAATGCCGCCGAGCTTCGGTTCATCACGTTTACGCAACTCCAGATGTTCCGCAGTCAGCACTAGCGCCATCAGATTGTCTTCATCGTGTTCCAGCCCCCAGCGGGCAGCCAGAACAGATAAGGCGCCGTCTCCGGCGCCCGTTTCATCAATTAAGCAGATTTTCACTTCCGCTTTACCCTAAATAATTCGAGTTGCATCGAGGCAACAAGGGAATAAATCCCTGGGAGCGTACAAACAGTACGCGACCAGGGTGAATGAGTGCAGTTGCCGAAGAGGCGGCTTGAAGTATGACGGGTAAATTAACCTTTGATTCCGTAATGCTCAAGCATTGCGTCGAGCTGCGGTTCGCGGCCACGGAAGCGTTTGAACAGCTCCATGGGTTCTTCGGAGCCGCCGCGCGTCAGGATATTGTCGAGGAACGACTGACCGGTATCGCGGTTGAAAATCCCCTCGTCTTCGAAGCGGGAGAAGGCATCCGCAGCCAGCACGTCAGCCCACAAATAGCTGTAATATCCCGCCGCGTAGCCGCCGGCGAAAATATGGCTGAAGGCATGCGGGAAGCGGCCCCATGACGGTCCCGGCACCACGGCGACCTGTTTTTTAATCTCCGCCAGCGTTTCAAGGATTTTTGCCCCTTGCTGCGGGTCAAATTCCGCATGCAGACGGAAGTCAAACAGACCGAACTCCAGCTGACGCAGGATGAACAGCGCCGCCTGGTAGTTCTTCGCCGCCAGCATTTTATCCAGCAGTTCTTTCGGCAGCGGTTCGCCTGTCTCGTAATGACCGGAGATAAACGCCAGCGCGTCCGGCTCCCAGCACCAGTTTTCCATAAACTGGCTCGGCAGTTCGACCGCATCCCACGGCACGCCGTTGATCCCGGAAACCCCTGCGGTTTCGATACGGGTCAACATGTGGTGCAGGCCGTGACCAAACTCGTGGAACAGGGTGATCACTTCGTCATGGGTAAACAGCGCCGGTTTGCCGTTGACCGGGCGGTTAAAGTTACAGGTCAGGTAGGCGACCGGTTTTTGCAGAGAACCGTCCGCTTTGCGCATCTGACCGACGCAGTCGTCCATCCACGCCCCGCCGCGTTTGTTTTCACGGGCGTACAGGTCAAGATAGAAACTGCCGCGCAGTTCGTTGTTTTCGTCATACAGTTCGAAGAACCGCACGTCCGGATGCCAGACATCCACATCGTGACGCTCTTTCGCGGTGATGCCGTATATGCGCTTCACCACTTCAAACAGGCCGTTCACCGCTTTGTTTTCCGGGAAGTACGGACGCAACTGTTCGTCGCTGATGCTGTAAAGGTGCTGTTTCTGTTTTTCGCTGTAGTACGCGATATCCCACGGGTTCAGCTCATCAACGCCAAACTCTGCTTTTGCGAAAGCACGCAGTTGCGCCAGCTCTTTCTCGCCCTGCGGACGCGCGCGTTTTGCCAGATCGGTTAAGAACCCCAGCACCTGCTGCGGGTTTTCCGCCATTTTAGTGGCGAGCGATTTAAAGGCGTAGCTTTCAAAGCCCAGCAGTTGCGCCAGTTCATGACGCAGGGTGAGGATCTCTTCCATCACCGGGCTGTTATCCCATTTACCGGCGTTCGGCCCCTGATCGGAGGCGCGGGTCACATAGGCGCGGTACATCTCCTCACGCAATGCCGGATTGTCGCAGTAGGTCATCACCGGCAGATAGCTCGGGATATCCAGCGTCAGCAGATACCCTTCCTGCTCTTTCGCTTCAGCCTGCGCTTTCGCCGCCGCCAGCGCGCTTTCCGGCATCCCGGCTAGCTCTGCTTCGTCAGTAATCAGCTTCGTCCAGCCCATGGTGGCGTCGAGCACGTTGTTGCTGTACAGGTTGCCAAGCTCAGACAGGCGGGTGGCGATCTCTCCGTAACGCTGCTGTTTTTCTTTCGGCAGGCCAATCCCGGAGAGTTCAAAATCACGCAGCGCATTATCAACGGCTTTTTTCTGCGCGGTATTGAGTGTGGCGTAATGGTCGCCATCACGCAGGTCGCGGTACGCCTTATACAGACCTTCATGCTGACCAACCCAGGTGCTGTATTCCGACAACAGCGGCAGGGTTTGCTCATAGGCTTCGCGCAGTTCCGGGCTGTTTTTCACTGAATTCAGATGGCTGACCGGAGAAAAAATACGCCCCAGGACGTCATCGACTTCCGCAAGCGGTTGGCAAAGGTTTTCCCAGGAATACGGTGCGCCCTGCGCGACCACACGTTCCACATTCTCACGGCAGTCGTTCAGCGCTTTGGTGACGGCGGGAACGACATGCTCAGGCTTGATCGCGGAAAACGGCGGCAGTTCGAAGGGAGTCAGTAATGGATTCGTCATATGCACAGTCCTGGTTAAAAAGGGGGAAACAAACGCGTATGCGCGTTGTTGTCGGGTGGCGGCTGCGCCTTACCCGACCTACAAAGGCAGGGACCCGTAAGTCGGATAAGATGCGTTAGCGTCGCCATCCGCCATGTAATGTATGTAGCATGGGGTTAAGTGTAGTGAATTTCAATGCCAGGCGTTGCGCTTTCGCGGCAGCGGTGACTTTTCTGTATACTGTGGCGATATGCTTTTTTTCGCCCGAAAGCGTGACGCTGCTCGGGCCTACGTTTATAACCTGGAACACGTTTACCCATGCTCAGTTATCGCCACAGCTTCCACGCTGGCAACCACGCCGACGTCCTTAAACACACGGTTCAGAGCCTGATCATCGAGTCGCTTAAAGAGAAAGATAAACCGTTTCTCTATCTGGACACCCATGCAGGCGCGGGCCGTTATCAGCTAAGCAGCGAGCAGGCTGAACGTACCGGCGAATACCTGGAAGGCATCGCTCGCGTCTGGCAGCAGGACGATCTGCCTGCCGAGCTGGAGCCATACATTGGCGTGGTCAAACACTTTAACCGCAGCGGACAGCTGCGTTACTACCCGGGTTCTCCGCTTATTGCCCGTCAGCTGCTACGCGCGCAGGACAGTCTGCACCTGACTGAATTACACCCGAGCGACTTCCCGCTGCTGCGAGGAGAATTCCAGAAAGATGAGCGTGCCCGCGTGGCCCGTGCCGATGGTTATCAGCAGTTGAAGGCGAAGCTACCGCCGGTCTCCCGTCGCGGCTTGATCCTCATCGACCCACCTTACGAAATTAAATCGGACTATCAGGCCGTCGTCGCCGGGATCAACGAAGGCTATAAACGTTTTGCCACCGGGACATATGCCCTGTGGTATCCGGTCGTATTGCGTCAGCAAATCAAGCGCATGGTGCATGACCTGGAAGCGACCGGTATCCGTAAAATCCTGCAAATTGAGCTGGCGGTGCGCCCGGACAGCGACCAGCGCGGCATGACCGCCTCCGGCATGATTGTGATCAACCCGCCATGGAAGCTGGAAGCGCAAATGAACACCGTGCTGCCCTGGCTACACAGCAAGCTGGTGCCAGCAGGTACCGGGCATACCTCGGTAAATTGGATCGTGCCTGAGTAATCGCAGTCATCGGTGGAACCTATTGATTTCAGGTATACAATCGCGGCAATCAGAATGGAAGGATAAGACTCATGAGCAAGCATTATGACTACATCGCCATCGGCGGTGGTAGCGGCGGTATCGCCTCGATTAACCGTGCAGCCATGTACGGCCAGAAGTGTGCGCTGATTGAAGCCAAAGAACTGGGCGGCACCTGCGTCAACGTTGGTTGCGTCCCCAAAAAAGTGATGTGGCATGCTGCACAAATCCGTGAAGCGATCCACCTGTACGGCCCGGACTACGGGTTTGACACCACGATCAATAAATTCAACTGGGATACGTTGATTGCCAGCCGTACCGCCTATATCGACCGCATTCACACCTCGTATGACAACGTGCTGGGTAAGAATAACGTTGATGTGATCAAAGGCTTTGCCCGCTTCGTCGATGCCAAAACGATCGAAGTCAACGGTGAGACCATTACCGCTGACCATATCCTGATTGCCACCGGCGGTCGTCCGAGCCACCCGAATATTCCGGGCGTGGAATACGGTATCGACTCCGACGGTTTCTTTGAACTGCCAGCCCTGCCTGAGCGCGTTGCCGTTGTCGGTGCCGGTTATATCGCCGTGGAACTGGCGGGCGTGATTAACGGTCTGGGGGCCAAAACCCATCTGTTCGTGCGTAAACACGCGCCGCTGCGCAGCTTTGATCCGATGATCACCGAAACCCTGGTCGAAGTGATGAATGCCGAAGGGCCGGCGCTCCATACCCATGCGATCCCGAAAGCGGTGGTAAAAAATGCCGACGGTAGCCTGACGCTCGAACTGGAAGACGGCCGCAGCGAAACGGTCGATTGCCTGATTTGGGCGATTGGTCGCGAACCGGCCACCGATAACTTCAACCTGGCCGCGACTGGGGTAAAAACCAACGAAAAAGGGTATATCGTTGTCGATAAATACCAGAACACCAGCGTGGATGGAATTTATGCCGTCGGTGATAACACTGGTGCCGTCGAGCTGACTCCGGTTGCCGTTGCGGCAGGCCGTCGTCTTTCCGAGCGTCTGTTTAACAACAAGCCGGACGAACATCTGGACTACAGCAACATCCCGACCGTGGTCTTCAGCCACCCGCCGATTGGCACCGTGGGTCTGACTGAACCGCAGGCGCGCGAGCAGTATGGCGACGACCAGGTGAAAGTGTATAAATCCTCGTTTACCGCAATGTATACCGCGGTGACCTCGCACCGTCAGCCGTGCCGTATGAAGTTAGTCTGCGTTGGCCCGGAAGAGAAAATCGTCGGTATCCACGGCATCGGCTTTGGCATGGACGAAATGTTGCAGGGCTTTGCGGTGGCGCTGAAAATGGGCGCCACCAAGAAAGACTTCGACAACACCGTCGCCATTCATCCGACGGCAGCGGAAGAGTTCGTGACCATGCGTTAAGCATTTAAAATGCCGGATAGGGCATCAGCGCTATCCGGCACATCCTGATCATTTACCCTGCATATACGGCGTATACACTCCGGTCTGACTCTCAAGGAAGGCGACAATATCATCGATATCTTCCTGCGGGATCTCTTTCCCCACCTGATAACGCAGCATCAACTTAACCGCCCCATCCAGCGTCGGGACATCGCCGCGGTGGAAATACGGTGCCGTGAGCGCAACGTTACGCAGACTCGGGACTTTCTGGCGTAATTTATCGCGCATTTCATTGGTCACGTTCATTCGACCAATATCGGCTGCGGTAATCTCACCAAAATTAAAGTCTTTCTTCAGACCCAGCGGTTCAAATGAACGCCCCCCCAGAATCATCCCACCATGGCAGGTGGCGCATTTATTGTCTTTAAACAATTGATAGCCATGCTTCTGTTTAGCCGTCAGTGCGTTTTCATCACCGCGCAACCAGTTATCAAACGGAGAATTAGGCGTGATCAACGTTTTCTCGAACTCTGCAATCGCATCGGTAATCGTTTCACCGCTGAATCCCTGCGGATAGACCGCGAGGAACTGCTGTTTCAGGATGGGATCCTTGTCAAGTTTACCGATGATTTCATCCCAGGATTTCGACGCCATTTCTATCGGGTTCAATGGCGGTCCCCCCGCCTGTGCCTGCAGCGTTGGCGCACGACCATCCCAGAACTGCTCCACGTTAAAGACCGAGTTGAATACCGTTGGCGCGTTGATCGGTCCAATCGCACCGCCGACGCCAATCGATGTCTTCCGCCCATCCACGCCTCCCGCATTCAGGGCATGACAATGCGCACAAGAGATAGTGCTGTCGCCTGACAAACGCGGATCGTGATAAAGGGTAAAACCGAGTGCCACTTTCTGTGCATCGGTCGGCAACGTTTCAGGAATCGGCTGCACTGGCTCATTGCGATGTTGGCTGGCCGTGTCATTGCTGGCGTAATACTGCTCACGTTGTGTCGCAATCCAGCCAAGCATCGCTTCCCGTTCCTCATCACTCACCTTCCCCGCCCAGTGCAGCGCGGTGTAGCGGGTTGGCGGCATGGTTTCATACTGCATCACCCATTCAATTTTATTGAGATCGCTCTGTGAAACGGGTTCATCCGCCAGCAGCGCGGCGCGAACGGCTTCAAGGTTGAAGGATTTATAACCCAGTTGAATATCGTAATTCATCAACTGTTTCGCGATGGGAAAAGAGGAATAAAACGGTAATTCTGCGGAAGGGGTATGACAATAATCGCATCCTTTCTCACGTAAAAATCCCAGAACCTGATTATTTTCTTCCCGCGTTGAAGCCTGAACGGAAGCAGCCTGACTGCGTTGTTTTTCGTGATACCAAACGTAACCGGATAATCCTAAATAACAGATAACGATGCCTGCTATGGCAATCGCAGTAAGTCGGGTAATGATTTTCATTATTTTACCCTCACGGTAGTGAGTTATTGTGACCCAGAAAATTAAGAAAAGTGGGTGTCCTTTATGGACCTTGCCATCATAGAAAATAAACAAGACGCTAACTTGATAAGTATCAATCAATTACATGGGCGGTATCTATCGATGAGATAGCTTTTCCCTATTAAGAGTAAGGTTTATCTAATTCACAAATCGTTGCAATCGAATGTTCCGAAAATAAGCCTTCTCATATATTGCATTGGAAAATAATTATCTCGAATTATCAGTGCACTATATAGTTATTGCGTTAAATGCTTGCGGTGTAAACGTGATCTACCGCACGCTTTATCCCCCACGTACCGAAGCGAATGTCTACGCTTAAAAGACAGCCGGGCAACACCCGTATCTTTTACGACGCAATCCGGAGGCCTTTCTCATTATGATCAACCAGAAACTGCAACACGCCCCGTCAGAGGAATTCACGATCGACGTCGATCTTTTCTACGAAACGGATCCGTGCGAGTTAAAGCTGGATGAGATGATCGAGGCAGAGCCGGAACCTGAGATGATCGAGGGGCTTCCCGCCTCTGACGCGCTGACGCCAGCCGACCGTTATCTGGAACTCTTCGAGCACGTTCAGTGCTCAAAGATTTTTGCCGACAGCAAAACCTTTCCTGACTGCGCGCCAAAAATGGATCCGCTCGATATCCTGATTCGCTACCGTAAAGTCCGCCGTCATCGGGACTTCGACCTGCGACGCTTTGTTGAAAATCATTTCTGGCTGCCGGAAGAGTACGGTACCGAATATGTCTCCAATCCCGAAAATTCCCTGAAAGAGCATATCGACCAGCTGTGGCCGGTGCTAACCCGTGAACCGCAGGATCACATTCCGTGGTCATCGCTGCTGGCACTGCCGCAGTCCTATATCGTACCGGGTGGTCGATTCAGCGAAACCTACTACTGGGACTCCTATTTCACCATGCTGGGCCTCGCGGAAAGCGGTCGGGAAGACCTGCTGAAGTGTATGGCGGATAACTTCGCATGGATGATTGAAAACTACGGTCACATTCCGAACGGCAACCGCACCTATTATCTCAGCCGCTCGCAGCCGCCGGTGTTTGCGCTGATGGTCGAGCTGTTCGAGGAGGACGGCGTACGCGGCGCACGGCGCTACCTCGATCATCTGAAAATGGAGTATGCCTTCTGGATGGACGGCGCAGAGTCGCTGGTGCTCAATCAGGCCTATCGTCATGTCGTCAGGATGCCGGACGGTTCCCTGCTCAACCGCTATTGGGATGACCGCGACACGCCGCGCGATGAGTCATGGCTGGAGGATGTGGAAACCGCCAAACACTCAGGACGTCCACCGAACGAGGTGTATCGCGATCTGCGTGCGGGCGCGGCATCCGGCTGGGATTATTCCTCCCGCTGGCTACGCGACGCCGGACGACTGGCAAGCATTCGCACTACGCAGTTTATCCCTATCGATCTCAACGCGTTCCTGTTCAAACTGGAGAGCGCTATTGCCAATATCTCGGCGCTGAAAGGGGAGCGCGACGTTGAAGCGCAGTTCCGCCAGAAGGCGAGCAACCGGCGGGCTGCCATCAATCGCTATTTGTGGGATGAGGAAAATGGCTGCTACCGCGACTATGACTGGCGGCGTGAGCAAATGGCGCTGTTTTCTGCCGCCAGCATCGTTCCGCTCTACGTCGGGATGGCGACCCATGAACAGGCCGATCGGCTGGGAGATACCGTGCGTACCCGTCTGTTGACCCCCGGCGGTATTATGGCCTCCGAATACGAAACGGGCGAACAGTGGGATAAACCCAACGGCTGGGCACCGCTACAGTGGATGGCGATTCAGGGCTTTAAGATGTACGGCGATGATGCGTTGGGAGATGAAATCGCCCATAGCTGGCTCCAGACGGTGAATCACTTTTATCAGCAGCACCATAAGCTCATTGAGAAATACCACATCGCCAGCGGCACCCCGCGCGAAGGCGGCGGCGGGGAATATCCGTTGCAGGATGGCTTTGGCTGGACCAACGGCGTCGCGCGCCGCTTAATCGGGTTGTATGGGGAGCCGTAATGGCTAACGGATCACCTCATAAACGGCGCTCTGGATTTTCAGCCACTTCTTGTTATCCGCGCTGGGATCGGCGCGATAACGTCGCTCTGCCTGCTCGGTATCATGCTGCTGTCGCGATACCACCGCAGGCACCGTGCAAAAGCGCCGCAAATAGGCTTTGTGTTGACTCGTCAACGGCGCACCGCCAGACATCGCGTGACCAACCGTGTTGATAAACCGGCGACAGGGTTTGTTTTCATCCATCTGTGAGGGATAACGCAACAGCAACTCAAGGACATCCGTATTGTTGCGGGCAAACGCCGCTTCGGTCCACGAGACCTGCCAGTTCATGCCGCCCTGCAAAAAGAGCGCGGTGACCCGGCTGTCATTCCTGTCTATCGCCGCACGCATGTTAAACACATCCCAGGTGATGCCCATCTGCGTCACCATTTCGCGTGCGGAAGGCAATTCGCGCTTAGGTTCCGCCTGAGTGATCTTGATGTTCGGCGCGGGCGCGGCCGGCTGCGAACTCACTAACCACGCACCGCCGCCCAGGATGGCGATCACCATGAGCCCCACCGCGCCCCAGAGCACGCCCGTGATCAGCTGCTCACGTTCTTCTGCCGTACGCAGCGAGCGCTTACGCGGCGGTTCAACAGATTCGCCAATTTCCTCTGTGTCACCCCCGGCCTGACGGTCCTTTTTCCGCGCGTCCTCCCAAAACTGTGCCAGTTGCCCCTCTTCCACAATCATCAACGTTGCCGGGTTAATGCGGGCGCGTCCCTGTTCATAGGCACGCTGGACGGGACGGACAATATGCTGAAACTGACAGGAGAGTAGCGTCAACTGTGCCGATGACAGCGGCTCTCCGGCCAGCACCGTGTTACGAGCCTGCCGACAGTCATCGAGAAACACCCGCAACGTCAGACGCGGTTCGACAAACAGGGTCAGCACTGAGGCATCGTTAAAGATTCCGGAATAGTGGCGGGTAAAAATCTTCTTATCGACAATCATCAGCGCCAGCTCACCAAAACGCATGCCATTCAGCGGATCCTGGCGTTCGCCCAGCTTAATCCAGCGCCTGAGCTTATCCGTGCCAAAGTTGTCTTTAAGGTAATTATTGAGCTGCGTTTTATCCGGCCACATCTGCGAGATCAGCGCGGTCAGGGTCAGTTCAATCGCGCGTAACTGCCGCTCTGCGCGCACTTGCTGACTGTGATCCGCCTCTTCAATCTCTGTTTTAAAATTAAGTAACGACTGATGATGGCGCAGTTGTTCCAGCGACCTGACCACGCGCAGAGCGGCAATCAGTTGGTTTTCACTGACCTCCTGCCCGCTGTCATATTGCGGTACGCACTGCTGAAGATGGCGCAGTTGCAGCGTGAACTGGCTCAACTGAGCGTCGTTAAGGTGCAAACGCCTGGCGACCTGGCTCCAGCCGCCCAGATTCAGCCGGGCCTGATCCAGATGTTCCAGAAACCAGCGCGGATCTTTACCGTCGGAGGCATGCACCCCCAGCAGTAGCAGGATCTCCACCGAGGCCTGGCGGATAATCCCCAGGCAGTGCTCAAAGGTCGTGCGTGTCGTCAAAACGCTAATTGTCATTCTCTTCCTTCGCCAAAAGTGCCCCCATGCGGAGGTCATTAATTTTGTTTTAGTTCTTTGTTTTAATTATTAGTTTTTATAGATATAACAAGTTCAATAATTATTACAGTGACCGCTACGTGAACATTGAGAAATATCTCAGGAGAGAGCCCGTGCCCATACTGAAAACAGCCCGTCTGACCTGCCGCCCTATCGCTCCTGCCGACTGGCCTTTTTTTCTCGCACTCCAGCAAGATAGGAATGTGATGCGCCATGTGGCAGACGCGCGAAGCGAGGGCGAGATTCGGGAAGCGTTCGATTCTCGCTTACCGGCATGGCATCCGGGTGACCCGCACTGGCTGTGTCTGATCCTGTGCGATAACGAAACCCACAATCCCCTCGGTGTGACGGGCTACATTCATCGCGCAGAAGCGTGTGCCGAGGTTGGCTTTTTGTTGGCGCCTGACGCGCAGGGAAAGGGTTACGGGACAGAATCGTTACGGGCCGTCTGTGATTACGCATTTACCCGCGGTGGCCTGCGCCGTCTGACCGCCTGCGTTACTGAAGGTAATCAGGCTTCCAGGCATGTGCTGGAGAAAGTGGGATTTGTACTGGAAGGCACGCTCAGGGAGAGCTACTGGCTGCAACAGCGCTGGCAGAATGACTGGCTGCTGGGGTTATTAAAACAGGAATATATTACGACCGCAGGATCTCCGGTCGTAATATAACTACAGATTATTACGACTGAACCAACAGCATGGCCGCCTGGGTGCGATTTTTAACATCCAGTCGGCGATAGAGTGATTCAAGATGCGCCTTCACCGTTCCGGTACTAATATTTAGCGCACGGCCAATTTCCTTATTTGACTCACCTGACGCCAGCATCGCGAGAATCTCTCGTTGACGAGCGCTTAGCGCATTAATATCGCGGCATTCTGTGGGCGGCATCGTTAACCATTCGCCGGGTAAAAACATCATCCCCATCGCGACGCTATTGATCGCCAGCGCAAATTTTTCCGGCTCAGAATCGCGTGGAATAATGGCCAAAACGTTATATTGCGCCAGCTCCTGCAACCCTTTTTTACCGCAGTCTGTCGCGATAATTAAGATTTTGACGAGTGGAAACTGTTGCACCGTTTTTTGCAGAAGCCAACGGCAGAATTCGCCGTCAAGATCGCCGTCCAGCATAAGCAGGGCTTCCGGGTTCTCTTCCAGTTTGTACCAGAGTTCATCGGCCTGACTGACACCCTGAATACTCACTCCTGGAATTCGCTGTTGTAAACTGATTTTCATTCCATGAATAAATATTGACTGCCTGTCAAACATGATGATTTGCATTACTCTCTCCACCGTTTCCGATAATAATATTAAGGAGGGGAAGGGTATTACCCGACGGGTAAAATAAACATTCGCCATTTGGCGGAGGGTCATTCTACAGATATCGGGACGGGAGAAAAGTAAAAAAATAAATTTTTACAGCTGAAACATGAGAATTACATTCAGGTATAGAAAGCAGGCAATAAAGTAAGACATTCCTTATATCTCACCGCTTCTTAAATTAATTGAATATTAAATCACGGAAAGAATAACGAACGCGCATGAGAAAAGAAATTGTCTCCTGCGCGGAATTATGTAACAGAATTAAAATTCGCATTTCATGTTCATTCAGCGAGCACAACGGCTCGCTGAATTCGGCTTACAGGAACATTCCTCCCGAAACTTCGATACGCTGCGCCGTCATCCAGGCCAGCTCGTCGCTGAGTAACGCGGCGATCGCATCGCCAATATCATCGGGAAGACCGGCGCGGCCCAGGGCCGTTTGCGACGCCACGTACGCATTCAGCTCTTTATTATCCCGCAGGCGTCCACCGCCAAAGTCGGTTTCAATCGCGCCGGGCGCGATGGCGTTGACCGAGATCCCACGCGCGCCAAGTTCTTTCGCCTGGTAACGTGTCAGCACTTCCATCGCCCCCTTCATGGATGCGTAGGCGGCGTACCCCGGCAACGCAAAACGCGCCAGCCCGGTTGAAACATTAAGAATACGCCCGCCTTCGTTGATCAGCGGCAGCAGGTGCTGCGTCAGGAAAAACGGGCCTTTAAAATGGATGCGCATCAGTTCGTCAAACATCTCTTCTGACGTGTCGGCAAAGGGCGCATATAAGCCGATTCCGGCATTGTTCACTAAATAATCAAACGTCTGTCGATTCCAGCGGGTTTGCAACTGCGTTTTCACCTCGGCGGCGAAAGCGACAAAGCCAGCCGTATCACCGACATTCAGTTGAATTGCCGCCGCTTTCCTGCCCTTTTGCTCAATTTCAGCGACGACATCCAGCGCTGCCTGCTGTTGGCTGTGATAGGTAAAGAGAATATCCGTTCCTTTGTCCGCCAGCTTAAGCGCGGCGTTTTTACCCAGTCCGCGGCTCCCGCCGGTCACCAATGCGATACGTTGCGTCATAAGAAACCTCATTTCATCTGTTGTGTTGATTGAGATAAAGCTTATTAGGTGATAGAAAAACAATAAATGTCGCTAATTGCGCATAACTGTTTCATCCGGAACAACAATAGGGTCATAGAATGGATAAAATTCATGCAATGCAGTTATTCATTCGTGTCGCGGAGCTGGAGAGTTTTTCTCGCGCTGCCGACACCCTGGGACTCCCTAAAGGTAGCGTATCGCGCCAGATTCAGGCGCTGGAGAACCATCTGGGGACTCAGCTTTTGCACCGCACCACGCGGCGGGTACAACTGACGCAAGACGGCATGGTCTACTACGAGCGGGCGAAAGACTTGTTGAGCAATCTGGATGAACTGGATGGTCTGTTTCAGCACGATCCCACCAGTATCAGCGGCAAATTACGGGTCGATATGCCGGTTGGCGTCGCACGAAATCTGGTGATCCCTCGACTGCCCGCCTTTTTACAGCAGTATCCGGGAATCGAGCTGGAGCTCAGCAGCAGCGATCGGCTGGTGGATTTGATCCGCGAAGGTTTTGACTGCGTGGTGCGGGTCGGCACGCTAAAGGATTCCGGTCTGATCGCACGCCCGCTGGGCAAGCTTACCGTGATCAACTGCGCCAGCCCGCAGTACCTGGCGCGTTTTGGCTATCCGGAAAGCCTGGAGGATCTCGCTTCCCACGCGGTGGTGCACTACTCGCTAAACCTGGGGACACGACCGCCGGGTTTTGAAATCGCCACCAGCAGCGGGACGCAGTGGATAAAAACCGGCGGTACCCTGACGGTAAACAGCACCGAAACCTATCACGCCGCCTGTCTGGCAGGGCTGGGAATTATTCAGGTTCCTCGTGTCGGGGTTCGTGAGGCGTTACGCAGCGGTACACTCGTTGAGGTGCTCCCACAATACCGCGCCTCGCCGATGCCGGTATCGCTGCTCTACCCACACCGGCGTAATCTTTCACGCCGCGTGCACCTGTTTATGGAGTGGCTGACCGGCGTGATGAAGGACTACGTGGACTGAGACGCTATACTGTCCAGAGAATTAACAAAAGAAGGACGCCTGACCTGATGATGCAGGATAACGACGTAAAACGCCCCACTGAGGAACTTGAACACGACCCGGTACGCAAAGTCGACACAGCCGGGGCCGCAAAGCACGAGATGAAAAACGCCGCCAGCGAGAAGCTGAAAACGGTGACCACCACCGTCGAAAAAATCCAGCGCATCCCGGTGATTGCGCACCTGCTCCGCGCGGCAGAACGCTTTAACGATCGGTTAGGGAATCAGTTCGGCGCGGCCATCACCTACTTCTCGTTTTTGTCGATGATCCCCATCCTGATGGTGTCGTTTGCCGCCGCGGGCTTTATTCTCGCCTCACATCCCACGCTGTTGCAGGACATCTTCAATAAAATCCTGATGAACGTCAGCGACCCGACGCTTGCCGCTACGCTGAAAAGCACCATCAATACGGCTGTCCAGCAGCGTACCACCGTCGGCCTGGTCGGATTAGGGATTGCCCTCTACTCCGGGATTAACTGGATGGGTAACCTGCGCGAGGCGATACGCGCCCAGTCGCGGGACGTCTGGGAACGCACGCCACAGGATCAGGAGAAAATCTGGATCAAATACCTGCGTGATTTTATCTCGCTGATTGGCCTGTTGATTGCGCTGATTGTGACGCTGTCGATCACCTCGGTCGCCGGTTCAGCGCAGCAGATGATTATCTCTGCCCTCTACCTCGACAGCATAGAGTGGCTGAAGCCCACCTGGCGGCTGATTGGCCTGGCGATCTCTATTTTCGCTAACTATCTGCTGTTCTTCTGGATTTTCTGGCGTTTGCCGCGTCACCGCCCGCGTAAAAAGGCGTTGATTCGCGGTACGCTGATTGCGGCGATTGGCTTTGAAGTCATTAAAATCATCATGACCTGGACCCTGCCGGCGCTGGTGAAATCGCCCTCCGGCGCGGCGTTTGGTTCCGTGCTGGGGCTGATGGCGTTCTTCTACTTTTTCGCGCGCCTGACGCTGTTCTGCGCGGCGTGGATTGCGACCGCCGAGTACAAAGACGATCCCCGGATGCCAGGCAAAACGCACCGTTGATTCTCACCCTCTGCCGGATGGCGCTGCGCTTATCCGGCCGACAAAACATCGCAAATCGTAGGCCGGATCAGGCGCTTGCGCCGTCATCCGGCAATATGGTCAGGCACTTACTTCCGCATCGCCTCACTCATTCAGCATTTAAATCCAGCCCTTAACTTTTATTTAACCAAAAACCAGTTTTATCCACTAATTTTAAAATTGTGTGAAGCATTTCATGGACGAGAAATCGCAGGCATAAACATTATCCGCTTTTTGCCTGATTTTTAACCATGTTGAGCGGTTGTTACAGATTGAAATGTCGCTTTTGCTGTGCGTAATATGGCCGTTCGTTCGCCAAAAATAAGAAAATACTATGCAAGCAACCGCCACCACACTCGATAACGAGCAGGAACATACCCCGGTCAATTCGCGCAATAAAGTTGTCGTCGCCTCGCTCATTGGCACTGCCATTGAGTTCTTCGACTTCTACATCTATGCGACCGCCGCCGTGATTGTCTTCCCGCACATCTTCTTCCCGCAGGGCGACCCGACGGCGGCAACGCTACAGTCGCTCGCCACGTTCGCTATCGCCTTTGTCGCGCGCCCGATTGGTTCCGCGCTCTTCGGCCACTTTGGCGACCGGGTAGGGCGTAAAGTGACGCTGGTGGCGTCTTTGCTGACAATGGGGATCTCGACGGTGATCATCGGCCTGCTGCCTGGCTACGCCACCATTGGCATCTTCGCCCCGCTGCTGCTGGCGCTGGCACGTTTTGGTCAGGGGCTGGGACTGGGCGGAGAATGGGGCGGCGCGGCGCTGCTGGCGACGGAGAATGCCCCGCCGCGTAAGCGTGCGCTGTACGGCTCGTTCCCGCAGTTGGGCGCCCCCATTGGCTTCTTCTTTGCCAACGGCACCTTCCTGCTGCTCTCCTGGCTGCTGACCGATGAGCAGTTCATGAACTGGGGCTGGCGCGTGCCGTTTATCTTCTCGGCGGT
This sequence comes from Citrobacter sp. T1.2D-1, assembly GCF_950098555.1. Classification (NCBI taxonomy): domain Bacteria; kingdom Pseudomonadati; phylum Pseudomonadota; class Gammaproteobacteria; order Enterobacterales; family Enterobacteriaceae; genus Citrobacter; species Citrobacter sp. T1.2D-1. Next base: position 185,023 of record NZ_CATNHH010000012.1, read on the forward strand.
GCTGGTGATTATCGGTCTGTATGTCCGCGTGTCGCTGCATGAGACACCGGTCTTCGCCAAAGTGGCTGCCGCGAAAAAGCAGGTGAAAATCCCGCTCGGAACCCTGCTGACCAAACACGTTCGCGTGACGATCCTTGGCACGTTCATCATGCTGGCGACCTATACGCTGTTTTATATCATGACCGTGTATTCGATGACGTTCAGTACCGCCGCTGCGCCGGTCGGTCTGGGCCTGCCGCGTAATGAAGTGTTGTGGATGCTGATGATGGCGGTCATTGGCTTTGGCGTGATGGTGCCGGTTGCTGGCCTGCTCGCTGACGCCTTTGGTCGTCGCAAGAGCATGGTCATCATCACCACGATGATTATCCTGTTCGCGCTGTTCGCCTTTAAACCGCTGCTGGGATCCGGCAATCCGGCGCTGGTCTTCGCCTTCCTGCTGCTGGGGCTGAGTCTGATGGGGTTGACGTTTGGGCCGATGGGCGCACTGCTGCCTGAACTGTTCCCGACCGAAGTGCGCTACACCGGCGCATCGTTCTCCTATAATGTCTCTTCGATTCTGGGCGCGTCCGTTGCGCCGTATATCGCTGCATGGTTACAGTCCAACTATGGGCTGGCGGCCGTGGGGACCTATCTCGCGTCTATGGCGGCGTTAACGCTGATCGCGCTGCTGTTAACCCATGAGACGCGTCACCAGTCGCTGTAATCTTTACATGCCGGGTGGCGGCTACGCCTTACCCGGCCTACAAACACGACCACTTCCGTAGGCCGGGTAAGCGCAAGCGCCACCCGGCACAACGCAGACCACACCATCATTTCTTCATCTGCGATAAAATCATCCGGCACTGATTGGCATCCCCTTCCGAGGGTGAAATCAGTGCCAGCAGCGCGGCGGCGGGCGTCACTAACGTCGCCAGCGCCGCAGCCACCGCGCCACGGGCAATCAACGGCCCGGCTTTTACCCCCGCCTGCGGCTCCTTAAACGTCCCACGCACGTACAGCGGTGAACGCAAGGTAATGATGCGGATACCTTTGCTCTCCGGGTCGATGGTCAAATCCAGCTGTTCTGAGGCAAAGCTCGCCGTCCCGGTGACGTTGATCAACGCATTTTCGGTGTCGAATGCAAAAATTTGCGGACGCGCCACGCCGTTCACAATATCGAGATTCGCCGCCGCACAGTTGACCCGCACTTCGTCATCGCCAAAGATCTGCCCGACAATGTAGTTCCCGACGTTCAGGCCAACGATCTCCATCAGGTTGCGGCTGATCAACCCGTCGTTCATCAGCAGTTTCAGGTTGCCATTGCTGTTGCCCAGCAGCGCCGCCACGGAGTTCCCGCTGCCGCGAAGTTCGGCGTCACCGTTCATTTCACCCAGCGTTTTCTGCATCAGTTCGACGTTCGGCATCAGTTCTTTCAGTTTTAAGCGCCGCGCCTGAATATCTGCGCGCCCCTGCATCGGCTTTTTGTCGCCTTCCAGATGAATCGTTGAACTGATGCTGCCACCCGCCAGACCAAACTTCAGCGGTTGCAGGCGCAGGTCAGCATTCTGCAGAATGATGTGGGTTGAGAGATCGCGGATCGGCAGACTGCTGCCATGTTCAATACGCCGCCCTTTGAAGCGCACGTCGGCGTCCATCACGTTCCATTTGTCCGTTTCGAAGCGGTCATAGGGCAGCACTTTGTCCGCTGGCTGTATGCTCTTTTCGCCCTTTTTCTGTTCTGAGCGCTGCGCTTTCTCCGCGCCTTTACCGGAATCAACGCCGATCAGCGGCCCCAGATCCGCCAGCCTGAGCTGGCGTGATTCCACGTCGCCTTCCAGTTTCGGACGCGGTTTCCCCGTCGTATAGGTCAGCGAGCCGTGAATATCGCTGTCGCCGATTCGCCCATTGAACTCCCGGTAGTCAAACACTGACGAGGCGTTGGTATCGATTTTCGCCACCAGCCGACCGTCCGTTTCGAACGGCGGCGTATCCGGCAGCAGCACCCCCGTCAGATCGTACAGCTCGCCCAGTGAATCCCCGGAGAATTTCAGTTGCAGATCGACGCCGCCCATCTTCATTGGGTCCTTAACCACGCCCACCAGCGCCACTCGGGTATTGCCGGAGCGTAAATCAGCCTGCACTGGAAACGCGGCGCCTTCGCTACGCAGCGCCAGCATACCGCCCATCTTTCCCGTTCCAGTAAGCGGTTCGCCGTTGTATCGCCCCTGTGCCTTCAGGCCAAACACGTAATCTTCAACCTTCGCGTTATCGCCTTTTGCTTTGCTTCCCGTGACTTCACTGAACGGCAACGGCTTGCCCAGCGGATCGACCAGGATCTCGATATCCGCTTTGCTGACCTTATCGTCAATGGCGATCCGCCCCTGATCGAAGAGAATCGTGTCCAGCCGGAAAGACCAGGCAGAAGGTTTGGCATTGGCGTCTTTGTTTTCTGCGCCTGCCAAGTCAAATGTCCAGTTATTGTTCTTCTCAGACAGGCGAATCAGCCGCGCATCGGGTTTCACCAGTTTGATCCACGGCAGCCAGACGGTTTTGCTTAATAGCGCCAGCGGGGCGAGCGTCGCTTCGACGCGGGGAAGGTGCACCATCGTCACTTCGGGAATATCGGGGGGATTGCCGAGGATAATATCTTCAGCATGCACGTGCGGCCACGGCACCCAACTGCGCCAGCCGGTCTCCTGCTTTTGGCGCTCCCAGACGACCCCCAAATCACCACGAATGGCGAACGGTCGGTTAAGTTCGGTAGAGACTTTCTGGTTGATGGTCGGTTTGAGGCGGTTCCAGTCAAATGTCGCTATCAGTACGATAACGACAACGATCAACAACAAGAAAGTCCCTGTTATTACTGTCGTTATTTTTCCGGCTTTGGTCATAGTTAGCGTCCTCACGTCTTCCCTTGCCTGTCCTAAAGATAGTCCAGCCAGACGGAGTTAGCGGAAACCGCCGGTTTTTACAGTGACAGAATGACCTCATCGAGATGGGAAAATGGGACCGGGCGCGACAGAAAATAGCCTTGTGCGGCAAAGGCAGGCGAACGTTGTACATCGCGCCACTCTTCCAGCGTTTCCACTCCTTCAACGATCACGCCGCGGCAATAGCGGTTCATCAGTTGCAGCAGCATGGTAAAGAGATTGCGCCCCTCAGGCGTCTGGCGAAGCATCACGAACAGTTCGCGCGCGATTTTGATGTAGTCATAGCGGACCTCGTTCAGGGCAGAGAAGTTAGCCATCCCGGTCCCGAAATCATCCAACCACAGCGGGCCAAACTCGCACATGCTGGCGAAGGAGGATTCTTTTGGCAGATGAATATGTTCTACCAGTTCAAAACGCAGCCACGGCATCCGTTCAATCATCTGCACAATGTTGGGCTGCTGGCGCATGGTGAGCAGCGTTGGACCATCGACATTCACGGAGGCCAGTAATTCATGACGCTGGAAAAAGTCAGCCTTTTGCTCCAGCAACTGAAGTTGTTCTTTGACGATATCAACGCGATGGCGCACCGCCACCCCGGCAAAATAGCGATCGGGAGCGATACGTTGGGTCGGATTGTCCGGATGCGTCACCACCGTCAGCAGTTCAACCGCTAACAGGCGTCCGTTGGTCTGGTAAATCGGCTGGTGAGTGTAAGCACGCTCGCACTGCAGCCAAAAGCGCCGATCCTGCAAGCTTTCAACGCTCGCCTCGGAATTGCTTAGCTGCTGGATAACCTGGTTTATCATCTCAGATGTCCCGTGATTAAGTGTGTTACTGCCCCGACTCGTCAAAGGTTATCGGCCTTCAGGCGGAGAACTTTATGTTCGGTCACGCGCAAAATTGAAAACGCGTTTGTAAAAATCAACGCAGAATACGGACTGGCTCAAAAAAATTTTTGGAACGTTGTTTTAATATGATTGACCACCCAACACCCACAGCGCACACTAACGCTAACTTTTTCTAAGCAGGTTCACGACTATGTCCAAAAAGATTGCCGTGATTGGCGAATGCATGATTGAGCTGTCACAGAAAGGCGCAGATGTTCAGCGCGGATTCGGTGGCGATACATTGAATACCTCCGTTTACATTGCCCGTCAGGTTGATGCTGCGGCACTCTCCGTACACTACGTCACGGCACTGGGCACGGACAGTTTCAGCCAGCAGATGCTGGAGTCATGGCACGGTGAAAACGTGGATACCTCACTGACGCAGCGCATGGAAAACCGTCTGCCGGGCCTCTACTACATCGAGACCGACAGCACCGGCGAGCGGACGTTCTATTACTGGCGTAACGAAGCGGCGGCGAAATTCTGGCTGGAGAGCGAGCAGTCAGCGGCCATTTGCGAAGAACTGGCGACCTTTGACTATCTCTACCTGAGCGGTATCAGCCTCGCGATCCTGAGCCCATCGAGCCGTGACAAACTGCTGTCGCTGCTGCGCGAATGCCGCGCCAACGGCGGGAAAGTCATTTTCGACAACAACTACCGTCCGCGCCTGTGGGCCAGCAAAGAAGAGACTCAGCAGGTTTATCAGAAGATGCTGGAATGCACCGATATCGCCTTCCTGACGCTGGACGACGAAGATGCGCTCTGGGGCGTGAAGCCGGTTGAAGAGGTGATCGCACGTACGCATGCCGCGGGAGTGCAGGAAGTGGTCGTGAAACGGGGTGCAGATTCTTGCCTGGTGTCTGTCGACGGTCAAGAACCGATCGACGTTCCCGCGGTAAAACTGCCAAAAGAGAAAGTGATCGATACCACTGCCGCTGGCGACTCGTTCAGCGCCGGGTATCTGGCCGTTCGTTTAACCGGTGGCAATGCCGCCGAAGCTGCCAAACGGGGTCACCTGACAGCCAGCACCGTCATTCAGCATCGCGGGGCGATTATCCCACGCGACGCCATGCCACAGTAAAATCGACCAGCGCCTGATGGCGGCGTAAACGCCTTATCAGGCCTACAGAAATCGTCTCCGTAGGCCTGATAAACGAGCAACATTCAGCAATTCTGTGATTTCCCTACTGCGCCGCCGGAATATCTGTCACTTCAGGATGCACTTCATCCGTCTCAACTGGCGTCGCCGCTGCCGCAACCGGGGTCATAATCTGTTCCCACGTCGCCTGTAACTCCTTCATGTTGAATTCCGGCTCACCTTTCGGCTGCAGCAGAATCAGCGCCATATCCTGTGATAACTGCTGACGCAGATCCTGATTCAACATTTCAACGGTCAGGCTGTTCAGGAAATCCTGACGCAAACGCTGATACTGCTCGGGCGCGATATCCACGACCTGATTTTGCAGCGAACGCAGACGTTGACCGATCAGAATATCGGTATCGGTACGGGCGTAGGTCGCAAACAGCTTCTGCAATTCCAGATTCTTTTGCGCTACCAGCGCGTTGAACTCTTCTTCCGGCAGGCCGTTATCACGCACTTTCGCCAGTTCACGCGCCACCGTGCTCAGATTGGCGGTAACCTTGTCGTTTGGCGATTCAATGTTGACAGCACACTGGGCGCGCTGGAACAACACGCGACAGTCAAAGCCGAGGCCGATGTCTTTCGCGTTGTTTTTGCTCAACGCCTGCTGAATGTGCCAGAACAGCGCTTCACGCGCTAAATCCGCGCGCCAGTAGCGCAGCAGCGCAGCGGACTCACGAATCGGCTGCCATGGCGTATCCCACATCACGGAAAGACGATCCTGGCGCACGGCGTCGGTCATGATGCTTACCGCTTCCGCACGCAGCGGTGAAAGCGTCGGCACTGGCGCAGGCGTTTCGCGTTTACCTTTCAGTTCACCAAACGTTTTGTTGATTTGCTCGGCCACCGAACGCGCATCGACGTTACCGACGATAATCAGCGTCATCGCATCCGGGGTGTACCATTTCTGATAGAAATCATGAACTTTCGCCGCATCCACCGGCATTTTCACCGGCTCGGCAGGATCGTGGCCCAGCAGCGCTGACCCTTTCAGACGATAGCGCCACCAGCCCTCTTTGGTATCGACGGGCAGCGTGGTGACCATGTCTTCCGTGCTCAGCGCGTGATTCACGACCTCAGGGGTGATAGTCAGTTTGCCCATCGTATTCGCCAGATAGTTCAGCGACTCTTTCAGCAGATCGTTACGGTTATTGGGCAGGCTAAGATTGTACTGCGTGGAATCGTAAGAGACCGTCACGGGCGGCATCGGACGCTTAGGGTCAAATCCCTGCTGCCACAGTGAACGCACCTGTGCGGCATCAAGGCCGCCACTCTGGGTTAACGCAATACGGGGAATAAGATGACTGAAACCGCTCTGTTGAGTACTTTCGGTGAGCGAACCGGTATTTACCAGCAGACGGACCTCGATACGGTCGCTGGGGCGCTGCGGGGTGGCTAACACTTGCCACTGTAAACCATTTGCCAGCGTCCCCTGTTGCCATGCCGGGTCTGGCTGGAGCGCATCCGCCTGCACATAGCCAGCAGTGGCCATCATCAGCAAACCGCCCGCTATAAGTCGAATTTTTGTGCCCTGCATGTGAACCCCTGATCAACAATCCTGGTAATAAAAAGACAACCCCTGTTGGGTTTGCCTGAATATGACGTTAAAAACACTTCGTGTTAGACCGCAAGAACATGAAAATGTCACGGAAGAAGTGAAATAAACCCGATACCTCCATGTTGAAGGATTCGGGCCCAGGGGTCAATTATGCGCAGGAGGCCGCAGCCCCACAAGGGACTGCGGTCATAAGTGTCGAGATTAAGAGGATATTTCGTGCGTTTTGCCTTCAGGTGCACGATTATTCAGCACATCGTCAAGCTTCTTGTGGTCCAGTTCCTTCACCCACTTCGCCACAACCACCGTTGCCACACCGTTACCGACCAGGTTGGTCAGCGCACGAGCTTCAGACATAAAGCGGTCGATACCCAGGATAAGCGCCAGACCGGCAATCGGCAGATGGCCAACCGCAGAGATGGTCGCCGCCAGCACGATAAAGCCACTTCCGGTGACGCCCGCCGCCCCTTTAGAGGAGAGCAGCAGAACCACCAGCAACGTAATCTGATGGAAGATATCCATATGACTGTTGGTGGCCTGGGCGATAAACACCGCCGCCATCGTCAGATATATCGATGTCCCATCAAGGTTAAACGAATACCCGGTGGGAATAACCAGCCCCACGACCGACTTGCGACAGCCGAGTTTCTCCATCTTGTCGAGCATACGCGGCAGCGCGGACTCGGAAGAGGACGTACCCAGCACAATAAGCAGTTCTTCACGGATATAACGGATAAATTTAAAGATGCTGAAGCCTGTGGCGCGGGCAATTGAACCCAGAACCACCACCACAAACACGATACAGGTGATGTAAAAGCAGATAATCAACTGCCCCAACTGCACCAGCGTACCGACACCATATTTCCCAATCGTAAAGGCCATCGCCCCGAACGCCCCGATTGGCGCCAGGCGCATGATCATATTGATGATGCCGAAAATGACCTGCGAGAAGCTTTCAATCACGTTGAAAATCAACTGACCTTTGCTGCCCAGACGATGCAGGGCAAAACCAAACAATACCGCAAACAGCAGAACCTGCAGGATGTTGCCGCTGGCAAAGGCGCCAATGACGCTGCCCGGTATCACATCCATCAGGAAGGCAACAATGCCCTGGTCTTTCGCCTGAGCGGCATAGACCGCTACCGCTTGCGCATCAAGGCTTGCCGGGTCGACGTTCATTCCGGCACCGGGTTGTACGACGTTGACGATGATAAGACCAATTACCAACGCAATCGTACTGACAATCTCAAAGTAAAGGAGCGCAACCGCACCTGTACGGCCCACTGCCTTCATGCTTTCCATACCTGCAATGCCGGTCACGACAGTACAGAAGATGACAGGGGCGATGATCATCTTAATCAGCTTAACGAACGCGTCGCCAAGCGGTTTCATTTGTGCGCCAAATTCAGGGTAGTAATGGCCAAGGAGAATACCAATGGCTATTGCTGTCAGGACCTGAAAGTAGAGGCTTTTAAACAGAGAGATTTTCATAAGGTGTCCTTGAAGTAAAAACCACAGGTCTTGTAAGGTTTTGGTTAACCTGCGGCCTTAAAATAACACCCAGACAACATGGCAGAAATGCACAAGGATCATAATTGAAACAAAAATGTTAAAAAACTTGAGCTGGCTCGCACAAGCCGGACCTTTTTAAAGTATTGTAATCACGTCAATTGTGCTTCAGGTAACGTTCTTCGAAGGTTTCTGCGGGTACAGCACGGGCATAAAGGAAGCCCTGAGCGATTTCAACGCCCGCCTGCGCCAGCCATTCACGCTGGGCTTCGGTCTCGACGCCTTCCGCCACCATCTGCAGATTCAGGCTACGCGCCAACAGGATAATGGCCGAGATCATGCTGTTATCTTCTGGCAGACCATCGACAAACATTTTGTCGATTTTCAGCACATCGATTGGCAGGGATTTCATATGCTGGAGCTGGCGCAGCCCCGCGTAGCCCATGCCGAAATCGTCCAGCGCGATACGCACGCCTGCGTTACGCAACGGACGCAGTATCGCCACGGCGGCATTCGGATCGTCGATCCGCCGACTCTCTGTCACTTCCAGAATGAGCATACCCGGCTGGATACGGTAACGGTTTAACAGTTCCAGCATGTCTGGCACCATATTCGGGTGCATCAACTGGAGCGCCGACAGATTGACCGACAGCGGTAGCGTGATCCCCCGCTCCTGCCAGGCCGCGAGCTGGCGGCAGGACTCCTCCAGCACCCAGTGGCCCACAGTGACCATCAGGCCGCAGGATTCAATACGTTCAATCATCCCTTCCGGCAATTCCCAGCTTCCGTCCGGCTGTTGCATGCGCAGCAACGCTTCGGCACTCACCACCTTGCCGCTGCTCATCTCCACCTGAGGCTGTAACCACAGGGCAAAGCGGTGGTTGTCCAGAGCGGTAAGAATATCACTCTCTTCGGTTAGCCGTTTCTGGGCCGCTTCCATCTGCTCAGGGTCGAAGAACTGAATCTGGTTTTTGCCCTTGTGTCGGGCGGTAAACGCCGCCGAGACCGCGCGTCCGTAGAGCTGTTCGGCGCTGAGATCGCCATAATACATCGCCACGCCAATGCAGCAGCTCGGACGCAGTTGGATCCCCTGCACTGGCAGTCGTTCATTAATGATAGTGAGTACTTGCTGACCTAGAGTAATCGCGTGCCACGGCTCTTTAACGCCGTGGGCGATAATGGCAAAATCGTAACCGCTAATCTGTGCGAGCACCATTCTCGGCGACAGCACCGATTTTAGCTTCTCCACCAGCGTCAGTAGCAGGATTTCCCGCTGCGCCTCTTTCAGCACGCCCGCCGTGTCGCGCAGCGTTTCACAGGTGACAATCATCAGCGCCGTGGTTTGCTGACGCGCCACAACCTGTTCAAGCAGCCCCATCAGGAACGCTTTGTTCGGCAGTTCGGAGACCGGAAAACGCATCGCGTTGTCCGTCTGCTCTTCGCTGTGGCGCTGAACCAGCTGCTGATTGAGGTTGTAACTGCGCACCAGCAGGCCAATCTCATCGTCATGATGCAGACGCGGCAACGCCAGCTGATGTCCAATCAAATCCTGCTGCGGAATGTTATTCAGCTCGCGGGCAATTTTGCGCAGCGGGTGCAAAATCAGGCGATTCACACACCAGCTAATGGCCACCGTCAGCATCAGGGACAAAAGTAAGTAAATGGTCACTAACGTAGACAGCGTACTCATCACAAACTTATACATGCGGAAGGAGTCGGCCTGGAGCACCAGATACGCCAGCGGCTGTGGATTCGCAGGACGCTCAAGCGAATAGACGGGAAGCGAGATCTGCACCGGCAGTTCGAAGAGCCGGGTCACCATCACCGGCACGGGCCGTTCAGGGATAAAGCTCATGCGCAGCGCCTGAAACTGATTCGGCAGCACCACATCGGCCCGTTGCACCACCCCGGCCGGTTTGATACTAGCGAGAATCGCTTCGGCTCCGGGAATATCGGCTTTTAAAATTGAGGAAGAGAGAGGTTCACGTACAGAACGGGCAATACTTTCCAGTTGCGTCGCCGTGTTATAGCGGTTCTGCTGTACCAGATGAAACAGCAAAACGGTGCAAAACAAAAATACAAACACCATGACAACGGCAGCCACCATTGCCATCTGCTTAATTGTTAACGAGCGACTGACGCGCAATATTGTCTCCCCCCCGGATATCCCAGATTGCCGCCCGAGTATACCCGATCGCAGCGACATTGAGAGAGGCTGTGTCGGAAAAGGACTTTTCTGATTATTGACTGCCGGATAGCACAGCGCTTATCCGGCCTGCGATCATAACCCTTACCAGTCCGCGTAAGGCACCAGCGGCTGCGGCGGTAAATCCATATCGCCCTGCCATCCTGCGGCGGAATAGCGAACGTACAGCAGAAAATGGCTTGGCGCGTAGTCTTTAGCCTGTTGAATATCCACGGCAGTCCCGATAAACCAGTTAGAGGTCACCCGACGCTCGATCAGCGCCCGCGCGGTATAACCAAAGCCCTGGCTGCTACCGCCACCGTTGGTTTGTTCGCTGGCTTCCTGACGGTAATCCGATGGAATCAAATTCAGCAACGGATAACGTGGCATCGTTTTGGTGCGCGAATGCGACCAGGACACCGAACCGCCCAATTCCCAGGACCAGTTTTCCGTCCGCTGACGCCACATCACCGGCACGGCGAAGGACAGGTATTCCTGCGGACTGTAGTAACCGCCGTGGCCCAGTGAATAACCGCTCAGATCTTTGTCGTAGTGCCAGATCATATTGTTCAGGCCCACGGTCACGCGACGGTTGTTCTCGTTGATGATTTTGTAGTAGTAACCGGTCATCCCCCGGACGCGCCAGTTATCCTCAACGTTCTTCCCGGTCAACTGATCGGCACCAAGAGAGGCCCAGACGCCGTTGGCTTCACCTTTGTCGTAGCTGAGACTAATCCCGCCGCCGTCAGCGCGAACGCCGCCCCATTTTTTGCCCGTATTAATGTCGTTGCTGTCGCCGTTGTGGCTCTGCGCATCCTTTTGTCCGCCAAAGGCCAGCAGAGAACTGGAAATGGGGCGACGATGCGCGTTCAGGGTATAACCCAACGGCCCAATGTCATTGCTGTAACTGACGCCGCCGACAACATCGACGACATTGAAGCCCATCGGCGTGGTGCCGATATCCCAGCTCCAGGTGTCATTCTTCCAGCCGACGGCGACGCTCGCCCCCGTATCCGACTGGCTGCGGCTGCCGCTACAGTCTTCCAGCGTACAGGTGCCCCAGTTATTGTCGTAGCGGCCATTCGCATCGGTTGAGAAGCTGCCTGCATTCATGTTGACCAGATCGGTACGGAAGAACATGCGACCGTCCGAATATGGCGCATCCACATGCAGCATGGTGGTATGCGCTTTCAGATCGGAATAGCCGCCGGTGCCGCTCGATCCCCAGTAGTCATGCTCCAGCGTGACGTTCAGATCCTGCTGGCGATATAAATCCGCCGCGTCGCTGCGCACGCCGCGCTTCAGCCAGTCATCTTTCTCATCGTTACGGGTCAGACGAGTAAAGGTGTCGTTATCCTGCGGACGCGTTGGCGTGATGCCGGACGCCACCATCGCGTCTTTATAGGTATCAAGCGCCTGCTGCGGCTCGCCGCTCTGCGCCTGGAAATTCGCGGCGTCACGCAGCACCATTGCGCTTTCCATTGACGGCGGCTGCGCTTTGGCCTGCGGAATCAGAGTGTTGAAGGTCTGCGTTGCGGCAGCGGTGTCGCCAAGCTGCATCTGCGCCAGCGCAATCCGCCGCTGCATGTTGATCGACGGGGTCTGCGTTGCGGGCAGTTTTGCCAGTTGCGCTCGCGCGGCGGGCTTGTCGCCCTGGGCGATGTACACTTCTGTCAGACCCAACATCGCATCGACGTTGTCCGGTTCGCGCGCCAGCACGGCGTCGTAAGCGCCTCGCGCCGCATTGTATTCCCCGCGCTGCTGCGCCCAGTCGGCCAGCGTTAAGTCGAGACGGGTCGAAGCAGGCTGTTGACGTAACAGCGCTTCGGCCTCGGCTTCCCGGCCGCTGTCGCGCAGGCGGTTAGCCGTTTCCAGCACCTGGTTGCTCTGCAACCGTTCTGCCAGTTCCTGAATGTTGCTGTTCCACTGACTGCGCGGCAGGCTGTTGATATGCGCCAGCGCCGCCCGATCCTGATTATTGCCGGACAGGTACAGTCCGTACGCGTAAACCTGTTCCGGGTCGTTGGGTTTCTGGCGCGCCAGCGCACTCATCTGTGCGTCAGCCTGGCTGCGCTGCCCGGCCTGCCACAGGTCGCGTGACAGACGATAGGTTATCCAGACGCTGCCCGGATCCAGCGCCAGTCGACGGCGTTGCAGTTCCGCCGCCTGCGCCCAGTTGCCCTGGTTTTCCAGCGTTTCAGCCTGCTGCGCCAGGCGATCGTTTTCCAGACCGCGTTCAATGTCATCAATGCTGCGACGCTGACTGGCAGAGAGCGTGGCGATAAACGCGGAGGCTTTCTCCGGCGACTGCGCGCGATAAAGGTTTGCCAGACCGCGTACGGCATTGGTGTTGCCGCTGTCCATGCGCAGCGTCTGCTGATAGTAGCGTTCGGCAGCCGGATAATCTTTCCGCGCCATTGCCGCATCGCCCAGTCCCAGAACCGCATAGCTGTCGGTATTGTCGATGTTTCTGGCCTGCTGATAGAGGCGTTCAGCCTGGTCAACATTGTTGGCTTTCAACGCGGCGTCGCCCTGCTGAATCGCCAGCCAGTAGCTGTTCACTTTCAACAGGCTTTCCCACTTGCTGCGGCTCCCGCTTTGCGGATCCATCGCCAGTGCTTTCTTAAACTGCGCAACGGCGCTGGCGCGATCGCCACGCTGAGAATAGGCCTGCCCCAGCGCGCCCACGACCTCGCTGTCGCTTTGGTTCGCTTTCACCGCCTGCTGCAGTTCAGAGACCGCCCGTCCGCCCTGTCCGGCTTCAACTGCCGCCAGGCCCTGCGCACGCGCGCGGAATGTAGGATCGGAGAGCTGTTTTTGCTGTTCGCTAAGCTTACTGCGCGCAGCGGCCACGCTGTCCCCTTCACTGAATACCATGAGGTATTTTTGCAGCGCCTTCACGCTGGCGTCGCTGACCGGCATATCCTTGATCTGGGTGTACCAGATATTGGCTGCGGCATTCCGCCCGGAGTTGGATTTCGCCATCTGCTCCAGAATCACAAAGCCTTCCGCTGGACGATCGTTATCAAACAGCAACTGCGCCAGCGTATTTTGCAGCGTGTTATTGCCTGGACTGCGGGCGTTAATTGCCTTCAACTGATTGATCGCCTGATTGCGGCGGGCAGGAATTTTTGCCACCGCACTCCAGTATTCCACTTCCAGGTCGCCTTCCGGCGGGCTGCCTTTGAACAGCTTATCGTAGGCGGCAACCGCTTCCTCAGCATGCCCGGTCGTCGCCTGTAGACGCGCCTGCTGCAAAGACTGGCGCCCTTCTGGCGTCGCTAACAGCATGGTCGTGCGGGAAGATTGATAGGCGTTAGAACTCGGCGCTAACTGAGAAAGTCTTTCAAGCTGCTTCTGCGCGCCGTCGTTATCGCCCTGACGCAGCATGTAGCGAAAACGGGCAGCGACCACGTCCGGATTATTCGGGTCAATCAGTTCGAGGCGATAGAGCGACTGACGCACCAGATCTTCACGGTGCGTGGCTTCGCCTAACCGCACCTGCTCCAGCAACTGCTGTTGCGCCGACGGCGCCGCGTCGGCAAAAGGCATCAGGGCAATGCCGAGTGAGACCCCGAGTAAACTTAATTTGAACTTGCGCATTCCTGGCCCCAGTCAGGTAGTAGCTCACCTTTAACGGTGAAGCGATAACGATGCTGATCCCACCCTTGTCCGAAGAGGGTTAGCACGTAGCTATAGTAGGCATCGCTGCCAGGGAAATGGTCCGTCACGCGCTGTCGCTGCACCGCTTGTGCGTCGCGGTTTTGCAGGAAAGGCAGTAAGGCCGCAGAAAAGCCCACCGGGCCATTGCCCTGCGCTTTGCCGCTGGCGACGTCCACTTTCTCCGGCGGGAGACCGTTTTTAGTTGTCAGGGTTGCCATCGGTTTGAATTTTGCCAGCAGCCGCGCTTTCTGCGGGTCGCCGTCATGCATCATGCCCGCCCACAGGTAGACGCGAATCGCGTCGTAACTGCTGACCAGCGTTTTCTCTGGCTTCAGTTGCCAGCCTTTGTTTTTCTCGTAACGGACCCAATCCGGCGAGAAGCCTTTCGGCGCGGTTTCTAACAGCAGTCGCTGGTTGGTTTCGCGCAGGGTGGACCACGGCGCGCCGAAGCGGGCGAAATACTGCGCCAGCTGCGGCGGCAGATAGCTCGGGTTGAAGCGCCAGGTGTTGGCTTCGGCAAAACCAATCTTGCCGGGTAAGAGCATGGAGCCCAGCCCCGGCACCGTTACCACTTCTTCGCTGGCAATCCGCTTCAGCAGGGCTTTGCCGATATCGGTGTAGCGCGGCTCTTTCCACAAGCGTCCCGCCTCCAGCAGCGACCACGCGATCCAGATATCGCCATCAGAAGCGGAGTTGCTATCCAGCACCGCCCAGGTGGAAGGTTCTTTTTGTCCCCACAGCCAGGCGGGCAGATGCTCCTGTAACGACCCTTGCGCGAGGTTGTTCTGCGTCCAGTCAAGTAACGCATCAAAGGCCCGGCGATCGTTGGCGGCGAGGGCAAAGAACATTGCATAACTTTGCCCTTCCGAGGTGGTAATTTTGCGTGCGTCACTGGGATCAATCACCCGCCCTTCCTGACTGATGTAATCCTTTTTAAATTGCTCCCATGCAGGCCAGGTACAGGCCGCCTGTACACTCAGCGCGGCCAGCATTAACACCATGACTATCCCACTACGCAACGCGTTCATTATTTATCACTCATGATCCGGATCGAGACGGCGGCGACTGATGATGCGCAGCAGACGCCACAGCACCCAGGCCAGTAACACCACGCTGATGGCCGCCAGTACCGCTAACAGCACCGGATGGTTGGCCAGCGCGTACCACAGACGTTCAAACCACGGCAGGTGACCCACGTAGTAGATATCGCCGACGCGTAAACTGCTCACGCCAGATTCGCGGATCACAGAGACAGAACCAAACATTGCCGCCCGTTTACCGCTGTCATTGATGGCCTGGTTCAGCAATTCATAGCCGCGCGGACTGTCTGCCAGCAGCGCCACTACGCTACGCTGATCGCTGAACGGTGACTGGAAGCCGACGACCGCAGCCATCGGTCCACTTGACGTCACCGTCGCCTGCGCATCCGCTTTGCGATCGGCTTCATCCGGCATGATGCTCGGGAACGTCGTCTGGCGCATCGGGGTTTTCACCCAGCTCTCCGCCGCCTGAACTAACAGGTCAATACGCTTGTCGTCTTTCAGTTTGTCCGGGATCGACCCGATAATCAGGATGTCTGCCTCTTTGCCCTGAATCTTGCTGCTGTCATCGGTGATGGTCAGGTTAATCGCCGGGAAGCCGGTTTGCGCGCCGATGGTCCCGGTCGCGTCGAGCAGGGTTTCCATCTGCGCTTCGTTCGGGTTTTTCGGCATCACGGTGATGGTTTCGGACAAGTCCGCCATACGGCTGAACGGGAAGCCTGCGTTCGCAAACGCACGCAGATCCGGCATCGCAATGAAGTGGTAGTACTTCGAGAAGTCGATGGTGGAGTCGTCGCCAATCACCACGTGGTTCGGCACCGGCTGGAAGGTAATACAGTTTTCAATCGAGCCGCCCGGCATCGGGTTCATGTACTCGAAGTCAAACCGCAACTGGTTCATCGCGCCCAGCTTCAGCGCCGGGATGGCGACATCCGTTTTCCCGTCCAGCAGCCCTTGCAGCACCGGCAGACGCAGCAGCAGACGGTTGCTCTTCTCATTGCTGGTCAGACTAAAGGCTTGCAGGAACTGGTTGTTCAGGCTGATGTCCATGCGCGAGCTGTCTTTGGTCGGCGGCGTGGTGTAACGGTAATTGAGGTTCATATCAATACCGGTACTGCGCAGCAGATAGAGATCCGGTGGCAGGTTCAGAGAGACGTTGATGGCGGCAGGTTCCATCCCGGTGGACTGCAGTTGCTCTTCATAGGTTTTCAGTTCGCCGAAGGTCACCGGGCGATCGGTACGGACCCAGTTTGGCGCATCGTACGGTTTACGCGCCAACAGCGGCTTCACATCGTTCACCTCCACGCTGCTACCACGGAAGAGGATATTGCCCTGGGCAATGCCTTTCGCCGCCTGCAGCAGATCGTTATCGTCACGACCAAATACCACCAGCAGTTTCACATACGGGTTATCCGGATGGCCGATCATTTCGATAACCGGCGCTTTCACCGGCGGATGTTCACGCAGGAAATCAGGTCGTTTGTCGTTGGTGGCAAAGACGATAGCATTACGATCCGGCAGCGCGTTGTACAACACCGGGAAGTGCTGACCCCGCCAGCCCGCCCGGGAGCCAAACCAGGAAGACACGATCGACGCCGCCTGTTGCAGGGTACTATCTGGTGCTCCGGCAAAGACCATCGGCAGCGTCACCGCACGGCTGTCACGCGGATCGAAGAACGGTACCGGGAAGTGCGAGAGATCGTTTTGCACTTCCAGCGTCTGGTAAGTGAGGTCCAGCATGCTGCTGCGACCGACGTCCAGCCACAGCGTACTGCTGGCTGGGTTTTCACAAACCTGCTGGTAGTGACCGACAAACTCCAACCGCACGCGGTTAAAATCGGTGATAAACAGCGGGTTGATCGGCATTTGGGCCAGCGTCTTTTTACCCAACTGTTCCTGGGTGACCGGCAGCACGCCCATCAGCTCATCATTCAGGTAGACCTTGAGCTGCGACTGTACCGGTAGCAGTGAGGGTGACGGCGTGTACTCCAGGTTCAGTACGGCTCTGGAGACGACCTCATCGCTACGCATGCCAAACTCAATACTGCCGTTTGGGTTCACGCCACGCAGCACCATGCTGCCCGGCGGCGGCGCTATCTGCGCAAACGTTAGTTTCACGTCCCGGGAAGGGCCATTCTGCGCCACAATCGGCGCATCGGCTCCCGGTACACCCGGCATCACCTGCCCCACCGGCTGATTTGCATCTGCCTGTGCAGGTTCGGCCGCAGCCGGGACCACGGTTGGCTCAGCATTTATCAGTGGTTGCGTTGCAGGCGTCGCATTCGTCATGAAAGAAGGGATTGCGCTCATCCCCATTGCCACTGCACAAATCCAGGAAAGTTTTCTTTTCATCGCGTTATCATCATTGTTGAGCCATAACCTGATCCGGCTGTTGCACCGCCACCTCGTCCTGCTCAGGACGGCGTGGAATGAACGACACAACCCAGGAAACCAGAGAAGTCAGAGACCGGAAAATTATTTTGACAGAAGACGGGGAGAACTCCGCAAGATGGCGATAGCCACGGAAACCCAGCTTCAGAATATCCAACAGGCTTTCCAGCGGCTTATCTTCCGGATAGCTGTCCTGCCAGAGCGCCCATGTATCGGCACGGGCAAACGTACACTGCACAAAATCGATATGCTGTTTGGTGGTCAGCGGCATCAGCTGTAGCCCCACCTGTTCACCCCAAACGCGCGCGACCTGCGTCGGGAAGACATACTCCTGCTGACCGCGTTTGAGCAGTAAATTCACCTTCTGCCCTTCCAGCACCTGGGCCTGACCGTTGATCTTGATCCCCAGACCGCCGTCGGAGAAATCATGCACGGTGCACGAGAACAGGTGTCCGTCTTCACGGGCAATCGCCGCCGGCATGGAAATTTCAACACGGTGTGAACGGCGAACCTGTTTACTTTCTACCGACACCGCAACCGCGCCGCCGAGGATAATCAGGTTGTAGAACACCCACACCAGGCTGACGATAACGGTCAGCATTTCATTTTCCGGCCCGTAGAAGTAACGCCAGACGCCCACCGCCACGCCGAACAGGTTAATCAGCACGAGGTAGATGTACGGACGGGAAATCACCCAGTCGACATACTCTTCTTCTACCAGTCCACCCTTCGCGGTGACGTTAAACTTCCCTTTGTGCGGGTTGATCAGCGCCACCAGCGTCGGCGGCGCGATATACCAGGCCAACACCGTTTCGTAAATCTCACTCCAGAAAGAGTGACGGTACTTACCCTGAATTTTCGAGTTGGTCAGGCTGGCATGGACCATGTGCGGCAGTACGAACAGCGCAATCATCAGCGCTGGCGCATAGATGATATAGGCATGCAGCAGCAGGAACGCCAGCGGGGCGGTCAGGAAGATCAGTCGTGGAACGCCCGACAGGAAGTGGAACATGGCGTTGACGTAACATAATCGCTGGGCGAACTTCAGCCCCTTGCCGGTCAACGGGTTATCGAGACGGAAAATTTGTACCATCCCGCGCGCCCAGCGAATACGCTGACCGATGTGGGCAGATAAACTTTCGGTTGCCAGCCCCGCCGCCTGCGGAATACGCATGTACGCGGAGGTATAACCGCGACGGTGCAGACGCAGCGACGTATGCGCATCCTCAGTCACGGTTTCAACGGCAATGCCGCCAATTTCATCCAGCGGTTTACGGCGAATTACCGCACAGGAGCCGCAGAAGAAGGTAGCATCCCACATGTCATTACCGTCCTGCACCAGACCGTAAAACAGCGTGCCTTCGTTTGGCGTTTTGCGAAAACGTCCGAGGTTACGTTCAAACGGATCCGGCGAGAAGAAGTGGTGCGGCGTCTGCATCATCGCCAGATTCTTGTCTTTCAGGAACCAGCCCATCGTCATTTGCAGGAATGAACGCGTCGGCACGTGGTCGCAGTCAAAGATCGAAACAAACTCGCCTTTGGCATATTTCAACGCGTTGTTAATGTTCCCGGCTTTGGCGTGTTCATGGGTGGTACGGGCAATATATTTTACCCCTACGGTCTGGGCGAACTGGCGGAACTCTTCACGTCCGCCATCGTCGAGGATCCAGATATTGAGCTTATCTTTCGGCCAGTCGATACCCAGCGACGCGTAAATGGTGTTTTTCACCACGTGAAGGTCTTCGTTGTAGGTCGGCACAAAGATATCGACCGTCGGCCACAGCGACATGTCTTTTGGCAGCGGCACCGGCTGGCGGTTCAGCGGCCAGACAACCTGGAAGTAGCCTAATACCAGCACAATCCACGCATAGGTTTCGGCAAACAACAGGATCAGCCCGCAAACCAGGCTCACCGGGTCATCCCAGTTCAGCGTGGAGGTATAGCGCCACCAGATATAACGGCACGATACCGTCAGCGACAGCACAATCAGCATCAGCGCGGAGAAGCGCCCCGGCATGCGGCGCACGATCAGCGCAACGCCCCACAACAGCATCAGGAAGATAAATTGCGCCAGCGGGTTAAACGGTTGAGTCACACAAATCAGCGCCAGAATCAGCGAGAAGATGACGATAATCCCGATGATAAAGCGACGCGCGCCAGGGCTCAGATGGCCGAGCTCTTTTTGCTTATCCAGATGCGTGGTGTTCTGCGTCACGCGTCCCGGTAGCGCGTCCATCCACTGGTGGTAACGCCCGACGAAGCCTTGCAGGCGGGAAAAGGTCTGCCAGCGGGGTGGTGTCGTCTCCTGACGTGGCGAGGCCGCCATCAGCCAGAAGGTCTGAATGGCGTAACGAGCAGGATCTAAAGGGCGCGGGCGCGCGGCGTTAATATGGGGATAGAGCGCCTTACGTTCGGCACGGATCCGCTGCCAGCGTGGATGCTCCAGCGGGATAAAGACCCACGCGAGAATCACCCACAGACAGCCCAGCGCCGCGCTAAAAGGCGACGCGCCATGACGACGATAACCCTGATAGCGCTCGCTTAAACGGGCGCTGACCGGCGGGATAAGCAACCACCGGGACAGGACACTCATGATGCGCTCCCGACAGGGGTTTTATGGCCTGAGTAATGTAATAAACACCAGTTTGCCAGCGTCAACACTTCTTCTGCAGCCAGCGAGTCGCTGCGGTATTCACCCAGCGGCTGTTTTGTCGCCATGCACTCCGCCACGGCTTCATCGCGGTGAATCACCATTGGCAGTAGACGACGCTGACTCTGTAGCCAGACCTGGTAGAGATCGTCCTGCAACTGACTGCCAACGCGTAAGTCATTGATCAGAATATGCGCGCCCGCCGGCAGCGACTGCTGATGCAAACGAACATGGCAGTTGGTGTCAGCGTTGACAATCGTCAGCGTGTGGTCGCACTCATTGACCAGTTGCCGGGTCAACGGCGCGCACCCCGGAGGCAGATCCAGTAAAATCCACGAGTATCGTCCACTCTCTTTCAGAGCACGAATACCGGCCGCGATACCGCCCAGCTGTTCCAGCCAGCGGTCGGGATATTCACGTTCCTGAGCCGTCAGTTGACCAAACGGCAGCAAATCAAGTTGCGAGGTGTAGCGCATCCCACCGTCCTGCCAGTCACGACCATCGAGCATCGCTCTGGCCCAGCCGTCGCGATGACTGAAATCAACGTTGAATGACAGGCGCAACAAATTATCGGGGCTGGTATCAATAACCAGTACGTTTTCCCCTAATAATTGCAATGACCAGGCCAGCGCAGCAGCGATCGACGTCGTGCCTACCCCGCCTCGTATGCCCTGGAGTCCCAGAATGGCCATTCACGGCTCCCTTATTGTTGTTGCGCAAATTCAGCCAACAGCGGCCAACGTTTAATCGCGGCGGCAAGCTGTTCACGCTGGGAAATATCGGTGTAATCAAATTCTGGCAATGAAAAAGCCTGGCTTAATGCCAGGAAATCGTTTTGAAAGGTATAGCCCAATGTTGAATCAGTTTGCGTGCCGGGTTCGTTGTCAGACATTTTGTTTTATCCCTTTGAATAGACTCGCCATGCTTCAAACATTTTTTCTGTTTGCATTCCGCTTTGTCCCCACCGAAATTCGATAAGGCTAAAAGTTGCTCATTTTCTGAGTTGTTTTTTCGTGAAAATACGCGTCATGGAATCGGAAAGGCCGATGTTACAAGGCTTCTTGCTCGCCAAATTGATTCACATGCTAAATCTGATACGTTTTAATTTCAATGTTAGGTTTATTTCTGGGCTTTCGCTAGTAAACTGATAAACAGATAAAATAGCGACCCGAGGAACGCTGTGGACCCTGTATTTTCAATTGGCATCTCATCATTATGGGATGAACTACGCCATATGCCAGCCGGTGGAGTCTGGTGGATTAACACTGATCGCGTTGAAGATGCTATCAGTCTGGCGAATCAAACGATTGCTTTTCAGACCGGGACTGCAAAAGTCGCGGCCATTTCTATGGGCAGCGATCCTGGAAAAATATTCAAATTAGATGAATCTCACGGCCCGGAAAAAATTCAGTTATTTTCTATGCCAACTTCTGAGAAGGGTCTATACTTTATGACCCGAGATTTACTCTGCTCTCTGGATCCGACGCATTACTTATTCATTCTTATTTGCGCAAATAACGGCTGGCAAAATATTCCAGTTGAACGTTTGCGTCTGTGGCTGGACAAAATGAATAAATGGACGCGTCTCCATCACTGTTCTGTAGTGGTGCTTAACCCCGGGAATAATAACGATAAACAATTCTCTCTTTTAATGGGGGAATACCGATCGCTTTACGGTCTCGCCAGCATGCGTTATCAGGGCGATCAACATTTGTTTGATATTGCCTTCTGGTGCAACGAAAAAGGCGTCAGCGCTCGTCAGCAACTCACCATCCGCCATCATGACGGTCAGTGGGAACTGGCACAGAAAGAAGAGGCTGAAATCCAACCCCGTAGCGATGAAAAACAGATCCTGAGTAATGTCGCCGTGCTGGAGGGGGCACCGCCGCTCTCCGAACACTGGAAATTATTCGATAATAATGAAGCTTTATTCAATGAGGCGCGTACGGCCCAGGCGGCAACGCTGATCTTCTCGCTTCAGCAAAACAGCCAGATTGAACCCATGGCGCGTAGCATTCATACCCTGCGTCGCCAGCGGGGAAGCGCGCTGAAAATCCTCGTGCGGGAAAACATCGCCAGCCTTCGCGCCACCGATGAACGCCTGCTGTTAGGCTGCGGTGCCAATATGGTGATTCCGTGGAATGCCCCGCTCTCACGTTGTCTGACGCTGATTGAAAGCGTTCAGGGCCAGCAATTTAGCCGCTACGTGCCGGAAGACATCACGACGCTACTGTCGATGACCCAGCCGATGAAACTGCGCGGTTTTCAGAAGTGGGATGTGTTCTGTGAAGCGGTGAACAACATGATGAGCAACACCCTGCTGCCTGCCGACGGGAAAGGGGTGATGGTAGCGTTGCGGCCCGTTCCGGGTATCCGCGTTGAGCAAGCCTTAACGATGTGCCGCCCGCACCGTACCGGCGATATTGTCACCATTGGCGGCAACCGCCTGGTGCTGTTCTTGTCGTTTTGTCGCGTGAACGATCTCGATACCGCGCTCAATCATATCTTTCCGCTCCCGACCGGCGATCTCTTTTCTAACCGCATGGTCTGGTTTGAAGATAATCTCATCAGCGCTGAACTGGTGCAGATGCGTTTACTGGCGCCAGAGCAGTGGGGACAACCGCTGCCGCTGACCCAGAACGTGAAGCCGGTCCTCAATGCCGAGCATGACGGCAAGACGTGGCGCCGCATTCCACACCCGCTACGCTTACTGGACGATGAAACGGAGCGCTCATCATGATGACCATCAGCGATATCCTGCAGATCATTGTTGTTTGTGCGCTGATTTTCTTCCCGCTGGGGTATCTGGCACGCCATTCACTTCGGCGGATCAGTAATACGACCCGGCTGTTATTTGCGAAACCTCGTTATGTTAAACCGGCCGGAACATTGCGCCGCACGGTGATTTCCAGGGCAACGAAAAAATGACTCAACAAACGCAAAACGCATCACTGCCTTCACCACTCTGGCAATACTGGCGCGGCCTTTCTGGCTGGAACTTCTATTTCCTGGTGAAATTCGGCCTGCTCTGGGCGGGCTATCTTAATTTTCACCCGCTGCTGAACCTGGTCTTTATGGCCTTCCTGCTGATACCTATTCCGCGTTACAGCCTGCATCGCATTCGTCACTGGATAGCCATTCCGATCGGCTTTGGTCTGTTCTGGCACGACACCTGGCTGCCTGGTCCGGAAAGTATTATGAGCCAGGGCTCGCAGGTGGCCGGTTTTAGCGCGGACTATTTACTGGATCTTGCCACCCGCTTTATCAACTGGCAGATGATAGGCGCCGTGTTTGTCCTGCTGGTCGCGTGGCTGTTTTTGTCACAATGGATTCGGGTTACCGTTTTTGTGGTGGCGATTCTGGTCTGGCTGAACGTCCTGACGCTGGCAGGCCCCAGTTTCTCTCTGTGGCCGGCAGGTCAACCGACGACCACGGTGACCACCACGGGCGGTACGGCGGCAGAAACGGTCGCGACCGCCGGAGGAACGCCGGTCGTCGGTGATATCCCGGCGCAGACCGCGCCGCCGACCTCGGCGAATCTCAACGCATGGTTGAACACGTTCTACAATGCGGAAGCCAAGCGCAAAACGCCTTTCCCGTCAGCGCTTCCTGCGGATGCGCAGCCGTTTGAACTGCTGGTCATCAACATCTGCTCGCTCTCCTGGTCCGATATTGAAGCCGCAGGGTTGATGTCGCACCCGCTGTGGTCGCATTTTGATATTCAGTTTAAGCACTTCAATTCTGCCACCTCGTATAGCGGCCCGGCAGCGATTCGTCTGTTACGCGCCAGTTGTGGACAGCCCTCGCACACCAATCTGTATCAGCCAGCAGGCAACGAATGTTATCTGTTTGATAACTTGTCAAAACTGGGTTTCACGCAGCATCTGATGATGGGGCATAACGGCGAGTTCGGCGGCTTCCTGAAAGAGGTCCGTGAAAACGGCGGGATGCAGGCTGAGCTGATGGATCAGAAGGGCTTACCCGCGCCGCTGTTGGGCTTTGATGGTTCTCCGGTTTATGACGACACCGCCGTGCTGCAACGCTGGATGGAGACCACGGAGAAAGATAAGGATTCTCGCAGCGCCACCTTCTACAACACCCTGCCGCTCCACGACGGTAACCACTATCCGGGCGTAAGCAAAACGGCGGATTACAAAGCCCGCGCACAGAAATTCTTTGATGAACTGGACGCGTTCTTCACTGAGCTGGAGAAATCAGGGCGTAAGGTGATGGTTGTGGTCGTCCCGGAACACGGCGGAGCCTTAAAAGGCGACAGGATGCAGGTCTCTGGTCTGCGTGATATCCCAAGCCCGTCGATTACGAACGTCCCGGCAGGAGTGAAATTCTTCGGCATGAAAGCGCCGCATCAGGGTGCGCCGATTGTCATTAACCAGCCAAGCAGCTACCTGGCGATTTCTGACCTGGTGGTGCGCGTGCTTGACGGTAAGATCTTCACCGAAGACAGCGTGGACTGGACGAAACTCACCAGCAACCTGCCGCAGACGGCGGCGGTCTCGGAAAACGCCAACGCGGTCGTTATCCAGTATCAGGACAAACCGTACGTCCGTCTGAACGGTGGCGATTGGGTGCCGTATCCGCAGTAACGAAGAAGGCCGCAAGGATCGCCCTTGCGGCCTGGTTCGGGCGCATATTGCCACTGCGGCAGGCAGACGCCCATTAGCGCATTACTTCCTGCTACGTAGCCAGTTCACAACCATTCCCGCAATAATGCCGGCAATGGCTGGAGCCGCTAAATCATGCCAGAAGGCAATGCCTAACTGAGTTAGCGTCATATCGCCGCCTGTGTTGCAATGGCAACCGTTCGCGGCTATCCTTAACTTGTCTAGAGATAGGGATGCCCCCGTTGTGTTGCCTGGTTTACCGAGCAATGTGCGGGGGTTTTCTACATCTAGCGTCATTGCCGCCAGGGATCAAGCCCCCGCAACGTTGCGCCTCACCGGGTCACCCGGCTTGGAGCAGATTCTACGATAACCCGCCTTGCCCGACATCCGACACGCTTTCGCTTTGCGTGACGCCTCGCAATCAGTCAACTGGCAGAGACCCGCACTCTTCTGTAGAATTGCGTCCCCTCGCGGTCATCAAGCCGTGACGGCTATTTTTGGCAGGGGACTCCATGCAGCACGACACATCACCACTTTGCGATCACCGCGCATCCGGCAAACCGGCATCGCAGACTTTACCGTTTACCCGCTACGATTTTGGCTGGGTGCTGCTGTGCATTGGCATGGCGATTGGCGCAGGAACGGTATTAATGCCGGTGCAGATTGGGCTGAAAGGCATCTGGGTTTTTATTACCGCCTCTCTGATTGCCTATCCTGCCACCTGGATCGTACAGGATATCTATCTGAAAACGCTCTCCGAGAGCGAAACCTGTCATGACTATACCGATGTCATCAGCCATTACCTGGGGAAAAACTGGGGTGTCTTCCTTGGCGTGATTTACTTCCTGATGATCATCCACGGCATATTTATCTACTCGCTTTCCGTGGTGTTCGACAGCGCATCGTATATCCGCACCTTTGGCCTGACTGACGCCGACCTTTCACAGTCGTTGGTCTATAAAGTGGCGATTTTTGCGGCTCTGGTGGCGATCGCCTCCGGCGGTGAGAAGTTGCTTTTCAAAATCTCCGGCCCGATGGTGGTGGTGAAAGTCGGTATCATCGTGGTGTTTGGGCTGGCGATGATCCCCCACTGGAACCTGAGCAATATCACCGCTTTCCCGCAGGCGACGGTGTTCTTTCGCGACGTGTTGCTCACGATCCCCTTCTGCTTCTTTTCGGCGGTCTTCATTCAGGTTCTCAACCCGATGAATATTGCCTATCGCAAGCGTGAAGCGGACAGAGTACTGGCAACCCGCATGGCGATTCGCACTCACCGTATCAGCTACATCACGCTCATTGCGGTGATCCTGTTTTTCTCCTTCTCGTTCACCTTCTCTATCACTCACGAGGAGGCGGTCTCCGCCTTTGAGCAAAACATTTCCGCACTGGCGTTAGCCGCGCAGGTCATACCTGGCCCGATTATTCACATCACCTCGACGGTGCTGAATATCTTTGCCGTCCTGACCGCGTTCTTTGGGATCTACCTGGGATTCCACGAGGCAATGAAGGGCATTATTTTGAATGTGCTGGGTCGCGTCGTTAACGTCGGGAAAATTCCTTCACGCGTGATTACGCTGGGGATCTGCGCGTTTATCGTCACTACGCTGGTTGTCTGGGTTTCGTTTCGCGTCTCAGTGCTGGTGTTCTTCCAGTTGGGCAGCCCGCTGTACGGCATCGTCTCCTGCCTCATCCCGTTCTTCCTGATTTATAACGTCGCTCCACTGGAAAAGCTGCGCGGTCTGAAAACCTGGCTGATTTTGCTCTACGGGATCCTGTTGTGCCTGTCGCCACTGCTGAAACTGATTGAATAGAATAAAAAAAGCCCGAGGGCGTAACCGCATCCTCGGGCCTGGAGAAGTGACGAATTTACGCTACGGGTTTCTGCGCATTTTCATCCTGATCAACCGCGAAACAGGCGACCAGTTGACCGCTGTAGTCTTTTAACTGCGGCTGCAACTGGGTGCAGGGTCCGAAACGGCGACGGCAGCGGGCGTTGAAGGCACAGCCCGGCGGCGGATTCAGCGGGCTGGGTAGCTCACCGGTCAGCTTGATGCGCTCGCGGCGCTCGTCTGGATTCAGACGCGGCGTGGCGGAGAGCAGCGCCTGGGTGTACGGATGGCGCGGGTTGTTGAAGATCTGGTCCTTCGTCCCTTTCTCCACGCAACGACCTAAGTACATCACCATCACCTCATCAGCAATGTGCTCAACAACCGACAGGTCGTGAGAGATGAAGACGTAGGACAGCCCCAGTTCCTGCTGCAAATCCATCATCAGGTTCAGCACCTGCGCACGGACAGAAACATCGAGCGCGGAGACCGGTTCATCGGCAATCACCACATCCGGATCCAGCATCAGCCCACGGGCGATGGCAATACGCTGGCGCTGACCGCCGGAGAACATATGCGGATAGCGGTCGTAGTGCTCGGTTTTCAGCCCCACTTTCGCCATCATCGCCAGCGCTTTTTCACGACGCTGCTCTTTGCTGAGCGAGGTGTTGATCAGTAGGGGTTCTTCCAGAATCTGTCCCACTTTCTTACGCGGGTTCAGCGAACCGTACGGGTTCTGGAACACAATCTGGATTTTCTGCCGACGCAGTTTCTGCGCATGCGGATCGTGCTTAAGCAGATCCTGCCCCTGGTAATACAGTTCACCGCCCGTCGGCGTTTCAATCATCGTCAGCAGACGGCCAAGCGTGGATTTCCCACAGCCGGACTCGCCCACCACCGCCAGCGTTTTGCCGCGTTCAAGGGTAAAGGATACGCCGTCGAGCGCTTTCACCAGGCGTTCCGGGGAGAAAATCCCCTTCTTCACCGGGTAGTATTTTTTCAGGTCGATTGCCTGCAACAACAGCTGTTGCGAGGTGGCCTCATGCGTACTCATAGTGTGGGCCTCCCGGCATCATCGAGTGGGTAATGACATTTCGACTGGCGACCGCCATCCAACTGGGCCAGTTCAGGTTCTTCACTGCGGCATTTGTCCGTCGCATAGGGGCAACGTGGGTTCAGCAGACAGCCCATCGGGCGGTCATATTTCCCCGGCACCACGCCTGGCAGCGAGGCCAGTCGCGCTTTATCCTGAGCGAACTCCGGCAGTGCACGCAACAGTGCCTGGGTATAAGGGTGACGCGGTGCGCGGAAAATATCGTGCGCCGCCCCCGTTTCCACCACCTGACCGGCGTACATCACAATGATTTTATGCGCGGCTTCCGCCACCAGCGCCAGGTCATGGGTAATGAGCACCAGCGCCATGTTCTCTTTCTGCTGCAGTTCCAGCAGCAGTTCGATGATTTGCGCCTGGATGGTCACGTCCAGCGCCGTCGTCGGCTCATCGGCAATCAACAGTTTCGGCCGACAGGCAATCGCCATCGCGATCATCACGCGCTGGCTCATCCCACCGGAAAGCTGATGCGGATACACGTCCAGGCGCGAGGCCGGATCGGGAATCCCCACCTGGTTTAGCAGGTCAATCGCCCGCTGACGACGGGTTTTCTTGTTGCCACCCTGATGCACCTTGATCGCTTCCATAATCTGGAAACCGACGGTGTAGCACGGGTTCAGGCTGGTCATCGGGTCCTGGAAAATCATCGCCACTTCGGCACCCACCAGGTTACGTCGCTCTTTCTCAGAGATACGCTTGAGGTCCTGACCGTTGAACAGCAGGTTCTCCGCCATCACGCGGCCCGGATAATCAATCAGCCCCATAATCGCCAGTGAACTGACCGATTTCCCTGAGCCTGACTCACCGACAATACCGACCACTTCACCCTGATTCACACTGTAGCTGATGCGGTCTACGGCGCGGAATTCGGAGCCAACATCACCGAAATGCACCGATAATTTATCTACATTTAATAACGCCATCTCGAACCTCTTACTGCTTCAGTTTGGGATCGAGCGCGTCACGCAGACCGTCACCCATCAGGTTAAATGCCAGCACCGTCAGCAGGATCGCCAGACCCGGGAAGGTCACGACCCACCAGGCGCTTTGCGCAAACTGCAACACATCCGCTAGCATAGTGCCCCACTCCGGTGTTGGCGGTTGCGCACCCATGCCCAGGAAGCCAAGCGCGGCCATATCGAGAATGGCGTTAGAGAAGCCGAGCGACGCCTGAACGATCAACGGCGCAAGGCAGTTCGGAAAGATGTTGATAAACATCTGGCGCATCGCACCGGCACCCGCCACGCGGGAAGCGGTCACGTAGTCGCGGTTGACCTCCACCAGCACGGCGGCGCGCGTCAGTCGCACATAGTGCGGCAACGCGACGAACGTCAGCGCCAGCGCGGCGTTACCAATTGAGGGACCGAATACCGCCACCAGCACCAGCGCGAGCAGCAGGCTCGGCAGCGCCAGCATGATGTCGACGATACGCATAATGATGTTATCAACGATGCCGCCAAAGTACCCGGCAACCAGACCCAACACCACGCCCATCACCAGCGACAGCACGACCACCAGGCAGCCCACCAGCAGCGACAGGCGCGCGCCGTACATCAGGCGCGACAGGACGTCGCGACCCACGTCGTCGGTTCCCAACAGATGCGCCAGGCTGCCGCCTTCCTGCCAGGCAGGTGGTGCCAGCAGGACATCACGGAACTGGTCAGCCGGGTTATACGGTGCCAGGAAGTTGGCGAATACCGCAATCAGGATCATGATCGCGACGTACACCAGTCCCACTACCGCGCCCTTGTTGCGTTTAAAATAGTGCCAGAACTCCTGCATCGGCGTCATCGGCACCGGTGCAGCAACAACTTTATTTTCAGTAACCTGTGACATGATGGCCCCTTACTTCTTATGACGAATACGCGGGTTCACCACGCCGTACAACAGGTCGACCAGCAGGTTGACGAGAATAATCATCGTCGCCACCAGTAACACCCCACCCTGTACAACCGGATAATCGCGACGTTGCAGCGCATCAATCAGCCAGCGCCCAAGGCCAGGCCAGGAAAAAATGGTTTCGGTCAGAATGGCACCCGCCAGCAGCGTTCCCACCTGCAGACCAATCACGGTCACCACCGGCAGCATTGCGTTACGCAGCGCGTGAATGATGATGACGCGCATACGCGTCAACCCTTTGGCGCGCGCGGTACGGATGTAATCTTCGCCCAGCACTTCCAGCATCGACGAACGGGTCATACGCACGATCACCGCCAGAGGGATGGTGCCGAGCACCATTGCCGGCAGGATCATATGCGCCACGGCATCAACGAAGTTGCCCTCTTCACCCCAGATCGCCGTATCTATCAGCATAAAGCCGGTCAGCGGGTTAGAATCATCAAGGAACACCATATCGCTGACGCGTCCGGAGACGGGGGTCAGGTTGAGCTGTACAGAGACCAGCATGATAAGCATCATGCCCCACCAGAAGATAGGCATGGAGTAACCGGTCAGCGCCAGGCCAACAGCGGTATGATCGAAAATGGAACCGCGCTTAACGGCAGCCAGGACGCCCACGGGAATCCCCACGGCGGTGGCAAAAATCATGGCGCAGACACCCAGTTCCAGCGTCGCTTTAAAACGAGGCACGAACTCGTCCCACACCGGTAAACGGCTTTTCAGTGAAATACCTAAATCACCATGCATAACCCCCCAGATGTAATGGAGGTACTGCTGCCACATCGGCTTATCGAGACCGAGTTCAGCCAACAGTTGAGCATGACGCTCAGGGGAGATACCACGCTCACCTGCCATGATCATCACCGGATCGCCGGGGATCATATGGACAAAAGCAAAGGTGAGAAGGGTGATACCGATAAACGTGGGGATGACGAGTCCCAAACGTCGGAGAATGAACTGCAACATAACCCGGATTCTCTCTCATGACACACGGCCTGGAACCGTGAGTCTGTATTGCTCACAAATCTTATCCCCTCCTCAATGAGAAGGGGATAAAGCATTACTGCCGGGAACGCACCGCGAACCGACTTAACGGTGCGTAGCGCTCGCCGGCGTTGCTTTTATTATTCGACTGAGACGTTTTCGAAGTGGTGTTTGCCTAATGGATCAACCACATAGCCTTTGACTTCTTTACGCACTGGCTCGTACACGGTGGAGTGAGCCACGATCAGCGCCGGAGCCTGGTCATGCATCACCACCTGAGCCTGTTTGTAGAGCTCAATACGTTTGTTGTGGTCGTCGGTCGCACGCGCCGGTTGAATCAAGTCTTCAAACGGCTTGTAGCACCAGCGAGAGTAGTTGGAACCGTCTTTCGCCGCAGCGCAGCTGAACAGGGTCGCGAAGAAGTTATCCGGATCCCCATTGTCGCCGGTCCAGCCCATCATGACCGCCTGATGCTCACCCGCTTTGGCACGTTTCAGATACTCGCCCCACTCGTAGGTCACAATCTTGGCCTGAACGCCAATCTTCGCCCAGTCGGCCTGAACCATCTCGGCCATACGGCGAGCGTTCGGGTTGTACGGACGCTGTACTGGCATTGCCCACAGCTCAACGGTAAAGCCTTTATCCTGACCGGCTTCTTTCAGCAGAGCTTTCGCTTTCTCAGGATCGTAGGAGTAGTCTTTAATGTCGTCGTTATAGCCCCACATGGTTGGCGGGATCAAGTTCTTCGCGGCCACGCCAGCACCCTGATAAACGGCTTTGATGATCGCGTCTTTGTTCACCGCGTAGGTCAACGCCTGACGCACTTTTACGTCATCGAACGGTTTTTTCTCGGTATTGAAAGAGAGGTAACCAACGTTCAGACCCGCTTGTTCCATCAGGTTGATGTTTTTGTCCTGTTTCATGCGGGCGATGTCAGCCGGGTTCGGGTACGGCATCACCTGGCACTCGTTCTTCTGCAGTTTGGCGTAACGCACGGAAGCGTCAGGCGTGATGGAGAAGACCAGACGGTCGATCTGCGGCTTGGTGCCCCAGTAACCTTCGAACGCTTTGTAGAGAATACGGGAGTCTTTCTGGTACTGCTGCAACTGGAACGGACCGGTACCGATTGGGTTCAGGTCTACTTTTTCCGGCGAGCCGGCTTTCATCATGTTATCGGCATATTCTTTAGAAAGAATAGAGGCGAAGTCCATCGCCAGATCGGCGAGGAACGGGGCTTCCGGACGCGTCAGCACGAACTGAACGGTTTTGTCGTCCACTTTCTTCACTTCACTGATCAGGTCCTGCAGGCCCATGCCTTCAAAGTATTCATAGCTGCCACCGGATACTTTGTGGTACGGGTTTTGCGCGTTTTTCTGACGATCAAAAGAGAACACCACGTCATCGGCGTTGAAATCACGCGTCGGTTTGAACTCTTTATTGTCCTGCCACTTCACGCCCTGGCGCAGGTGGAAGGTATAGGTTTTACCGTCTTCACTGATTTCCCACTTCTCAGCGAGGCCCGGAATCACTTCCGTCGTCCCGGTTTTGAATTCGACCAGACGGTTATAGATAGGTACTGAGCTGGCGTCATAGGTTGTGCCAGAGGTAAACAGCTGCGGGTTGAACCCTTCAGGAGAACCTTCTGAACAATAAACCAGAGTTTTAGCCTGTACACTTGCTGCGACAGTCATAGCTACAAGGCTCAGACCAAGCTTCAGCATCCCTGACTTCTTCAAGGAAATACTCATTCTTCTGCTCCAAATGTGATGTTGTTGTTTTACCCTTTGCAATGGGTTTGCACCGCCTGGCCTTTTTTGTTTTTTAACCGGCTGGGTCGGCGTTAAGAGGTGGGGATTCCGTTCACATAAACGACTGAGTAGCAGCGCGGATTCTCCATGAAATGCCCCTCATGCCCTACAATCTGTCAACAGAATGTGAAAACGTCAATACAGGTAACCATGATTTACAACAACGGTGAGAATTAGCAAACAAAGATTAAAAAAACTTCAGGTGGGTATTTTCAGCAGAGAAATTTATGCTACGCCCTGAATACCAGAATAAATACCTTAATATTTCTCAACATTTGGTGATTAACAATTGTGCAGAATAAAAAAAATTTCTGACAAAATGGTGCATATCTGAGCGATAAATCCCACGAACGTTAAAACGCACAGCGGAAAATGCTAGCGCCAGCCATAAGTAACGCAAAAAAAGATCCATGCATAGATAAAAAAAGACAATGGAATATGTCACAAAATCGTTAATGAATAGTGAGAAGTGGTGCTCATTTTTTGTAGCAGAAATGAAGGTCGACCGTAGTCTGGGTAAGGTGCCTGCCTCACCATCCGACACTACCAGAAATGATGCAACGAATTGCCTGATGGCGCTTCGCTTATCAGGCCTACAAATGCAAAAAAACCTGCTCGCTGAGCAGGGTTTTGAATTTGGTCGGTGATAGAGAATGACTCGCCACGTCGTGGCTCGCCCTGCGGGCCGTTGCTGGCGCAACGTTCTCTCGCTCCGCTCGAGTCGAACCTCTGCCCCCGGAGGTTCTCATCCTCTCGGCCCTGAATGCAAAAAACCCTGCTCGTTGAGCAGGGTTTTGAATTTGGTCGGTGATAGAGGATGACTCGCCACGTCGTGGCTCGCCCTGCGGGCCGTTGCTGGCGCAACGTTCTCTCGCTCCGCTCGAGTCGAACCTCTGCCCCCGGAGGTTCTCATCCTCTCGGCCCTGAATGCAAAAAACCCTGCTCGTTGAGCAGGGTTTTGAATTTGGTCGGTGATAGAGGATTCGAACCTCCGACCCCTTCGTCCCGAACGAAGTGCGCTACCAGGCTGCGCCAATCACCGAATGCGGGGCGCATCTTACTGCGCAGGTGCGCCCTCGTCAATCCCTTCGTCGCAAAATGCCATTTGATCGGCGAGAAAGTCGTCAGCCCTTTTACTGAGCGACGCTTTTCTGCCCGTCAGGGATATGACACCAGTTGTTGTTCTCATTAATACCGCCATTCGGCGAGGTATAGCCGAGACAGCCCATGATGGTGTCGTACAGCTCCACATGACGGCGCGGCACCTTCATTTCCGCTTCCTTCTTCAGATGCGCGAACGCCTGCGCGTTGGACGGGTTCTCCAGATATTTATCAGACATCCAGACCATCATCGGCACGCGGAACTGCTCCGGTGGTGCCATCTTGCGCGGCGTACCGTGCAGGTGCTCCCGCTCGTTGATCGACTCACCGTGATCGGCTGCGTAGAACACAATCGCTTTCTTATCGCGTACCTGATCAATCACCGTATCGATAAAATGATCGACGTAGGTAATCGAGTTATCGTACGAATTAATCATCAGCTCTTTCGGACACTTACGATCGATAGCGTAGCATTCCGGCTTCCATTGGGCGAACTCGCGGGGATAACGCTGAGTGTAGTTATAGTGAGAGCCCTTGGTATGCAGCACAATCAGATGCTTACCCTGCGGATGTTCCTGCAGCGAACGATCAATCTCATTGACCAGCAGCATATCATCCACGGCTTTCCCCCGGTTACGCGGCTCAGCGGCAATCTGTTCGCGATAGGCAATGTTGTCAGCCATCGTGTTGCTGTAGAACCACATCTCACTCTGCATCGCGTAGAGATCGGAGCTGAAGCCTAACTGCTTGAGCACCGCAAAGACGTTCTGTTCTTTCAGCGTACGCTGGGGGTTGTCCTCGGCCCCACCCTGACGAACGAACATGCAGCGCAGCGACAGTTTCGTCGCGGTATCACAGGAATAGCCCCGATACATCACCAGGTTCTTCTCTTTAGCGAGCTTCGGCGTGGTGTCGCGTTCATAACCCAACATCCCCATATGATCCCAGCGCGTGGTTTCACCAATAATGAAAATCACGTAGGTGTCATCCAGGTTCTGCGTCGGAGCATAAGTGAACTTCTTCGCCGGGTTGATGAGCGATTTGTTATCAGACGATTCATCCACCTGCGCCCAGGCATACAGCCCCAGAGCAGACAGCCAGTTTGACGGCAGATAGGAGTTCGCCAGAACGCCGCCGTAGCTCGGCATATCCACGCCAGCAATACGATCGGCGCGCTTCTGATGCATCTCCAGAAGACGAATCGGCACCCAGACCAGCAACCCCGCCATCAGCACGATCAGCGCGCTGCGCCAGCGCACTTTTGGCGTACAGAGTTGACGCCAGAGGGTATCCGTCGAGCGGTTAAACCAGATAAGTATCAGCGGGATAATACTCACCGCCACCAGCCAGAGGACGAACGTCCAGCCGACCACTTCTTTAGAGAGGTCGATATCCGTGGTCATAACTGAGGCCACGATACCGTAACCGATCATCACGTTCATAAAGGTCATGTAATAACTTGCGCCGGCTGAAATCAGCACCAGCAACGAAGCCAGAACACGCCATACTGCCCTGCCAGACAGTGACAGAAGTCTTAAAAAGAAGAATGTTGCCAGCACTGTGCCAGCCAGTTCGACAACCGCGGAGATTCCATTCCAGAAGGTAAAGTCTTGCGCGTAACCGTCAAACCGACGGAGGTAAACCGCGCCATTCATAAACAGACCGATATAGATCGCGAGCAAAAAACTCAGCTTTTGCTGCGACATCGACGTAATGTATCTCATGCAAGCAAGCCCTGGAAATCGAGGGGATTAACACCGCCTGCGCAACGGCGACATCCGCCGGGCAGGTGAAATTGCGAAGGTAGTCAAATATCAAAATCGACACACGCGGCTAAGTAGACCACATGCAGCAAAGAAAGTGGCAACAGAGAATGTGATCGAAAGAGATATTTACAAAAAATCAAGTTTGAAAGCGAACTATTCACGGCAAACATAACAAAAAAGGCCAGCACGTCGGCTGGCCTGGAGAAACTCTTTTCGGCTATCAGGCGTGTGCTATTTCCAGCACCTCGCGCGTTGGCTGACGAATGGTGGTGGAGAGCGCCAGCGAGAGAATCAGCAGAGCGAAAATGACGCAGAAGGTCACGTAGAATCCACCGAACAGTGACGCGATAATCGAACCGCAGATGCTGCCAATCCCGAAGCCGAGGTAAATCACCCCGTAGTTTTTCGCCAGGTTGTTCAGACCGAAAAACTCGCTGACCAGTGACGGGAAGAC
Source organism: Citrobacter sp. T1.2D-1 (assembly GCF_950098555.1). NCBI lineage: Bacteria > Pseudomonadati > Pseudomonadota > Gammaproteobacteria > Enterobacterales > Enterobacteriaceae > Citrobacter > Citrobacter sp. T1.2D-1. Next base: position 220,524 of record NZ_CATNHH010000012.1, read on the forward strand.
GGTGATAGTCCCACCAAAGTTAAAGGCGATACAGGCAATGGCGGTAAAAAAGGTCAGCGCATTCAGCGGCGCAAACAGCAGAGCGGCCATTCCCACCAGAGAGACCACCTGACCAATGGTGATCACACGGATACGGGCAATTTTGTCGGACAGGATACCCAGCACCAGACGACCAGACAGGTTAGCAATAGAAATCACTGTCACCGCATTGGCTGCCGAAGCCACGTCCATATGCGCCAGCCCCTGAGCGATATCTTTCGCCACGCCAATCACATACAGCCCGCTCATGCACGCCGTCAGGAACATCACCGCCAGCATCCAGTACTGCGGTTTACGCATGGACTGCGCCAGGGTGTAGTCATTTTCTACCACGCCATTTTGTGTTTTGACTTCCTGATTGGGTGCATCTTTCATCAGCGTCGAGCCGAAGACGATCATCACCAGCACAATCGCACCCCAAATCACAAAGGTGTTTTCCAGACCGACGGTCGCCAGAAGTTGGCTGTCGATGAATTTGAAACCCAGGCTTCCGAGACCATAAGAACCAATGGCAAAGGCGGAGATCAGTCCTTTACGCTCCGGAAACCACTTCACGCAGTTAGACAGCGTTAACAGATAGCCCGCGCCATCCGCCAGACCCACCAGCACGCCTGCGCTCAGCCACAGCATCGTCAGGTTACTGGAGTGTGCAGTCAGGAAGAAGCCCAGCCCGAGCAGTATGCCGGACGCCATGGTGACGCGTTTCACGCCAAATCGTTCCTGCAACTTCCCGGCGACAGAAGAGGATATTGCCAGGCCTAAGCTCAACAGGCCGAAAGAAAAGGCCACCTGGCTAACGGGCTCACCCAGCTTTTCGGAAAGCACGCCATTAAACAGGCTCCAGGTATACACAGAACCTAAGGCAAATTGCGTAATGATGGTACCGATAAGGGTCAACCAACGGGTGCGCTGATACGATGCGGTTTTCATGGCAGTCTTCCTGCATAAGCAAAAGGGAAAATTCTCTGCCGTCAACCATAACGAAATGCATTTTATGCAGGGAGAAAACGGCATGAAGTGCCATCAGAACGGAATGAAATGCCTGGAATGCGGAATGAATGACGAGACAAATATTCATTGAATGAATTTTTGCCCCGTCAGTTAGTGCGTACTATCGACACAGACACTGTTATCACTGGGTTTAAATTGTAAATGACAGGTTAAAATCTGGCACTCACCCCCATCGTGTAGAGGTAGTCGGTACTGTTGGTGGTGTTTTCCGCCTGCGAGAGTGCGGCATAGGCCGCCATATGCTGATTAAGTAGCATATCGGCACCAACGGTCACGTCCAGCCAGTTACTGTCCTGAGTGGTCGCCGTCATTCGACTGAGTCCCGACTGCGCCTTCCAGACATTGTCGCCAAACTGCTGGTTGTAGCTGATTTGCGCCCACGGCCGCAGATCGCCAAATTGCGAATTCACCCGCCAGCCCAGCGTGCTGACGCTGGCATGCCATAGCGGATCGAATGATTGGCTGGTCACACTGTCGCCAAATTCGTTATAAATAGAGGAAGTGGTGCCATCGTAATGCAACGCCGCGACTGGCCCGGTGGTTACGTCGCCAGAGACAGGAAAATTCCAGCCCATGCTCATGCCGCTGGTTGCCTCCACCGGCGAAGCCTGCTCAAGATTAACGGCCAGCCCCGGCACACTTTGTGTCGTCCGGATACGTTCAGCCAGAATGTCGTCATAGCGCGGTTGGTGATCGCTGTCCCATGTATAGCGTTCAGTCGTATATCCAGGCGTGTTATCAACGATATATTCTTGCTGCCAGGCGCGGGCTGTGTTGATGTAAAGCGAACAGACCACGACGCTCGCCAGGAGAATAATTTCCCGGCGACCACTGCATTTTTTTATCATCATCAATGCGACTCCAGAAGAGAGCCGAAATCGGCGATATTATTGTCATTGTAATTTAAGGATGACAGGCGAAAGCCCTGTATTAAATATTGTCTTTTTCGCTGGCGCGTCAAGGCGTCCGGAACGATATTTTTATGGCAAGTCAAAGAGCGAGGGAAAGTATGGAACGTTGCGGTTGGGTCAGTCAGGACCCGCTTTACATTGCCTACCATGATAACGAGTGGGGTGTACCCGAGCACGACGGTAAAAAACTGTTCGAAATGATCTGCCTGGAAGGTCAGCAGGCCGGTCTTTCGTGGATTACCGTCCTCAAGAAACGCGAGAATTATCGCACTAATTTCCACCAGTTCGATCCCGAACGCGTGGCAGCCATGCAGGAAGACGATGTGGAAAGATTGCTGCTTGATGCCGGGATTATCCGCCATCGGGGGAAAATTCAGGCCATCATCGGTAATGCCCGGGCGTATCTGGCGATGGCGCAAAACGGCGAACCGTTTGCCGATTTCGTCTGGTCATTCGTAGAAAATCAGCCTCAAATCACCCGCGCCGCGACGTTGGGTGAGATCCCAACCTCCACTCCCGCCTCGGACGCCTTGTCAAAAGCGTTAAAAAAACGGGGATTTAAATTCGTCGGTACGACCATTTGCTACTCCTTCATGCAGGCCTGCGGACTGGTCAACGACCACATCACCGGCTGTTTCTGTCATCCAGGAGATAAAAATGATTCGCGAGTTTCATAGTGATGACATGACGCCGCTGCTGGCGCTATGGCTGGAAAGCACCATCTATGCGCATCCTTTTATCCCTGAACGTTACTGGCACGAGAGTGAAGAGGTTGTGCGTGATGTCTACCTGCCCGCCGCCAGAACCTGGGTCTGGGAGGAAGAAGGGGCGTTGAAAGGGTTTGTCAGCGTGATGGAACAACGCTTTTTAGGGGCGCTGTTTGTCGCCCCGGATAGGTTACGCAGTGGGATTGGTAAAGCGCTGGTGCGGCATGTTCAGCAGCGTTATAGCGTGCTGAGCCTCGAGGTATATCAAAAAAACCAGAACGCGGTAAATTTCTACCATGCGCTGGGTTTTCGTATTGAAGACAGCGCATGGCAGGAGGATACCCAGCATCCCACCTGGATTATGGGCTGGCGGGCGGATCAAACGCAGTAAGCGCGAGCGAGGGTCCGCTGTATTTCTCCATCCACGCCAGCGCGGTATTGCCTGCACAGCCGTTCCCCAGACGCGAACTGGGCAGGTCTTTGGTCAGCACATTCACCGCGCCATTTTTACAGATGCCCCCGGCCGCAGGGTCGAGATCCGGCCATGCCCCTTCATGAATGCAGATCACGCCGGGTTTGATACCGTCGGTGACCACTGCACCCGCAAGGATCTGACCACGGTGATTCCAGATACGCACCGTATCGCCCTCGCGAATGCCGCGCGCCTGCGCATCCTGCGGGTGAATCGTCACTGGCTCGCGGTTCGCGACGGCGTACCGTTCGCGCAGGTGACTGTAGTTAAGCTGGCTGTGCAGCCGATGCGCCGGGTGCGCCGACACGATCTGTAACTGCTCAGGTTCGGCATTGCCGTGCCACTCATCCGGCTCCAGCCACATCGGATGTCCGGGACAGTCCGCATAGCCATAACCGGCAATCCGCTGCGAGTATATCTCGATCTTACCGCTGTCAGTTTTCAGCGGATGCGTGTCCGGGTCACGACGAAAATCGGCAAAACGGATGAACTTCGCGTTGGCCGGATTATCCGGCATTTCAATCAGTTGGTTAGCGGCCCAGAATTCGGCAAACGGCGGCAGCGTCACCTGCTGGCTGGCACCACGCTGTCCGGCAATGGTGTAGAACGTTTCCAGCCATTCCAGCTCGCTCTTCCCCTCGGTAAAGCGTTGATAACCGCCCGCTTCCCAGCGCTCGCTCAGTTCGGCAAAGACGTCAAAATCATTACGCGCTTCTCCCTGCGCCGGTACAACCTGCTTCATCGGCACCAGATGCTGGTTGCTGTAATCCCCGGTCATGGTGAGATCGTTGCGTTCAAAGGAGGTCGTCGCCGGCAGCACGATATCGGCATGCTTTGCGGCTGCGGTCCAGAAGCATTCCGAGATGACCACCAACTCCGGTTTTTGCCAGGCGCGGATCAGTCGGTTCGTGTCCTGATGATGGGTAAAATTCGCCCCGCCCGCCCACCAGATGAAGCGGATATCCGGGAAGTGACGGTTCATACCGTTGTGCTGATACGGCGCACCGGGGTTTTCCAACGCTTCAACAATGCGCGCCACCGGGATTTTCTCCACCGCGTCGGTACCCCCTTGCAGACTGCCCTGCATTGACGCCAGCACAGCAGAACGGCGAGTCGGGTTACCGCCGTTGGCAAAGTGATAAGAAAAGCCAAAACCGCCGCCGGGCGTACCTATATGTCCCAGCATGGCGGCCAGGGTGACAATCATCCAGTGCTTTTGTTCGCCAAACTGCTGACGCTGCATGCCCCAACCGGCCATCAGCATAGTGGTATTTTTATGGAACAATTCCGCCAGTTCACGGATTTTGGCTGCCGGAACGCCGCAAATCGCGGCCGCCCACTCGGCCGTTTTAACGATCCCGTCGCTTATACCCAGCAGATAGTCTGAGAAGACCGTATAACCCGTGGTACAGCGGGCAAGAAACGCCTCGTCATGCCAGCCATTTTCCACCAGCGTATGCGCGATGCCGAGCATCAGCGCCACGTCGGTACCCATATGCGGCGCAATCCATTCCATCTTGTCGCCGAAGAAATCGACACTTTCCGATCGCATGGGATCAATACAGATCAGTCGTTTTCCGCTGTTACGCAGCGCGTCAAAGTAAGGTATCCCCTGTTCATCCGACGCGTTCCAGGCAATCTTAAGTGTATTCAGTGGGTTGGCACTCCACAATACCACCACATCGCTGTGTTCCAGAATCACCGGCCAGCTGGTCTGCTGCTGGTACACCTCGCTGCCGCCCACCACGTACGGCATGATGGCCTGCGCTGCGCCGGTGGAGTAATCGCCCAGATGCCCGGTGTAGCCGCCCGCCAGCGCCATATAGCGTTGTAACAGCGTCGCCGATTTGTGCAGGACGCCGTTGGAACGCCAGCCGTAAGAACCGGCAAAAATAGACGAGGGGCCCCAGGTGTCGCGGATCCGCGTATGCTGCGCATGAATCAGCGCCAGCGCATCGTCCCAACTCACGCGCACAAACTCATCCTGTCCGCGCACGCCCTGCGGCTGTGCAGGCGATGCAAGAAACCCTTTACGCACCATCGGATAACACACCCGGGTTTTACTGTGCACCTGATCGCGGACCGCGCTTTGCAGTGAATTCGGATGCGAGGTGGACAGCGCGCCCCGGGAGGAGAGCACCCTTTCTCCGTCCGTTTCGACAAGAATGGGTCCCCAGTGGGCGGCGGTTAACACCGGATTGTGCGTCGTCAAGTCAGGCACTCCTGCAGATGGGCTGATGTATTACGGCGTTCAATGTTACTTACAAATTTCAGAGAGTTCCCTGGAATTTTCTTCATCTTCACACGTCATAATCAACCGCCACGGTTGCTGTGGCAAAAAATAAGAATGTCATTAAGGAATTAAGATGAAGAAACGTGTTTTAGTCATTGCCGCTATTGTGAGTGGCGCCCTGGCGGTTTCTGGCTGCACAACCAACCCTTACACCGGTGAACGCGAAGCGGGTAAATCCGGTATTGGCGCGGGCATTGGTTCGTTGGTCGGCGCGGGTATCGGCGCCCTCTCCTCCTCGAAGAAAGATCGCGGTAAAGGCGCACTGATTGGCGCAGCGGCGGGTGCGGCGCTCGGTGGCGGCGTCGGTTATTACATGGACGTGCAGGAAGCAAAACTGCGCGACAAAATGCAGGGAACCGGCGTGAGCGTGACGCGAAGCGGCGATAACATCATTCTGAACATGCCGAATAACGTCACCTTCGACAGCAGCAGCGCGACCCTGAAACCGGCGGGCGCGAACACGCTGACCGGCGTGGCGATGGTGCTGAAGGAGTACGATAAAACGGCCGTCAATGTGATCGGCTATACCGATAGCACCGGCGGCCAGGACCTGAATATGCGTCTGTCGCAACAGCGTGCGGACAGCGTGGCCAGCTCGCTCATCGCTCAGGGTGTTGCCGCCAACCGCATCCGCACCCGCGGCCTGGGCCCGGCAAATCCGATCGCCAGCAACAGCACGGCGGAAGGGAAAGCCCAGAACCGTCGTGTCGAAATTACCTTAAGTCCTGTGCAATAAGTTTCCTGCCGGGTAGCGACGTTGCCTTACCCGGCCGACAAAACCCAACAGTGTGCCCGGTAAGCGTAGCGCCACCGGGCATTTTCGCGCTAAGGTATGCTCACCCAAGGCAAGGAAATCAGCGATGAGCAAATCAACACGCCCTACCATCAGCGATGTCGCGAAAGCGGCAAAAACCGGTAAAACCAGTATTTCACGTTATCTCAACGGCGAAAAACACCTGCTCTCTGATGCTCTGTTGGCGCGTATTGAAAAAGCCATTGCCGATCTCGACTATCGCCCCAGCCTGATGGCTCGCGGCCTGAAACGAGGTCGTACCCGCCTGATTGGCCTGATCATTGCCGATATCACCAACCCCTATTCCGTCCACGTCTTAAGCGGTATCGAAGCCGCCTGTCGCGAGAAAGGCTTTACGCCGCTGGTCTGTAACACCAATAACGAGGTGAACCAGGAACTGCACTATCTCGATCTGCTGCGCAGTTATCAGGTAGAAGGCATCGTGGTCAACGCCGTGGGGATGCGCGAAGAGGGGCTGAATCGCCTGCAACAGTCTGCGTTGCCGATGGTACTTATCGATCGCAAAATCCCTGACTTCGCCTGCGACGTCGTCGGACTGGACAACACCCAGGCCGCCACCACGGCCACCGAACACCTGATTGAACAAGGCTTTGAGGCCCTGCTGTTTCTCAGTGAACCGCTGGGCATGGTCAATACCCGCCGTGAACGACTGAGTGCTTTTCGGGCAACGCTGGCGCGCTATCCGGGCGTTGTCGCCGAAAACGCCGAAGTCCCGCTCAGCGAGAATACGCAGCTCGATAACACTTTACGTCAGTTCCACCAGCAGCATCGCGGGATGCGTAAGGCGGTGATCTCCGCTAACGGCGCGCTCACCCTTCAGGTCGCCCGCTCGCTGAAACGCATTGGCCTCAACTGGGGCAGCGATATCGGCCTGCTGGGGTTTGATGAGCTGGAATGGGCCGAACTGGCAGGCGTCGGGATTACGACCATGAAACAGCCCACATGGCAGATTGGTTATGCCGCCGTCGAACAGGTGGTACGCCGGATCGAAGGCGGTAGCGATGCCATCCATGAACAGGTTTTTTCCGGCGAACTGATCGTTCGCGGTTCCACCGCCCGCTAATTTTCCTTCGTGATGGTGATCATAATTTCGACACATGATGCTTTTCTTTGGAACCGGTTCCATCTAGCGTAATCACAATAGCGTTAGTTCTGGAGTTCCCATGCAGAGAAAAATTATGGTGGTCACCGCCGCCTATGGCTACGACACCGTCCGCGCTGCCGGCGGACAAACCGCGATGCTGCCGGTCATTGCCGGTGCAGGCGCAGACGGCGTCGAGATTCGCCGTGAACTGTTTACTGACGCTGAACTCAGCGCCCTGACCACACTGGCTGCAGCCATCGAACGCGTCGATCTGCTGGCCTGCTATTCCGCGCCACAACCGCTGTTCATGGAAGATGGCCGCCTTAATCCGCAACTGCCGTCTCTGCTTCAGGAAGCGCAAACGCTGCGCGCGCTGTGGCTGAAGGTTTCTCTGGGCCATTTCGTCCACGCAGATCAGTTTGACACCCTGCGCGACTGGCTGGAAAGCAGCGGTATGGCTCTGGTGGTCGAAAATGACCAGACCGCCTGCGGACGACTGGCTCCGATGCAACGTTTTAACGCCGCCAGTCAGCAACATGCGCTGCCGGTACAACTGACGTTTGATATGGGCAACTGGCTGTGGGTGGGCGATTCGCCGGAAGAGGCCGCTCGTCAACTGGCCGCATCAGTCGGTTATGTTCACGTCAAAGCCGCCACCGCGCACCATGACAGCTATCGCGCGATTCCCCCGGACGACGCCGAGCCTCGCTGGCTCGGGCTGCTCAACCAATTGCCCACCGACGTTCCACGCGGCATTGAATTTCCACTGGAAGGGGCCGACCTGACTGCGGTCACTCGCCGCTACGTCGATTTGTTACGTAAGGAGTAAGGCATGAAGCATTCACTGGATGTCATCACCATCGGCGAAGCGATGGCGATGTTTGTTGCGACACAGACCGGCGATCTGGCCGAGGTCGAGCCGTTTATCAAGCGCGTCGCCGGTGCCGAACTGAACGTTGCCACAGGCCTGGCGCGACTGGGTATGAAGGTGGGCTGGGTGAGCCGCGTAGGTAATGACAGCTTTGGTCGTTTTGTTCTCAACTCGCTGAAAAAAGAGGGTATTGATGCGCAAGGCGTGACGCTGGATGAGCGCTACGCTACAGGCTTTCAGTTGAAATCTAAAGTTGAAAATGGAACCGATCCCATTGTGGAATACTTCCGCAAAGGCTCCGCAGCCAGCCACCTTTCCGTGGCGGATTACAACGAAGCGTACTTCTCCGCGGCCCGCCATCTGCATCTTAGCGGTGTCGCAGCAGCACTTTCCGCCAGCGCTTATGAACTGCTGGCACACACGGCGCGCACCATGAAAGCGCAGGGTAAAACGCTCTCTTTTGACCCCAACCTGCGTCCGGTGCTGTGGAAAAGTGAAGCGGAGATGATTGAGAAACTGAACCGTCTCGCGTTCCAGGCCGACTGGGTGTTACCCGGTCTTAAAGAAGGGATGATTTTAACCGGACAACAGACGCCGGAAGGGATTGCGGATTTCTATCTCCGCCACGGCGTGAAAGCCGTGGTGCTGAAAACGGGCGCAGACGGTGCCTGGTATAAAACCGCCGACGGCGAAAAAGGCAGTGTCGCTCCGGTAAAAGTAGACAACGTGGTCGATACGGTCGGTGCCGGCGATGGCTTTGCGGTCGGCGTCATCAGCGCCCTGCTGGAAGGCCGGACGCTGCATCAGGCCGTCACACGCGGCAACAAAATTGGCGCGCTGGCCATTCAGGTACAGGGCGACAGCGAAGGTTTACCCACACGTGAAACGTTAGGCGAATAACGCGTTACGTAATGATAACGGCCCCCTGTACCCTACAGACAGCGGCGGCAGAAACAACAGAGGTTGATTATGGCAAACTCAACAAATGCAGCAAAACGCTGGTGGTACATCATGCCTATCGTGTTTATCACGTATAGCCTGGCGTATCTTGACCGTGCAAACTTCAGCTTCGCCTCCGCTGCGGGCATTAACGAAGATCTCGGCATCACCAAAGGGATCTCATCCCTGCTCGGCGCCCTGTTCTTTCTCGGCTATTTCTTCTTTCAGATCCCCGGCGCGGTGTATGCCGAACGCCGGAGCGTGCGCAAGCTGATCTTTGTCTGCCTGATTTTATGGGGGGGTTGCGCATCGCTAACCGGGATGGTCAGCAATATCCCGGCACTCGCCGCCATTCGCTTTATTCTCGGGGTGGTAGAAGCCGCTGTTATGCCAGCGATGCTGATTTACATCAGTAACTGGTTTACAAAATCGGAGCGTTCGCGGGCGAATACCTTCCTGATCCTCGGTAACCCGGTAACGGTCCTGTGGATGTCGGTGGTGTCCGGTTACCTGATCCAGGCGCTCGGCTGGCGTGAGATGTTCATCATCGAAGGGGTTCCCGCCATCCTGTGGGCCTTTTGCTGGTGGGTGCTGGTGAAAGATAAACCGGCGCAGGTCGGCTGGCTGACCGAGTCAGAAAAAACGGCGCTGCAAACGCAACTCGAACAAGAGCAGCAGGGCATTAAGGCGGTACGCAACTACAGCGAAGCATTCCGCTCCCGCAACGTTATCCTGCTTTGCATGCAGTACTTCACCTGGAGTATTGGCGTCTACGGCTTCGTGCTGTGGTTGCCGTCAATCATCCGCGAAGGCGGCGCGAATCTGGGGATGGTCGAAGTGGGCTGGCTCTCTTCCGTACCGTATCTGGCGGCCACCGTGGCGATGATTGTTGCCTCCTGGGCCTCGGATAAACTACAGAATCGTAAGCTGTTCGTCTGGCCCCTGCTGCTGATTGCTGCGTTCGCCTTTATCGGTTCCTGGGCCGTTGGCACGAATAACTTCTGGGCGTCTTATACCCTGCTTGTGATTGCCGGCGCGGCGATGTACGCCCCATATGGCCCGTTTTTCGCCATTATTCCGGAGATGTTGCCACGCAACGTTGCCGGCGGCGCGATGGCGCTGATCAACAGTATGGGCGCGCTCGGATCGTTCCTCGGCTCCTGGTTTGTCGGTTACCTCAACGGCGCGACCGGCAGTCCATCCGCCTCGTACATTTTTATGGGGGTGGCGCTTTTCGCCTCAGTATGGCTAACTTTAGTCGTCAAACCCGCGAATAATCAGCAAGTACCGGTTGGCGCACGCCACGCGTAAACTTTACCTCATGGAGAGTCGTATGAAGCCGTCCATTATTCTCTACAAAGCGTTACCCGACGATTTACTGCATCGCCTGGAAGAACATTTCACCGTCACGCAGGTGCCGAACCTGAGTCCGCAGACGGTTGAACAACACGCGCAAGCCTTTGCCAGTGCCGAAGGTCTGCTGGGCTCCAGCCAAACCGTCGATACCGCGCTGCTGGAGAAAATGCCTAAGCTCCGCGCGACCTCAACGATCTCCGTGGGGTATGACAATTTCGATGTGGATGCGCTGAACGCACGCAAGGTGCTGCTGATGCATACGCCTACCGTGCTGACGGAGACCGTCGCCGATACAATCATGGCGCTGGTGCTGTCGACCGCTCGCCGTGTCGTGGAAGTGGCCGAGCGTGTGAAGGTCGGCGAATGGACCTCCAGCATTGGTCCCGACTGGTTTGGTATCGATGTGCACCACAAAACGCTGGGTATTGTCGGTATGGGACGCATTGGCCTTGCGCTGGCGCAGCGCGCCCACTTCGGCTTCAACATGCCGATTCTCTACAACGCCCGCCGTCACCATCAGGAAGCGGAAGAACGCTTCAACGCCCGCTACTGCGATCTCGATACGCTGCTGCAGGAATCGGACTTTGTCTGCCTGATCCTGCCGCTGACCGACGAGACCCATCATCTGTTTGGGGCAGAACAGTTCGCCAAAATGAAGTCCTCTGCCATCTTCATCAACGCCGGGCGCGGTCCGGTCGTCGATGAAAATGCGCTGATTGCCGCGCTGCAAAAGGGCGAGATCCATGCTGCTGGACTGGATGTGTTTGAACAGGAGCCACTGCCGGTTGACTCGCCGCTGCTGTCGCTGAACAACGTCGTGGCGGTGCCGCACATTGGTTCGGCTACGCATGAAACGCGCTATAACATGGCGGCCTGCGCGGTAGATAACCTGATTGATGCACTGCAAGGGAAGGTCGAGAAGAACTGCGTGAACCCGCAGGTAGCAGGATAACAAAACGGCCGGGAGGCGCTATCGCCTGCCCGGCAACTTCATCACTGGATGGCGTTTACCGCCGCAGTCCAGGCCTGATTAAATGCCTGATGCTGCGAGGCCAACGGCCCAATCAATGTGTTGTACTGACTTGCCTGTTGCGAAGTCGGGAACTGAATACCATTCGCCACAAAGCTAACCTGCGTATCCTGCTGCGCGACAAAGTCACCCACCTGGACCAACTGCTGAGTGAAGATCTGTGCGGCTGGGATCAGCGGCTGTAACGCGTCTGCTGGCGTCGTCACCACTTTCTTATACACCTGATCAAACACCGGCTTCAGGTCATCGGTCTGTTTCAGTGCGCCATGCGCCGCATCCGCCTGTAGTTTCGCATTTTGCAGTTGCTGGCCCAGTACGCCGAGAGAACCGTTCAGGTCACGTAGCGGCCCACGTTGTGTCACATAATCCTGTGGCACACGGATGGCGTTAACGCTATCAACGACCGGACGCAACGCGGAATCCATCGCCTGATTCACCTGCTGCGAGTAGCCATACAGAATGGCGTAATCAGAAACAAACGGGCCGAACTGTTTTTTCTGATCGGCAGTCAGGGTGGGTAGACGCTCGCCGCTACGCATCACCGTATTCTGTAGAAAATCGACAAATGCCTTACGCTGATCGCCTTCTTTATCAAAACACCCACTCAGGCTAACTACCATTAATAACGCCGCAAGAGGCGCAAACCAGCGAGAGCAGGACTTACCTGTCGCCATTTTAATACTCCTTTCACCCAAAAATGCGCACAACGCAACACGCGTGCCTTACGGCTTACAAGGATAGTCCAGGTCAGGCTCGCAGGATACCCCTTACGCGTAATCTTGTGGCGGAAATTCGCATGGCGGAACGACGATCGTTGATTTGTTGCTTTATTGTTAATCGCATCACATTTACCGCCTCTGCCGCGGGGGTATTACCATGAAGTAGTCCTATGATTTTAATAGAGTTTCATCGTTAGCAAAGCCAGTGCAGGGGCAATTCGTACGATTATCGCACGTTTACCACGGCAGGATGATTGCCGAACAAGGACTTCGATGTTTTGATTAGTTGAACGATTACCGAATAAACGTTCGATAATCGCACAATTAATCCAAACGCTAGCGGTGGAGAAAATAAAAACGCCCTCTGTCCCCCGCGTTGCTTTCGCAGGAATGACCGCATGACAAACAGAACAACTGATATTCAAGCGTTTATTAACGAGCATCCCTTTTCAAAATACCAGTGGATGATCCTCGTGCTGTGTTTTGTGACCGTCGCGATGGACGGGTTCGATACCGCGATTATTGGGTTCATCGCCTCCGATCTCGTTCAGGAGTGGGGGGTTGAAAAATCCGCACTCGGCCCGGTCATGAGCGCGGCGCTGGTTGGTCTCGCCGTGGGAGCGCTCACTGCGGGTCCACTGGCCGATCGTATCGGTCGCAAAAAAGTCCTGATCATGTCGATTCTGGTGTTTGGCGGCTTCAGCCTGCTCACCGCCTTTGCCGGCACGCTGAACCAACTGACGGCACTGCGCTTTTTAACCGGTCTGGGCCTGGGGGCGGCGATGCCCAATGCCGCAACCCTGATGAGTGAATATGCGCCTGAACGCCGCCGTGCGCTGCTGGTGAATCTGATGTTCGTCGGATTCCCGATTGGGTCGTCGATGGGCGGGTTTATTTCCGCGTGGTTAATTCCGCATTACGGCTGGCAAAGCGTGCTGATCCTCGGCGGCGTGATGCCGTTGGCGCTGGCGGTGGTGCTGATCTTCCTGCTGCCAGAATCCGCCCGTTATCTGGTCGTAAAGAACAAATCACAACAGCAGATAGGCACCATTCTGCGCCGTATCGCCCCGCTGCCGGAAGCAACGCACTTTGTCCTGCGTGAAACCGGCCAGATTAAAGAGAAATCGGCACTGGGCGTCATCTTCTCGCCGCGTTACGCGCTGGGCACGGTGATGCTGTGTCTGACCTACTTTATGGGATTGCTGATCTTCTATCTGCTGACCAGTTGGCTACCGCTGCTGATCCGTGAAACGGGGGCCACGCTGAGTCAGGCGTCCATCATAACCGCCCTGTTCCCGCTGGGCGGCGGGATTGGCGTCCTGGTGCTGGGTGCGCTGATGGACAAACTCAACCCGAACAAAGTGGTCGCGGTCGGTTGGTTGCTGACCGGGGTGTTCGTCTGCCTGGTAGGGTTCTCCACCAGCAGCCTGGTGCTCATGGGAGTGATGGTCTTTATCGCCGGGACGATCATGAATGGCGCACAATCGTCCATGCCCGCGCTGGCGGCAGGTTTTTACCCCACGCAGGGCCGTGCGACCGGCGTGGCATGGATGTTAGGTCTGGGCCGTTTTGGTGGCATTCTCGGTGCGTTTAGCGGTGCCTTCCTGATGCAGGCACAGCTCGCGTTTGAAACCATCTTCACATTCCTTGCGATTCCGGCACTGGTTTCTGCATTTGCCTTAATGGTGAAATACTGGGCTGGTAAACGCCAGCTCTCTACTTCCTCAACACTGGCAGAATCGCCGACTCACGCCGCGCAAAAAGCCTGATCTCCCCTTCCTGGCAGGTAACAACCTGCCAGGAAATAGTCAGATTTTCGTAATCTTTACAATTCTCTCTGTCACGCGTGATATAGCGCCCGTTATCAGATCTTTAGCAGGCTACTCATCCGCCTTCCCCTCGTCGCTGAAACGAGTCTTTCTCTCCCCTGAAAATGTGACGCCCTCCATACTTTCTCTTTTGCGACTATTCTTAACTGGCTTCGATGAAATTCACGATCCCGCAGTGTGATTTAGAGGAGTTCTCAATGGAATCTAAAGATCCTATGTTTGAGCTGCTGAGCAGCCTGGAACAAATTGTTTTTAAAGAAGAATCATCAAGAATCACCCTGACAAATAAGCCAAGCCCCTTTAGCGAAGTTGAACAGCTACGACGAGGGAGTGGACTTAAAACAGATGATTTCGCCAGAGCGTTAGGCGTAACGGTTGCACTGGTACAGGAGTGGGAATCAAAACGCGTTAAACCCTCCAGTACGGAATTGAAGCTGATGCGCCTGATACAGGCTAACCCGGCATTGAGTAAGCAGTTGATGGAGTAGTCGACAATGATTAATGAACGGTCCTGATACAGGGCCGTTTTCTGACCACTTAACCCACCAGGAGCAAAATAACAGTTGCATCAACTGGCGTTACATGAGTTAATGCGTCCCACGGTTTGACGTACAGACCATTAAAGCAGTTTAGTAAGGTAGTCCCCTTCAAGAGTTATCGTTGATACCCCTCGTAGTGCGCATTTCCTTAACGCTTAAAAAATCTGTAGAGCACGCCATATCGCCGAAAGGCACACTTATTTTTTAAAAGGTAATACACTATGTCCGGTAAAATGACTGGTATCGTAAAATGGTTCAACGCTGACAAAGGTTTCGGCTTCATCACTCCTGACGATGGCTCTAAAGACGTGTTCGTACACTTCTCTGCTATCCAGAACGAAGGCTACAAATCTCTGGATGAAGGTCAGAAAGTTTCCTTCACCATCGAAAGCGGCGCTAAAGGCCCGGCAGCTGGTAACGTAACCAGCCTGTAAGCTTACATAAGCTCAGAATTCAAGATCCCTGCCAGACGGCGGGGATTTTTTTTATCTCTCTCCCACCTTTTGCCATCCCCATTCCCCTTCTTTGCATTACTTTACCTGTCCAGGCTTTGACCTTTCCCTAAGGGTAAGCTTTATAGTAAAAACCTTGTTTTACACATGGAATTGACACTATGTCCAGACTCCCTTTGTTCCTTACGTTAGGTTTACTCGCCAGCAGCACCGCATTTGCTGCATCACCAGAAGCCGCGTTCCTTGCCGAACATGGTCTTGCCGGTAAGTCAGTCGAACAGATCGTGGATACCATCGATCAAACGCCGCAGTCCCGTCCGCTACCGTATTCGGCTTCCATCACCAGTACCGAGTTAAAACTCGCCTCTGATGGGCAGATGTATACCCTGCCGCTGGGCGAAAAGTTCTATCTCTCCTTTGCGCCTTACCAACAACAGACGCACCCGTGCTTTAACCACAGCCTTTCCGGCTGTCAGGGTGAAATGCCGGATACCACGTTCAACGTTAAAGTGACGGATAAGAAAGGCGATGTGTTGATTCAGAAACCCATCAAAAGCTATCAGAACGGGTTTATCGGCGTCTGGTTGCCGCGCAACATCGAAGGGACAATAGAAGTGAGCTACAACGGCAAAACGGCGTCACACGCGATTGCCACGAAGGATGACAGCCAGACCTGTCTGACGGAACTGCAGTTGCAGTAAGCGCGCAGACAGCGCTGCCCAAACTGAACCCATAAAAAAACCTGCCCAACGGCAGGTTTTTATTGCTGGCACTACGCTTATTGCAGCAGCGAAATATCCGCCACGCGCAGGAACAGCTCGCGCAGTTTTTCAAGCATCGAGAGACGGTTAATACGCAGGTCTTTATCCTCGACGTTCACCATCACTTTTTCGAAGAATAAATCAACCGGCTCACGGAGTTCAGCCAGTTCCACCAGCGCGTCCT
Source organism: Citrobacter sp. T1.2D-1 (assembly GCF_950098555.1). NCBI lineage: Bacteria > Pseudomonadati > Pseudomonadota > Gammaproteobacteria > Enterobacterales > Enterobacteriaceae > Citrobacter > Citrobacter sp. T1.2D-1. The sequence goes on from NZ_CATNHH010000012.1 coordinate 236,535, forward strand.
GGTAACGACCTTCGGCAAAGTACGGTTCAAGCTTGTCACGCAGCACGACAACCTGCATCGCCAGCGCGATCTCTTCCGGCTCTTTCAGCGTCGCGGCGTTAACACGCTCGTTCAGCGTCTCATCAGACTTCGCCAGAATGTTGGAAACACGCTTATTGGCAGCCGCCAGCGCAGAGGCCGCTTCCAGAGTGCGGAAGTGGGAGACCGCCTTCATACGCGCATCGAAATCTGCCGGGCGAGTCGGACGACGCGCCAGTACCGCCTGGATGGTATCCACCGTGTAGCCTTCATCCTGATACCAGGCGCGGAAGCGGCCGAGCATGAAGTCGATGACGTCATCAACGACGTTAGCGTTGGTCAGCTTGTCACCGTACAGACGCACCGCTTCTTCGGTCAGCGTCTGCAGGTCGAGGTTCAGGTTCTTCTCAACGATAATGCGCAGCACACCCAGCGCAGCACGACGCAGGGCGAACGGGTCTTTGTCCCCTTTCGGGTGCTGACCGATACCGAAGATACCCGCCAGGGTATCCATCTTGTCCGCAATCGCCAGTGCGCAGGCAACCGGGTTAGACGGCAGGTCATCACCGGCAAAGCGCGGCTGATACTGTTCGTTCAGGGCAACAGCGACATCTTCCGCTTCACCATCGTGGCGGGCGTAGTGCATGCCCATCACGCCCTGGGTGTCGGTGAACTCGAAGACCATGTTGGTCATCAGGTCACACTTCGACAGCAGGCCCGCGCGGGTAGCATGGTTAACGTCTGCGCCTATCTGACCAGCAATCCAGCCCGCCAGCGCCTGAATACGATCGGTCTTGTCGCGCAACGTACCCAGTTGCTGCTGGAACAGCACGGTTTGCAGACGCGGCAGATTGTCTTCCAGACGTTTTTTACGGTCGGTATTAAAGAAGAACTCGGCATCCGCCAGACGCGGGCGCACCACCTTCTCGTTACCGGAGATGATTTGCTGTGGATCTTTCGATTCGATATTCGCAACGAAGATAAAGTTCGGCAGCAATTTGCCGTCGTTGGCGTAGACCGGGAAGTACTTCTGGTCACCTTTCATGGTGTACACCAGCGCTTCAGAAGGTACCGCGAGGAATTTCTCTTCGAATTTCGCCGTCAGTACGACGGGCCATTCCACCAGCGAAGTCACTTCTTCCAGCAGACTTTCGCTCAGATCGGCATTCCCGCCAATGGTGCGCGCCGCGTCTTCCGCATCCGCTTTGATTTTGGCTTTACGCTGTTCGTAGTCGGCAATGACCTTACCGCGCTCCAGCAGGATCTGCGGATACTGGTCGGCATTGTCGATGGTAAATTCCGGCTCGCCCATAAAGCGATGGCCGCGAATGACGCGATCGGACTGGATACCCAAAATGGTTGCCGGAATGACTTTGTCGCCCAGCAGCAGGGTGACGGTGTGTACCGGACGCACGAAGTGCACGTCGCTCGCTCCCCAGCGCATCAGTTTCGGGATCGGCAGTTTCGCCAGCGACGTGGCTACCATGTTCGGCAGCAGTGCTTCGGCGCTTTCGCCTTTCACGAGCGCACGATACAGCAGCCATTCGCCTTTATCAGTCGTCAGGCGCTCGGCCTGATCAACGGTAATGCCACAACCCCGAGCCCAGCCTTCTGCTGCTTTGCTCGGTTTGCCTTCGGCATCAAATGCCTGGGCAATCGCCGGACCGCGTTTTTCAACTTCGCGATCGGGCTGGGATTCTGCCAGATTAGCGATTTTCAGCGCCAGACGACGCGGCGCCGCAAACCATTCGACTTGACCGTGTGCGATGCCGGCGTTGTCCAGCTCCGCAGTCACATTCGCAGCAAAAGATTCCGCCAGGCTGCGCAGGGCTTTTGGTGGCAGCTCTTCAGTGCCGATTTCCACCAGGAAAGTTTTCTCAGACATGGCCGCCTCTTATTTGTCTTTATTGCACATCGGGAAGCCGAGGGCTTCACGGGACGCGTAGTAAGCTTCTGCCACCGCTTTTGTCAGGGTACGAATACGCAGAATGTAGCGCTGACGTTCAGTGACGGAGATGGCCTTACGCGCATCCAGCAGGTTGAAGCTATGGGCGGCCTTCAGAATACGCTCGTAGGCAGGCAGCGGCAGTGGGGTTTCCAGCGCCAGCAGTTGCTGCGCTTCTTTCTCGTACTGCTCAAAGCAGGTGAACAGGAAGTCCACATCCGCGTATTCGAAGTTGTAGGTGGATTGCTCCACTTCGTTCTGATGGAACACGTCGCCGTAAGTGGTTTTACCCAACGGGCCGTCGCTCCAGACCAGGTCGTAAACGCTGTCTACGCCCTGAATGTACATCGCCAGACGTTCCAGACCATAGGTGATTTCACCGGTGATCGGCTTACATTCCAGTCCGCCAACCTGCTGGAAGTAAGTGAACTGCGTCACTTCCATCCCGTTCAGCCACACTTCCCAGCCCAGACCCCAGGCACCCAGCGTTGGGTTTTCCCAGTTATCTTCCACGAACCGAATGTCGTGAATGGTGGGGTCCATGCCCAGCTCTTTCAGCGACCCGAGATACAGCTCCTGGATGTTGTCCGGAGAGGGCTTAATCACCACCTGGAACTGATAGTAGTGCTGTAAACGGTTTGGGTTTTCGCCGTAGCGTCCATCAGTGGGACGACGAGAAGGTTGCACATACGCGGTTGCCATCGGTTCTGGCCCCAACGCGCGCAGGCTGGTCATCGGGTGCGAGGTACCTGCGCCCACTTCCATGTCCAAAGGTTGAACAATGGTGCAGCCCTGGCGAGCCCAGTAATCCTGTAATGTCAGGATCAGGCCCTGGAAGGTCTTGGTATCAAACTTTTGCATAGTATTTCGTGCTGGATACGTGTGGTTTTAAAAGGAAGGGATCAGTATACCCGCTGACTGCAAGATATACAGTACGAAACGGGAAAAAGGCAGGACTCAGCGCATGGAAAGATGTAAAAACTGCCCATCCGCGTCAAAAGAGCAGACAAAACTCTCTTTACGGAAGGTAGCACCGCGCATCTCATAACTCCCCTGAAATTGTTCAAAGCCCGTGACATCAATTTTCTGCGTGCCGGTGTTATAGCGCCGCGCGGCCTGATCCTTGCACAACGCTTCCATATCCAGCGTGCGCGTGGGGCTGACTTTCGCTTTCTGCGCCTTTTGCATCGGCGGTTGTTGAGAGGTTGTACATCCTGCCAGCAGAAGCATCACCATTGCTGGAAAGAAAGATTTCATCATCATTTTATTACCGCCTAATTTACTGATCAGTCTTATTATTATTACGTTCGGTGTGGCAGACGCATTTTGCGAATCTCATCGGACCATCACAAGCTTTAGTGTAAAAACTCAGATTAATCCAGCGAGACAGGCTGACAAAATGTGAGTCAGAGCATTTTTGAAACGAAAACAGAGGAACTGATGCAGCCCAAAATTTTCTGGATTGATAACCTGCGAGGGATCGCCTGTCTGATGGTGGTGATGATTCACACCACAACCTGGTACATTACAAATGCACAGAGCGTCAGTTCCGTTAACTGGGATCTTGCCAACATACTGAATTCGGCATCCCGCGTCAGCGTACCGCTGTTTTTTATGATTTCGGGCTATCTCTTTTTTGGCGAGCGCAGCGCGCAATCGCGCCATTTTTTACGCATCGCGCTGTGCCTGCTGTTCTACAGCGCCGTCGCCCTGCTCTACATCACGCTATTTACCTCGATTAACGCCGGACTCTCCTTAAAAAACCTGCTGCAAAAGCCGGTGTTTTATCACCTGTGGTTTTTCTTCGCGATTGCCGTAATCTACCTGGTCTCACCGCTGATTCAGGTAAAAAACGTCAGCGGCAAAATGCTGCTGGTGCTGATGGTGGTCATTGGCATTCTCGCCAACCCAAACACCGTGTCGCAAAAAGTGGGCGGGTTCGAGTGGCTCCCCATTAATTTGTATATCAACGGCGATACCTTTTACTACATTCTGTACGGAATGCTGGGGCGCGCCATTGGCATGATGGAGACGCAAAAAAGTGCGCTTTCCTGGCTAAGCGCGGGGCTTTTCGTGGTTGCGGTGTGGGTTATATCTCGTGGGACGCTGCATGAATTGCAGTGGCGCGGTAATTTTGCCGATACCTGGTATCTCTATTGCGGGCCGATGGTTTTTATCTGCGCCGTCACACTGCTTACTCTGGTCAAAAACACGCTGAACACACAAACCGTCCCTGGCCTGGGATTGATCTCCCGCCATTCGCTCGGCATTTATGGTTTTCATGCGCTCATTATTCATGCGTTACGCACTGGCGGACTGGACATCAAACGCTGGCCACCGCTGGATATACTGTGGATCTTTAGCGCCACCCTCGCAGGCAGTTTACTGCTTTCAATGCTGTTACAACGACTCGATACGCGCAGACTGGTCAGTTGACGTTGAAATGCCCGGTCTTTTGAACCGGGCATTGGGGGAAATTAGACCGAACGCCGTTTCAGGCGGCGAAGCAGATAGCAGACCAGACAGCACCACAGCAATGTGATCTCCTTTTATTTAACCCGAACCACGCGTACGAATCCCTGCAAACTCACGCACAGCGCCACGAGATAGACTGCCCGTTCACTCAGCGAAAGCGGCGCATTGATAATCCCAACCAGAAATAAGCCAAGCGTAATCAGCGCCACCATTTGACATGTGGAGACAAAGCGGTCGTCGAGTTGCTCGCGCATAGCCTCACGCAGATAAACGTACGTAACAAACATTGCGGTCACCAGGATACTGAGAAAATAGCCCTTTCCGCTCAGTGACGGACATGCCATCCATAAGCCGATAACGTAAGTCGATATGCCGGAAATGAGCAACAACCATGAAATCAACGTTGAGCTTTTCACTGAGTCCCCTTATCCAATAGGGGATCAGAGTAGGGACAACCCCGTAAAGACAACAACGAAAAATAGTGTCAGCAGGAGAATTCAGAATTCATTCATGCGATTAATCTATTATTTTGATTTTCTTATCGATTAGATAAATCCCTCCTGCGACCAGGAGGGATTCAGGCTCAGGACATGAGTGGAAGTAATTGCTGATAAAGACGACGGAAGATTTCGCGGCGCTGTTGATAAACGCTATGACGTTGCGCATCGGGCATATGCGTCTGCTCAAGCGAGAGTTGTGGCAACAGTTCCACTAACGATCTCTCCGGGTTCATCGCTATTTGCGCCAGACGGGCGGCGCCCAGCGCCGGCCCCACGTCGCCACCGGTGCGATAATCCAGTTGCAGACCGCTGATATCCGCCAGCATCTGCCGCCAGTACGCGCTGCGTGCACCACCGCCGATCAGCGTGATGCTACGCGGCTTAACGCCACAGGCGTGTACCACGTCCATCCCGTCAGCCAACGCATAGCCCACCCCTTCCAGCACCGCGCGCGCCAGTTCAGCAGGCCCATGCTGATGGGTCAGACCAAAGAAAACGCCTTTCGCCTGAGGATTGTTATGCGGCGTACGCTCACCTGAAAGGTACGGCAGAAACCAGATGGGGTCTGCGGCATCATCAGCCTGCTGCGCCGCATCAATCAGCGCCGGCACCGTCACCAGACCGGTTAACGTCGCCGCCCAGTCCAGACAGGAGGCCGCACTTAACATCACCGACATCAGATGCCAGCGCTCAGGCAACGCATGGCAAAAACTGTGTACCGCGCTTTCGGGCTTGCTCAGGAAACCGTCGCTAACGGCAAAATAGACGCCGGACGTCCCCAGAGACAGCATGGCCTGATCGGCGTTGAACATTCCCACGCCCACCGCACCTGCGGCATTGTCGCCACCGCCCGCAACAACAGAAACCGCAGGCATATCCCACGCCATTGCGACATCAGGCAGCAACCTGCCGGTAATCTCACTCCCTTCGAATAGCGCGGGCATATGGTCACGAGTCAGGCCACAGGCATTCAGCATCACGTCACTCCAGTCACGTTTTTCCACATCCAGCCACATCGTTCCCGCGGCATCAGACATGTCGCTGGCAAACTCACCCGTCATGCGTAAACGCAGATAATCTTTTGGCAGCAGCACTTTCGCTACCTGGCGGAAAACCGCAGGCTCGTGACGCTGTACCCACAGCAGCTTCGGTGCTGTGAATCCAGGCATCATCAGGTTACCGGTGATAGCCCGCGACTGCGGCACCATTGACTCCAGCAACGCGCACTCCTCGCCACAGCGTCCGTCATTCCACAGAATGGCCGGTCGCAGTACCTGCTGCTGGCTGTCGAGCAACGTCGCGCCGTGCATCTGCCCGGCAATCCCCAGCGCTTTTACTTTGCTTAATGAATGCTGTTTGCCCAGCGCCTTCAGGGCGCGGTCCGTCGCCAGCCACCACTGTTCGGGATCTTGTTCCGACCAGAGCGGATGAGGACGGGAGACAGTGAGTTTTTCCGTTTGCGATGCGACCACCTCGCCTTGCTCATTGAGCAAAATCGCTTTCACGCCCGAGGTGCCAAGATCGATCCCGATATACATAAAGTGGGTTCCTTAAACTGAAAATGCCCGGTGACACAATGCTCACCGGGCCTGTAAAAAACAACCGACCGGGAAAGCACTGCGTCACCCGGTGACGTCGATTACTTATCGAACAGGTAATGATTCACCAGGTTTTCCAACTGCTCCTGATGGCCGCTCTGATGTACCGGTGCCAGGTTGTGCTGTTCAGCATAATGCGCCAGTTCGCTTAGCGACATCTGTCCTTTCAGGATCTGCTGACCCAGTTCGCTACTCCAGCCGGCATAACGCTTCGCGACGCGCTTATCCAGTTCGCCACCCTCAATCATGCGTGCCGCGATTTTCAGCGACAGTGCCATCGTGTCCATCGCGCCGATGTGGCCATAAAACAGATCGTACTTATCTGTACTCTGACGGCGCACTTTGGCGTCAAAATTCAGACCACCGGTGGTGAAACCGCCCGCTTTGAGAATTTCATACATCACCAGCGCGTTCTCTTCTACGCTGTTCGGGAACTGGTCGGTATCCCAGCCCAGCTGTGCGTCCCCCCGGTTGGCATCCACAGAGCCGAACAGACCCAGCGCAATTGCCGTCGCGATTTCGTGGTGGAATGAGTGGCCCGCCAGCGTCGCGTGGTTAGCCTCGATATTCAGTTTGATCTCTTTTTCCAGACCGAACTGCTTGAGGAAGCCGTAAACGGTCGACGCATCGTAGTCATACTGATGCTTGGTCGGTTCCTGTGGTTTCGGCTCGATCAACAGCGTGCCCTGGAATCCCGTTTTGTGTTTGTGCTCAACCACCATCTGCATGAAGCGGCCAATTTGCTCACGCTCCTGACGCAGGTCGGTATTGAGCAAGGTTTCGTATCCTTCACGTCCCCCCCACAGCACATAGTTTTCACCGCCCAGTTTGTGCGTGGCATCCATCGCTGTCACCACCTGAGTGGCCGCCCAACTGAAGACTTCCGGATCCGGGTTCGTGGCCGCCCCGGCGCCATAACGTGGGTTGGTGAAACAGTTTGCCGTGCCCCATAGCAGCTTCACGCCGCTCTGTTCTTGCTTCTCAGCCAGCACATCCACCATTTGAGCAAAGTTATTTTTGTACTCTTTTAGCGACGCGCCTTCCGGCGAAACATCAACATCGTGGAAGCAGTAGAACGGAACATGCAGCTTGTGGAAGAACTCAAACGCGACATCAGCTTTACGTTTCGCCAGCGCCAGCGCATCGCCCGGTTGCTGCCACGGACGATTAAACGCCCCAACACCAAACATATCAGCCCCGTTCCAGCAGAAGGTGTGCCAATAGCAGGCCGCAAAACGCAGATGATCTTCCATCCGTTTGCCCAGAACGATCTCATCAGGATTGTAATGACGGAATGCTAACGGATTAGTGGATTGGGAACCTTCATAACGAACGCGATCGAGTTGGTCAAAATATGCCTGCATAATGAACTCCATAATCAGGAAATACGGCGGTGATAGGTCATGCCGTAATATTGGTCACTCTATTCCCGTTGCTCAATTATGTTATTTCACACTGCTATTGAGAGAATTCACAAGTGTGCGCCACCTCGCAAAATAAAAATATCCATTTGCAAAAAATGGGTACTCTGCTGGCATAAATGCAACATCCAGTCCCCACGGTAAAAAGTAAGATCCTGGTCATAATTCAGGAAATAAACCAAATTTCGTAACCGCAAGATAAAAATCTGTAATTGTCTTCCCCGTATGAATTGCTAAATTCTGCAACGTCTTATGCTGTGATTGTTACTTTTATTGTTGCTCCCTCTAACAAAAGGCATCACGATTATGAAGATGAAGAATCTCTTACTCACTGTCTGCACCTCCCTTTTGCTTACCAGCGTGGCGGGACATGCCAAAGAAATTAAAATCGGCATGGCGATTGATGACCTGCGCCTCGAGCGCTGGCAGAAAGATCGCGATATTTTCGTCAGCAAAGCCGAATCGCTTGGCGCTAAAGTCTTTGTGCAATCCGCGAACGGGAATGAAGAAACCCAGATGTCGCAGATTGAAAATATGATCAACCGAGGGGTGGATGTCCTCGTTATTATTCCTTATAACGGACAAGTATTAAGTAACGTGGTTAAAGAGGCGAAACAGGAAGGTATTAAAGTTTTAGCTTATGACCGCATGATCAATGACGCTGACATTGATTTCTATATTTCATTTGATAACGAAAAAGTGGGTGAGTTACAGGCTCAGGCATTAGTTGAGCGCGTCCCTCAGGGAAATTATTTTCTGATGGGCGGTTCGCCGGTCGATAATAATGCCAAACTCTTCCGCGCCGGGCAGATGAAAGTCTTAAAACCGTATATCGATTCCGGAAAAATAAAGGTGGTGGGCGATCAATGGGTTGACGGTTGGCTGCCGGAAAATGCGCTGAAAATAATGGAAAACGCCTTAACCGCGAACAATAACAACATTGACGCGGTTGTCGCCTCCAATGACGCAACGGCAGGCGGGGCGGTTCAGGCGCTCAGTGCGCAGGGGCTTTCAGGGAAAGTGGCGATTTCAGGTCAGGACGCCGACCTTGCGGGTATCAAACGCATTGTCGCAGGAACACAAACCATGACCGTCTATAAGCCGATTACGCTGCTGGCCAATACCGCCGCCGAAATCGCCGTAGAACTGGGTAACGGACAGCAACCTAAAGCCGACGCTACGTTAAATAACGGTCTGAAAGATGTCCCTTCCCGCTTATTGACGCCGATTGACGTTAACAAAAACAACATCAATGAGACCGTGATTAAAGACGGATTCCATAAGCAGAGCGAACTGTAAGCGCAGCGCCCCGGCAACCGCTGAGGGCGCGCATTTCCCATCACGCCGGGATCTCTCATTGGCTACTGCGGAGTCGCTATGTCCTGTCTACTTGAAATGAAGAACATCACCAAAACCTTCGGTGTCGTCAAGGCGATTGATAACGTCAGCCTCAGACTGAATGCCGGTGAAATTATTTCATTATGCGGCGAGAATGGCTCGGGTAAATCGACGCTGATGAAGGTACTGTGCGGTATTTATCCCCATGGTAGTTACGAAGGTGAAATTACATTTGCCGGAGAAACACTGCAGGCCAACCATATTCGTGATACCGAACGCAAAGGAATTGCCATCATCCATCAGGAGCTAGCACTGGTTAAACACTTAACCGTGCTGGAGAATATTTTCCTCGGCAGCGAAATAAGCCGTCATGGCGTGCTTGATTACGACATGATGACCCTGCGCTGCCAAAAATTGCTCAATCAGGTCAGCCTGGCTATTTCTCCCGATACCCGGGTAGGCGATCTGGGACTTGGTCAGCAACAGCTGGTTGAAATTGCGAAAGCACTGAATAAACAGGTGCGCCTGCTGATTCTGGACGAGCCGACAGCGTCACTCACCGAGCAGGAAACGACCGTGCTGCTGGAGATCATCCGCGATCTGCAACAGCACGATATCGCCTGCATCTACATTTCACACAAGCTGAACGAAGTGAAGGCCATTTCCGACACGATCTGCGTGATCCGTGATGGCAAGCATATTGGCACCCGCGACGCGGCTGGCATGAGCGAAGACGATATCATCACCATGATGGTTGGTCGCGAGCTCACCGCACTCTACCCCAGCGAACCTCACACCATGGGTGAAGAGATTTTACGCGTTGATCATCTCACTGCCTGGCATCCCGTCAATCGCCATATTCGGCGCGTGAATGACGTCTCCTTCTCGCTTAAGCGCGGTGAAATTCTGGGGATCGCCGGTCTGGTGGGCGCAGGACGCACAGAACTTGTTCAGTGTCTGTTTGGCGTATGGCCCGGACGCTGGGAAGGTGAAGTCGTGATTGACGGCCAGTCCGTCAATATCCGCAACTGTCAGCAAGCCATCGCCCACGGGATCGCTATGGTCCCGGAGGACCGTAAGCGCGATGGCATTGTGCCGGTCATGGCGGTGGGGAAAAACATTACTCTCGCCGCGCTCGATCAGTTTACCGGCAAGGTGAGCCAGCTAGACGATGCTGCCGAACACAAATGCATCCTCGAATCCCTGCAACGTCTGAAAGTCAAAACCTCCTCTCCTGAGCTGGCGATCGGACGTCTGAGCGGCGGGAATCAACAAAAAGCGATTCTGGCGCGCTGCCTGTTGCTCAACCCGCAAATTCTCATCCTTGATGAGCCCACCCGGGGTATCGACATCGGCGCGAAATATGAAATCTACAAGCTCATTAACCAGCTCGTTCAGCAGGGCATCGCCGTTATCGTCATCTCGTCGGAACTGCCCGAAGTTCTGGGGCTCAGCGACCGCATTCTGGTGATGCACGAAGGAAAACTGAAAGCCAACCTGGTCAATCATAACCTGACGCAAGAGCAGGTGATGGAAGCCGCTTTGAGGAGCGAACATCATGTCGAAAAACAATCCGTCTGAAGTCAAACTCACCGCCCCACTGACGGGCGTTTTTCCCGGGGTTAAATCGCTAAATCTCCAGGTGTTCGTGATGATCGCGGCCATCATTGTGATCATGCTGTTCTTTACCTGGACAACGGACGGTGCGTATCTCAGCGCACGTAACGTCTCCAACCTGCTCCGCCAGACCGCGATTACGGGGATCCTGGCGGTCGGCATGGTGTTCGTCATCATCTCAGCGGAAATCGATCTCTCTGTCGGTTCCATGATGGGACTGCTGGGCGGCGTCGCGGCTATCTGCGACGTCTGGCTGGGCTGGCCGCTGCCGTTTACCATTATTGTAACGCTGGCGCTGGGGTTACTGCTCGGCGCCTGGAATGGCTGGTGGGTCGCCTACCGCAAAGTCCCGTCGTTTATTGTGACTCTGGCCGGGATGCTGGCGTTTCGCGGTATCCTGATCGGCATCACCAATGGTACAACCGTATCGCCGACCAGTTCTGCTATGTCGCAAATTGGGCAAAGCTACTTATCCAATGGGTTGGGCTTCACCCTCGGCGCGATCGGTTTGATGGCGTTTATCGGCTGGCAGTGGCGTGGACGCATGCGTCGGCAGTCCCTGGGGCTCGGTGCCCCGGCATCAACCAGCGTCGTGGGTCGCCAGGCGTTGACCGCCATCATTGTGTTAGGTGCCATCTGGCTACTGAATGATTATCGCGGCGTGCCGACGCCCGTTCTGCTGCTGGTGTTCTTGCTGCTCGCCGGGATGTTTATGGCCACGCGAACCGCATTTGGCCGACGTATTTATGCCATCGGTGGCAATCTGGAGGCCGCCCGTCTTTCCGGCATTAACGTCGCGCGGACCAAGCTGGCGGTATTTGCCATCAACGGTCTGATGGTGGCGATTGCCGGGCTTATCCTCAGTTCGCGTCTCGGTGCCGGGTCACCATCGGCGGGAAATATCGCTGAACTGGATGCCATTGCCGCCTGCGTCATTGGCGGAACAAGCCTAGCTGGCGGTGTCGGCAGCGTCGCAGGCGCGGTCATGGGCGCATTTATTATGGCTTCTCTGGACAACGGAATGAGTATGATGGATGTCCCAACGTTCTGGCAGTACATCGTGAAGGGCGCAATTCTGTTGCTGGCAGTGTGGATGGATTCGGCGACAAAACGCCGCGCCTGAACTGCAGAAAAATAGGGCTATTTTCATGCCGGTCACACCTGTCCGGCATTGTCGTTTATGAAAGATTGAGCAGAGACAGAAACATGTTTGATAAACGTCACCGTATTACCCTGTTATTTAATGCCAACAAAGCCTACGACCGTCAGGTTGTGGAAGGGGTCGGTGAATATCTACAAGCCTCGCAATCCGAATGGGACATCTTCATAGAGGAGGACTTCCGCGCCCGTATTGATAACATCAAAGAGTGGTTAGGTGACGGCGTTATTGCTGACTATGACGACGACGAGATCGCGCGATTGTTAGTTGATGTCCATGTGCCCATCATCGGTGTCGGAGGCTCCTATCATCTGGCGGAAAATTATCCCCCCGTCCATTACATTGCCACCGATAACCATGCCCTCGTTGAAAGCGCCTTTCTGCACCTGAAAGAAAAAGGTGTCAACCGTTTTGCCTTTTACGGCCTGCCCGCCTCCAGCGGAAAGCGTTGGGCTGCTGAACGCGAGCATGCCTTCCGCCAGTTGGTGGCGGAGGAAAAGTATCGTGGCGTGGTGTATCAGGGACTGGAAACCGCGCCGGAACTCTGGCAACACGCACAGAACCGGCTGGCAGACTGGCTGCAAACCCTGCCGCCACAGACGGGCATTATAGCGGTCACCGACGCCCGCGCCCGTCATGTGCTTCAGGTCTGCGAACACCTGCATATTCCGGTACCCGAAAAGCTGTGCGTCATTGGCATTGATAACGAAGAACTGACCCGCTATCTGTCACGGGTTGCGCTGTCGTCGGTGGCTCAGGGCGCGAGGCAAATGGGTTATCAGGCGGCAAAGCTGCTGCATCGCCTGCTGGCAAATGAGGAACTGCCGCTTCAGCGCATTCTGGTCCCCCCGGTACGCGTCGTTGAACGCCGTTCGACAGACTATCGCTCCCTCTCCGATCCCGCCGTCATTCAGGCGATGCACTATATCCGTAACCACGCCTGCAAAGGCATTAAAGTGGATCAGGTTCTGGATGCGGTCGGAATTTCACGTTCTAATCTGGAGAAGCGGTTTAAAGAAGAAGTGGGGGAGACCATTCACGCGGTGATTCACGCGGAAAAGCTGGAGAAAGCGCGCAGCCTGTTGATTTCCACGACGCTGTCGATCAACGAAATCTCGCAGATGTGCGGCTATCCTTCGCTGCAATATTTCTATTCTGTCTTTAAGAAAGAGTACGACACTACGCCGAAAGAGTATCGCGATCTGAACAGTGAAGTGTTGGTATGATGCGGTAAGGTAGAAACAAAAACGCCTTCTTTGCAGAAGGCGTTCGGGATTACATATGAGCTGCGATTAATCGCTGGTTATCCTGGTACATCGCGAACAGATAGTTGTTGTAACTCTGTCCCTTCGTTGAATAACCCTTAAGCTTATGAATCATCGCCGTCGCCGTCACTTCCTGATCCGCTTTACGCAGCTGCGCGCGCGATTTACGGAAAGAGGCGTAAGCCGGATGCGTGTTCAGGTTGATCACATAGGCGTTGACCGACTCTTTGACGGAATCGAACTGAGAGTAACCTTTCACTTTACCTGGCGCATTGTTACAACTCCCTTTCGCACACTTCATGCCGAACAGGTTGTTATTGCTACGCGCAAGCTTAGAGGTACCCCAACCGCTTTCTGCCGCAGCCATCGTCGCCACCATACTGGTCGGGATAATGTCTACGCGTTCCAGCAACGTATTCCACGGAATGCTCCGCGTGTTGCCAGACCATTTCACCTTGTAGCGCTTCGCGATGTCTTTCATACGCGCACGCTCGGTCGGTGACCAACGGTTCTGATACTGCTTTGAGATCAGCCAGTTACGATCGGCCGTGATCGCAGCATTTTGACTGGTAATATAAGGCATAACGGTCCGGAGAAACGCTTTTTTTCTTGGTGTTCCGGAAGGGTATTTTCGCAAATCAGGAAGTGAACTGCTCTTTGCACTATTGCGAGAATACTCTTGTTTACTGCTTACCTGTTTATGACTTGTCTTGGTTACGTGGGACTTCTGACTCGATGTTGTTGTGTGCGTCTTTGCCAGCACCTCACCCGAAAATACCATGGTGAGTAACATAAGAATCATTGCCCCATATCGTCGCATGGGAGTCAATATCATTAGGTCTCCTGGTCGGATTGAATCATTCCAACACCTTTTATTTTTCACAATTTTGAGATTCGAATCTCAAATCATATCAAAAATAGCGATCAAGAGCACCCTAATGAATAGGCCAATTCCGAAACCGTGTCACGCATAAACTATCCCGCGAGGGACTAATTCGAAAGATTTGTGGTGGTTATCGCAAATCAAGGCTATTTTTTGCCCTAAATCACTCATCCGTACCCCTCATCCTGATTGAATGCGGTTGAAGGATGAGTTTCGTCAGCGGGTTCTCAGGCAAACTGATTAAAATCGCCGCAAAAAGGACCGCATCATGAAACTTGCCGCCATTGCCCTCGCGCTGCTGCCAGGTATCGCGAGCGCCGCAACATGGACGTCTCAGGGCTTCCCCGCCTTTACCGCCGAGGGAACCGGTAAGTTTGCCAGCCACGCTGAGCTGACAAAGGGTACACGCTCATTAACGCTAAATTTTGACCAACAGTGCTGGCAGCCGGCTAACGCGATAAAGCTCAATCAGATGCTTTCGCTGATCCCGTGCGAAGGCGCCCCGCCGCAGTGGCGTCTGTTCAAAGACGGCAGTTACACGCTGGAAATCGATACCCGCTCTGGCACGCCAACATTGATGATTACGGTGCCGCGCGAGGCCGAACCGACAGCAAATGTGGTGCGCCAGTGTCCGACGTGGGAGGGTTCGCCACTGACGTTAGAGGTCGCACAGACCTTCCCGGAAGGCAGCGTGGTGCGCGATTTTTACAGCGGACAGACCGCCATGGTTAAAAACGGACGAATAACCCTGCAACCCGCTCCGGCCAGTAACGGTCTGTTACTGCTGGAACGGGCAGAGACCGATGCGCCTGCTCCGTTCGACTGGCACAACGCCACGGTCTATTTTGTGCTGACCGACCGTTTCGAGAACGGCGATCCCTCGAATGACCAGAGTTACGGTCGCCATAAAGACGGCATGGAGGAAATCGGCACGTTTCACGGCGGCGATTTGCGCGGTCTGACCCGCAAACTGGATTATCTGCAACAGTTGGGCGTGAATGCGTTGTGGATAAGCGCGCCGTTCGAACAAATCCATGGCTGGGTGGGCGGCGGCACAAAAGGCGATTTCCCGCACTATGCCTATCACGGTTATTACACCCAGGACTGGACCACCCTTGATGCCAACATGGGCAGTGAGGACGATCTGCGCGCGTTGATTGACGGCGCACATCAGCGTGGGATCCGCATTCTCTTTGATGTGGTGATGAACCATACCGGCTACGCCACTCTGGCAGATATGCAGGAATATCAGTTCGGCGCGCTCTATCTTTCTGGCGATGAACTGAAAAAAACGCTCGGCGATCGCTGGACAGACTGGAAACCCGCTGCCGGACAAAGCTGGCACAGCTTCAATGATTACATCAACTTTAGCGATAAGGCCGCCTGGGAAAAATGGTGGGGGAAAGCGTGGATCCGTACTGATATTGGCGATTACGACAACCCTGGCTTTGACGATCTCACGATGTCGCTGGCTTTTCTGCCGGATCTGAAGACCGAGTCGACGATCCCCTCCGGCCTGCCGGTGTTTTATCAACACAAAATCGATACACGCACGAAAGCCATTGAAGGCTACACGCCCCGGGATTATCTGACCCACTGGCTGAGCCAATGGGTGCGCGATTACGGTGTCGATGGATTTCGCGTCGACACCGCGAAACACGTCGAACTTCCGGCCTGGCAACAGCTAAAAACGCAGGCCAGCGCGGCGCTGGTGGAGTGGAAAAAAGCCAACCCGGACAAAGCGCTCGATGATAAGCCGTTCTGGATGACCGGCGAGGCCTGGGGCCACGGCGTGATGCAAAGCGATTACTATCGCCACGGCTTTGACGCCATGATCAACTTTGACTATCAGGAGCAGGCTGCAAAAACAGTCGATTGCCTGTCTGGTATGGATCTCACCTGGCAACAGATGGCGGAAAAATTACAGGGTTTTAATGTGCTGAGCTACCTCTCTTCGCACGATACTCGCCTGTTCCGCGAAGGTGGTGATAAAGCGGCTGAGTTGCTGTTGTTAGCCCCCGGTGCCGTTCAAATATTCTATGGTGATGAATCCTTACGGCCTTTCGGTCCTACGGGTTCCGATCCGTTACAGGGCACGCGTTCAGATATGAACTGGCAGGATGTCAGCGGTAAATTAGCCGACAATGTCACCCACTGGCAGCGCCTCGGTCAGTTCAGAGCCCGACATCCGGCCATCGGCGCAGGCCGACAAACCACGCTCTCACTCAAACAAGGGTACGGTTTCGTGCGCCAGCACGGCGACGACACCGTAATGGTCATCTGGGCGGGTCAGCGCTAACGTGAACCGGCGTCTGAGGGTTGAACCCCTCAGACACCACAGAACAAAACACCACCTTTATGAAAATTATAAGCGTAAAACGCCAAAACACGCATTTCAGCTCGATTTGCACCCTGCCAGTGCTAGCGTTAAGGTAACCCACTTCGACTCAGCGTTTGACAGACCATCCGTTATGACATTTTCACTTTTTGGCGACAAATTCACCCGCCATTCAGGCATTACCCGCCTGATGGAGGACCTCAATGACGGTTTACGCACCCCAGGCGCAATCATGCTGGGCGGCGGAAATCCGGCACAAATCCCGGCGATGCAGGATTACTTCCATACGCTCCTGACTGAGATGCTGGAAAACGGCAAACTCACTGATGCGCTTTGCAATTATGACGGTCCGCAGGGGAAAACCGAGCTGCTGACCGCGCTCGCTTCGCTACTCCGTGAGAATCTGGGTTGGGATATCGAACCGCAGAATATTGCACTAACAAACGGCAGTCAGAGCGCATTTTTCTACTTGTTTAATCTTTTTGCTGGCCGTCGCGCCGATGGGACCACCAAAAAGGTGCTATTCCCTCTTGCACCGGAATACATCGGCTATGCAGATTCCGGGCTGGAGGAGGATCTGTTCGTCTCGGCGCGACCGAATATTGAACTGCTGCCAGAGGGCCAGTTCAAGTATCACGTTGACTTTGAACATCTGCACATTGGCGAAGAGACCGGGATGATCTGCGTCTCCCGACCAACCAATCCGACGGGTAACGTCATCACAGATGAAGAGCTGATAAAACTCGACACGCTTGCCAACCAGCACGGTATTCCGTTGGTGATTGATAATGCCTATGGTGTACCGTTCCCGAGTATTATTTTTAGCGAAGCGCGTCCGCTGTGGAATCCCAACATTGTGCTGTGCATGAGCCTCTCCAAGCTAGGCCTGCCTGGCTCACGCTGCGGCATCATCATCGCCAATGAAAAAATCATCACGGCTATCGCCAATATGAACGGCATCATCAGCCTCGCGCCCGGCGGGATTGGACCGGCGATGATGTGCGAGATGATTAAGCGCAACGACCTGATGAGACTGTCAGAAACGGTTATCAAGCCGTTTTACTTACAGCGCGTTCAGCAGACTATTGCGATCATCCGCCGCTATTTACCTGAAAATCGGTGCTTAATTCACAAACCTGAAGGGGCGATTTTCCTCTGGTTGTGGTTCCAGGACCTGCCCATCACCACCGAACTGCTCTACCAGCGCCTGAAAGCACGTGGTGTGCTGATGGTACCGGGACATTACTTCTTCCCGGGGCTTGATAAGCCCTGGCCGCACACGCACCAGTGTATGCGTATGAACTATGTTCCCGATCCGGAGAAAATTGAAGCTGGGGTAAAAATTCTGGCTGAAGAGGTAGAACGCGCCTGGGCGGAAAATCAGTAACGCTGTCCCGGCCCAACCAGGCCGGGTGACGCGCTTATAAAGGCTGAGCGTGTAAACGCTGACGTTGCACGCTCGCCGCATCCAGACAATTCAATGCCCCCGTCGGGCAAGCCTCCACGCAGGCAGGTCCCGTATCACGATGCCAACAGAGATCGCATTTCACTGCCTGTACGCGCGAGGTTTGCGCGACGACGTTCATTGCGCCGAACGGGCAAGCCAGCATGCAACTTTTGCAGCCAATACAGTGCGCCTGTTCAACAAAAATATGTCCACGATCGCGACGAATGGCCTGGGTCGGGCAGACATTGGCACACGGCGCATCTTCACACTGGTGGCAGGCAACGGCGGTGGTGAACGTATTTTCCTTAATAACCCGGATGCGTGAGACAAAATGTCCTGCTGACACCGCGGCACAGTCCTGATTCTCCTGATGCGAGACCACGCATGCGACTTCGCAGGTACGACAGCCAATACACTTTGCCGCATCCGCCATGATAAACCGGTTCATTGCTCCCTCCCTCCGCCGTAAAACCACAGAGTGCCAGAGAGAATGACGCGGCTGCCTTGATCAAACAAGGGAAATGGTCGAATTTTGTCAGATGCCTGAAACGTTCAGGGGATTCGCCTTATGTTTGCGACTCGTTTTCTGCCTGACATATAAAAAAAAACCCTGGGCGTTGACGTCCAGGGGTAATAATCCGCAGGCGACATCACGCTACGGAATAAGCTGGCACTCGATTGAGTGATACCTATATTTGATAATCTGCCTCATCTACCACACTGTAGAGCGGTTGAATATTATCCAGTGCCAGTATGTATCCGCTTCCTTTTACGCTGACGATGGAATGCTGGGGTAATCCCAGCAAATATAATTTGTTGTTGAGATTTTTTACCATCGTAGACAAACGCTGTGTCGAAGCACTTAATTCATTTTTTTCCCAGACGTTGACGAGTAACTCATCTTTTGAAACATAATGGGTCCGGGCGTTCAGTAAAAGATAAACAAACAAGCGTAACATCGTGTGGTTAAAAAATACGCCACCAAATGCAATTACACTGTCCATTTTATTTACCGGAAGCCTGAAAATTCTCGACTCATTGATGTCAAAAAATATTTCCCGACCTATCATAAATCCATGTAACTGGTATTCCATCATTACATACTCACGTTTTACTGAACTATCGATAGCTAAACATGTGTAAGTCCTTGTAGATATTGTCTTACGCAAGTTTAAAAAAAATAGAGTTAATTTCAATAGATACCTGAAGCGATCATTTTAATCTCGCCATTGGTAAAGTGCAGAATGAATAGCTGAAGGATAAATTCAGACGCTGTTAAATAATATCTAAAAACAAATTATCAGAGCGTTACTCTATTTCGGTGTGAATATTCGACGGCGCAAGTTAAACGGGCATATTTATCACAAACTACAGTTTAATATGCTGTATGGGTCAACTATGCTTCATGGAGAGGGGGAGTGACTCCCGGCAACAGGCAGTTCCGGGACAATTACCATTACAGTGTAGTTCTCTTATCAGAATAGCGGTAGAAATATGCCGAATGGCGGCAGACCTCGAATTTACACAATCCCAGGCTGGGGTAACGGCCACCATCCGGCAAGTCTTCTCACGTCTTTAGAAGCGCCAGCTCACACCTGACAGGAAGGTGAAGCTATCGTCACGATCGATCATCGGGCTGTCTTTAATTTCATCCGGCAGCACGCTGTAAGCCGCGCTCGCCATCAGAACAATATTGTCGGTGACGGGGTATTTCGCGGTCAGACTGACGTAAGGAACCCAACTGTCCTGCGCGGAATAACGGTCTAAGCCGCTGTGGCGGGATTCGCTACCTGAAACACCATAATAGTAATTGTTAAAATTTTCATCGTAGTAGAAAACGCCGACGGATGGGATCAGAGAAAGTTGGCCGACAGGAATTTTGCGGAACAGCGATAATTCCCCCATCCAGCCGTTGCTGTTATCCAGGACATCGGCGGCGGCAGAGACCTTCACGCTGCCCCAACTTTCATGGTGATACCATGCCGCGCCCGCCATTATTGTGCTGTCGCGCTTGTCGAGCTTTTTCATGGCGTGGTCGTCGTTATCAGAAGGATCAAATTCCAACGGCATCCAGGAGGCGGTCACGCTGAATTCATTTTGTTCACTCTTAGACAAAATGTAGCCCAGAGCGGTCTGCCGGACATAGAATGATTCACCTTCATAGCTAATGAGGGGAATGGCATGGGTATTTTCATTATACCCACGATAAGGAGATTCATTATATACCGCACCCGCACCGATGGATAATTCTGAAGCTGATGCACTGGCGATAAAGGAGAAAGCAAATAGTGCTACTATATTGCGTTTAATTAACATGCCCGACATTCCATTTAAAATAAGCCACAAATCGTCGGAAATAATAATGCTTACAAATTCTTCGGTGCAAGGACCATATTTATATAGTAATATATAAAAACTTATATATATTGAGCTGCTGCGATGAATAAATTACAACTCAAGCACCGGGAGTTAAAGATCATTTCGGTAATAGCTGCCAGTGAAAACATCAGCCATGCTGCTACCGTACTTGGCATCGCACAGGCCAATGTCAGTAAGTATCTTGCTGATTTTGAATCAAAAATCGGTCTTAAGGTCTTTGACAGGACAACCCGGCAACTCACCTTGACGCCTTTTGGCGTGGCGCTCCTGCCCTACATTAATGACATGCTCGACAGAAACGAGCAGCTTAACCATTTCATTGCTGATTATAAGCACGAAAAGCGGGGACGGGTAACGGTGTACGCGCCGACAGGCATTATCGCTTACTTGTCTAAACACGTCATTGCGCAAATCAAAGATATTGGCGACATCACTTTGTCGCTGAAAACGTGTAATCTTGAGCGGAAAGCCTTTTTTGAAGGCGTTGAATTCCCTGATGACTGTGATGTGTTAATTACCTATGCCCATCCCAAGGACGAATCGCTGGTTGCCAGCTTTATCACCAAATATGCAGTAACCGCTTTCGCCAGCCCCACTTATCTTGAGATGCATCCCATTCATCAACCTGACGATCTTGAGCATCATTCCTGTATTCTGATTGATTCCATGATGATTGATGACGCTAATATCTGGCGGTTTAACGTCACCGGAAGTAAAGAGATTCGTGATTATCGCGTCACGGGAAATTATGTTTGTGACAACACCCAGTCGGCGCTGGAACTGGCGCGTAATCATCTGGGCATTGTCTTTGCCCCTGATAAAAGCGTACAAGGCGATCTCCAGGCCGGTACGCTGGTACCTTGCTTTCCTGCACAAAATGAGTGGTGGCTGGACCTGGTTGCAATCTTCCGAAAGCGGGAGTACCAGCCCTGGCGAGTGCAGTATGTGCTTGATGAAATGCTGCGTGAAATACGCAACCAACTTGCTCAAGCACACTTGTTGCGGCCCGAGCAAGCATCCGTCAACGACAATTAATGGTCGAGATAGAGGTAATGTACCCAACTGGTCATACGTAACAGTACTTTACGCATGACAGAGACATGGCTGAAATGGTCGGAGTAGACTGCTACCTGCGCATAGATCCCATCCGGTAATGCGCTTAAATCAGCATGTTCGTTCAACTCAATCGTCGCAATGACGCCTTCCGATCCCGGCACCGTATTCAGCGACTGCAACGTCCCGCCAGCCTGGTATGTCCCGCCCGGCACCACGGGGCTTATCGCAGCCAACTTACCGCTGAATACTTTGCCCGGTAAGGCATTAAACACCACTTCCGCTTCATCGCCTGGCGCCAGTCGCAGCAGCGAGTTCTGGCGGAATTGCGCAACAATTTGCCGCTTCTGAGCAGGAATAAACACCATCACCGGGCGCAGGGGCAACGAGGCTGCATAGGTTCCCGGGCGAATCAGCACCTGGGTCACATAGCCATCACTCGGCGCGCGGACGATGGTCTGTGCAAGGTTATATTCCGCCTCGGCCAGCTGCGCTTTCAGACTGGCGATTTGCGAATGCTCACCCAACACCTGGCTGTCTAACTGGCTTTGAATCTGCTGTTGCTCCGCCGTTGACGATTTCACCGAGGCTTCTTGCGCCAGATAGTTCTGCCGCGCAACATCAATATCTCTCTCAGAAAACGGATTCACCTTCGCCTGACTTCCCTGCGCATAGCGTTGATACTCTTTCGCAAACTTGTCCCGCGTGGCTTTTGCCTGCTGCGTATTAGCGGCCATTTCATCCAGTTCAGCACCCAACGCATGCTGCTTATGCTGCGCCGTCACAATATCCGCCAACAGACGATCCACCCTGGCCTGATAGCGCGTGGGATCAAGCCTGAACAACACCTCACCTTTTTTAATCAGCGTATTTTTCTTGTCCGTCACTTCAATCACCATGCCGGTGACCTGCGGAACAACAGGAATAGACACCACCGCTTTTTGCGCATTAAACGTATAGGGGTGGTTATAATTCATTAATAAGATTAAGCCGCTGACAA
Organism: Citrobacter sp. T1.2D-1; assembly: GCF_950098555.1. Taxonomy (NCBI): domain Bacteria; kingdom Pseudomonadati; phylum Pseudomonadota; class Gammaproteobacteria; order Enterobacterales; family Enterobacteriaceae; genus Citrobacter; species Citrobacter sp. T1.2D-1. The sequence goes on from NZ_CATNHH010000012.1 coordinate 258,971, forward strand.
TAAATATCCCACCCAGCGCCGCTGTCGGGATCGTCCATTTATTGGCGGGAATTTTGAAGATCTTAAAAATCGCCCATGCGAAAGCCACATAGGTCAGGATAATCAGTAAATCCATAATTAATACCCGGCAGTGGAGGATTTCAGGTCAGCCAGTTGTTTTTCCAGTCCGGCAATACGTTCCTGGAGTTGCACAACGCCAGGCTCAGTGCTTTGCATTCCCCACCCGCGCTCCGGACGATATAGCGTGGCCCAAATCCACAAGAAAGGCCAGATAACGTGTAATGTAAACAAACTCACCCACCCTGCGACATGAATGGCATCGGCATGAGGATGATTGCGTTTTTTTGCAATTAAATAAGGGATATCATGCAAAATAATAATTCCGTAGAAAACGACCAGGAATACAAAAATAAGCACCCCAAGTGCAAAATAATCAAGAAACATATTCCCCCCAGAGGATATAGTCAAAAATAAAAGGGTTTAAGAATGATAGTGGAATGACCAGATGCCATGCAATTCTCATATTTATATATCGACATATGGTTTTTTATATACTGTACATTTTTTAGTGTATTGTTTTTTATGCAAGTCGCAGTTTATTATGTTTTAACACTAATACAACAGGAACAAAAATGAACAACGCGGAAGCCTCATCCACCGTTAGCCTCAAGCGCATCAACGCTGCCATCATCTACCGGTTATTACTCATTGGCCTTGGTATCCCGATGATATCTTTCAGTTTTGTTTGCGGTGTTCTGAGTCTCTTTGGCTTCGACCTGGTGAAATGGAACGATCAACCCGTACACGGTTTGCTGGCTATTCCTGCCGCGCTGTTCAGCGGCGTGTTTATCACGGTACTGTTTACCGTTTTTATCGGGTCGATTGCGTGCCTGGGACTGTGGGTTTACAGCCGTTTCCGTCCGTTACAGGTGAAGGTGATGGATTAATCGTCATGTAGGGTAGCAACACTCCAGCCTGCTGCTACCCGTTCAATTTCCTATCACCCAACACTGTATGAAGTCGACTTTTAGGCAAACTTAATCCTTGAGAGTCTCATCAAAACTAATCCTACATTAAAAGTAGCGCTATTTTTCGATTACGTGACGAATCTCATGTACGGAAAATTGCTACTTTGTGCATTATAGCTTTAGTGTTTTTACTTGTTTATCAACCGTTATCATGAGTTTAGTGTGAATAAATTTACGGTTGTCAGGTATCAACGTAGTGATTCGTTACCAATATAATAGCAATGTACCATGAGGATATTATGACTATAGAATTTATGGAAAAGTTAAACTCATTAGCCTCAAAAATAAAGCAACAATCAGGTGCTATTGAGACGGAGGAAGCCACGAAAAATGCTTTCGTCATGCCCTTCATCAATAATGTGCTAGGCTACGATGTCTTTGATCCTACGGAAGTTATTCCTGAATTTGTTTGCGACATTGGTACAAAAAAAGGTGAAAAAATAGACTATGCAATACTGAAAAATGGCGAAGTTCAAATATTGATTGAGTGTAAAAAAATAGGTGAGCCTCTCAATATAAATCATGCCTCCCAACTTTTCCGTTATTTTCATGTAACCAATGCCAGAATATCTATTTTAACTAACGGACAAGAGTATAAATTTTTTACTGATTTAGATGCACAAAATAAAATGGATGAAAAACCATTTTTAGAAGTCAATCTTCTTGATTTAGATGAGCTTGTTATTCCGGAAATAAAGAAACTAACAAAATCAGCCTTTGACCTGGAATCTATCATTAACTCTGCCGGTGAATTAAAATATGTCAGCATGATTAAAAAAATTCTTCATACACAGCTTAACAATCCTGAAGAAGATTTTGTTAAATTTTTTGCATCAAGAATTCATGACGGCATTTTGACGCAAAAAGTTAAAGATACCTTTACAGTGCTAACACAAAAAGCCGCCAGCCAGTATATAAACTCTCAAATCAATGAGCGGTTAAAATCAGCAATGGGTGGTAATGTTCCTCCAGTAGCAGAATCGCCAGAACCTGAGATGGAAATCATCACTAAAGATGAAGTCGACATTCAAACAACAGCAGATGAACTTGAGGGGTTTCATATAGTTAAAGCAATAACCAGAGCAGTTATCGATGCTCCAAGAATTGTGCACCGAGATACAAAAAGCTACTTTGGCATATTGATTGACGACAATAACCGAAAACCCATTTGCCGGTTACACTTCAATCGAAATCAGAAATATATTGGATTGTTCGATTTAGAAAAGAACGAAACACGCCATCCAATCGAAACGCTGGATGATATTTACACGTTTAGTGATGAACTTAAGGCAACCGCTGCATTATATAATTAGCCCGGAAATTCTCTGAAAAGTAACTTATCAGGCCTACGAGTCACGATATTATCGTAGGCCCGACAAGCAAAGCGTCATCGGGCATAACGCCGTCAGTTAAAAAAGTCCCAGCGGTTTATCGGAGTAACTCACCAGCAAGCATTTCGTCTGCTGATAGTGTTCCAGCATCATTTTGTGGGTTTCGCGTCCGATCCCAGACTGCTTATAGCCACCAAAGGCCGCGTGGGCCGGATAAGCATGGTAGCAGTTGGTCCACACGCGTCCTGCCTGAATGCCGCGTCCCATTTTATACGCCAGATTGCCATTACGGCTCCAGACGCCCGCGCCAAGACCGTACTGGGTGTCGTTGGCTAACTCCAGCGCCTCGTCCATTGTTTTGAACGTTGTGACCGCCAGTACCGGGCCAAAGATCTCCTCCTGGAACACGCGCATATTGTTCTTACCAAACAGGATCGTCGGTTCGAGGTAATAGCCGTCTTTCAGGTCACCTTCAAGCTGCTTACGCCGTCCGCCAGTCAGGACATCCGCCCCCTCTTTCTTGCCGATATCAATGTAATTCAGGATGGTTTCCATCTGTCCATGAGAGACCTGCGCCCCCATTTGCGTCACGCTATCCAGCGGGTTACCGCTGCGGATGCTTTCTACGCGGCGAATGGCGCGCTCCATAAAGCGTTCATAGATGGATTCCTGTACCAGTGCGCGACTCGGGCAGGTGCAGACCTCGCCCTGGTTAAAGGCAAAGAGCGCAAAGCCTTCCAGCGCTTTATCGAAGAAGGCATCTTCTTCGTCTATCACGTCGGCGAAGAAGATGTTTGGCGATTTCCCGCCCAACTCCAGGGTGACCGGGATGATATTCTGCGTGGCATACTGCATGATCTGCTGCCCGACTTCCGTTGAGCCGGTGAATGCCACTTTGGCAATGCGTTTCGAGGTCGCCAGATACTCACCAATCTCACCGCCAGCGCCGTTCACCACGTTCACCACGCCGGGGGGAAGGAGATCGCCAATCACTTCCATCAACAGTAAAACGGACAGCGGCGTCAGGCGCGCAGGCTTGAGCACCACGCAGTTACCCGCCGCCAGCGCGGGCGCCATCTTCCAGCTCGCCATCAATAAGGGGAAGTTCCACGGGATAATTTGCCCAACCACACCGAGCGGTTCGTGGAAGTGATAAGCCACCGTATCGCTATCCACTTCGCTGATCCCACCCTCCTGGGCACGAATACAGGAGGCGAAATAGCGGAAGTGGTCGATCGCCAGCGGGACATCCGCTGCGCTGGTTTCACGGATCGGTTTACCGTTATCCCAGGTCTCCGCCGTCGCCAGCAGTTCGAGATTCTGCTCCATGCGGTCAGCAATTTTGAACAGAATCGCTGCCCGATCCTGAACAGAAGTATGCGCCCACTTGTCTTTCACCTTGTGAGCCGCGTCAAGCGCCAGGTCAATGTCCCTTTTACCGGAAGAAGCCACTTCGCATAGCAGTTGCCCGGTAACGGGCGTCAGGTTCTGGTAATACTCGCCATCACTCGGGGCAACCCAGCCGCCACCGATAAAGTTGTCGTAACGGGCCTTTAACTTCAGGGGAAAACCATACTCGCCGGGTTGAATACGGGGGGGATTATTGGTCATGATCGTCTCCTTGCTACAGGGGTATAACAAGGGTAGTCGGCGCTGGCGATTTTCTCGCCAGGTCGTGATAGCTTTACGACTGTGGTCACGTTATCCGGCTTGCAAATCCAGTCCGATCGGCAAGCCAGATAATCAGATAAACGAATTACATCGCCGCACGATAGATAGCCATGATCTCGTCGTGTGTAGCCTGGATTGGGTTGGTCAGACCGCAGGCATCTTTCAGCGCATTGGTCGCCAGCACCGGAATATCCTCTTCTTTCACGCCCAGGTCACGCAGGCCTGCCGGGATATTGACCTGCCGCGCCAGCGCGCGGATCGCACCAATACAGGCTTGAGCGCCTTCGGCGTCGGTCATCCCCGCGACATGCACGCCCATTGCTGTCGCGCAGTCACGCAGACGCGCGGCGGCCACCTGACTGTTGAACACCTGAACGTGTGGCAGCAAAACGGCATTACACACGCCGTGCGGCAGGTCATAGAAACCGCCTAACTGGTGCGCCATCGCGTGGACATAGCCTAATGACGCGTTATTGAAGGCCATCCCCGCCAGGAACTGCGCATAGGCCATCGCTTCGCGCGCATGTACATTGCCACCCGATTCCACCGCGATGCTCAGATTGTCAGAAATCATGGTCACCGCTTTCAGCGCACAGGCATCGGTGATCGGCGTGGCAGCCACCGAGACATACGCTTCGATCGCATGGGTCAGTGCATCCATGCCGGTCGCCGCCGTCAACGATTTCGGCATGCCGACCATCAGCAAAGAGTCATTTACCGACAGCAACGGCGTGACGTGTTTATCCACTATCGCCATTTTGATGTGACGATCGACGTCAGTGATAATGCAGAACCGCGTCATTTCAGACGCAGTTCCTGCCGTGGTGTTAATCGCAATCATCGGCAACTGCGGTTTTGCCGAGCGATCAACACCTTCATAATCGCGGATATCTCCCCCATTCGCGGCCACCAGCGCAATCCCTTTGGCACAATCATGTGGGGAACCGCCACCCAGCGAAATAACGCTATCGCAGTCATTTTCTTTCAGGATCTTCAGGCCGTCGGCGACGTTTATTGTCGTCGGATTAGGATGTGTGCCATCAAAAATGACGCTGAAAATATCATGTTCCTGCAATGCCTTTTGAATATGACCCGCCATGCCTAACTGCATCAGCACGCTGTCCGTTACAATTAACGTCCGACGAAAGCCATATTCCGTCATTGTATTCATTGCATCTTTTAATGAATCAGCTCCTATTATATTCACGGAAGGAATATAAAATGTTGAAGCGGCCATATGCTCAATCCTTAATAGTTTCAGAAGGAATTGCAGCATACGAACGAATCTCAGGATAAAATATGATCGCAGCGGTCATTTATTTAATGAAAAAATAAAAGAGCACATTAGGCTACAAATTAATGGGCTCTTTTCGTTTCAAACTATTTATTGTATCAATTCATTCTTATTTTAAATAAATTGTATTATCCCTTTTCCGGAAATAATAACGCATCACGTAATAGATGATCGTTTCCACGGCGACGAGTAAAGCCAATCCGGTCGAAGTATTCCAGAATTTGAATCGCTAGTTTTCGCCCTACGCCCAACCGATCGCGAAAATCGGCTGCGCAGGTTGAGCCTTTCTCCAGATCCAGTTCGCGGATCATGCTGGCGAAAGCCACAATGCGATCGTTACGGTAGTAACGATCTTTTACGATCGCCGTAATCATCCCCTGCTGTGCTGCCTGACGCAACACCAGACGCATCGTTTGCTCATCGGTGGCGGTTTCGCGGGCGAGATCGCGGACCCACCAGGGTTCGTCACCAAATAACGGCGCGGTCTTAAGCCAGGTCGTCTGCTGTTCGTCAGTAAAGCCAGCCTTGTGATCCGGCAGGTGCAGCCAGCCGTGGTGGCTGTGAATATCACCGCTGTCGCGCATTTGCTCAATCAACAACAGCACCAGCGCTTCATCTTCCATCGGCAGCGCCATGCGGCGCAGGCGTTCACGCCCCGGACCTGGCTCATCGCGATGCTGTTCATGATAAGTCGCCAGCGTGTCGAGAATTTTGCGCTGCCAGCGCGCGGCGACCTCCGCATTCAGCAGGCTGTAACCCGCCTGAATAAAACCATGCTGGTGAATGAGTGAGCGCATGCCATCGCCATTCAACTGGCGTGCCCACGCAAAGTCGGGCAAATTTACCGCCCCGCGTTGCAGATGCACAGCCAGTGCGGCACCGTCATCTTTCGCCACCGCCAGCGTTGCCAGCCATTGCAGATATTCCGGTTTACGTTTGCCGCGACGTGGCGGATTGAGAGTGACCACCCGCGCCCCGGCAAGCGTCGCGCGCGCGGAGATATCGCGCAGCACCAGGCGGTCGTTATCAACCAGCAGCAGCGGTGTATCAAATACCAGTTCCGCCAGATTATCTTCCAGCAGCGATACGCGCCCGGTCACATGGCTGGCCGCATGGTGAATGTGTAGCGGCTGCCACTGCGTGAGTGGAACGTGACTTTCCAGCGCCACAATCACCCGCGTAAACGGTTCAGGTGGGGCGTCTGAAAGCAACCAGTCACCACGGTTAAGCTGTTCTTTTTCGGCATCGCCAGCGATATTCAACGCGATGCGCTGCCCGGCATGGGCATGCTCGCTCGCCTGGTTTTGCGCGTGAAGTCCGCGCACACGCATAGACGTATTCACACCGGTCAGCCACAACGTATCCCCGACGTTCACTTCGCCGCTCAACGCGGTACCGGTCACCACCAACCCGGCGCCTTTTACAGTAAAGGCGCGGTCGATAGCCAGTCGGAACGTCTGATCCCTGGCGTGTTCGCGGGCGGGCAGTTGCAGCAAATGTTCGCGCAACGCGTCAATCCCGCGGCCTTCATTGGCGGCCGTCACAAATAACATCGCCTGTGCAAAGCCATACTCGCGCAGGACATCCTGCACCTGCTGCTGAACCTCCAGCACCCGCGCGTCATCCACACGATCGGCTTTGGTCAACGCCACCGTCAGCGTTGGATTCCCGGTCAGTTGTAGAATCGCCAGGTGTTCACGCGTTTGCGCCATCACGCCATCGTCGCAGGCGACGACCAGTAACGCATGATCGATACCGCCCACGCCCGCCAGCATGTTTGAGAGAAATTTCTCGTGACCGGGGACATCGATAAACCCCAGCACGCGCCCGTCCGGCTGCGGCCAGTAGGCATAGCCCAGATCGATAGTCATTCCGCGCTTTTTCTCTTCCGGCAGGCGGTCGGCATTCACGCCGGTAATGGCCTGCAGCAGCGTCGTTTTCCCATGGTCGACATGTCCGGCGGTCGCAATAATCATTTCAACAACATCTCCATAAACCGGGTCTCATCTTCAAGACAGCGTAAATCCAGCCACAGGCGACCTTCGTAAATCCGACCGATGACCGGAACCGGCAGCTCACGCCAGCGGGTCGCCAGGGCTTCAAGACGGCTTCCGCGACCGTCATGTGGTGTAAAGGTTAATGCCGCGCTGGGGAGTCTATCAACCGGCAAAGAGCCACTGCCGATTTGCGACAGGCAGGGCAGCACCTTCACCGCAAACTCGGCGTCGTAGTGCGCGGTTAACGGAGCCAGAAGCCGCTCCGCCTGAGCCAGAATCGCGTCTTTGCTTCGGGTTAACAGGCGCAGCGTCGGCAGCTTCTCGGCCAGCGCTTCCGGATGCAGATACAGACTCAACGTCGCTTCCAGTGCCGCAAGGGTCATTTTATCCGCCCGCAGCGCGCGTTTAAGCGGATGGCTCTGCAATCGTGCAATCATCTCTTTCTTACCGACGATGATCCCAGCCTGTGGACCGCCCAACAGCTTATCGCCCGAGAAACTCACCAGGCTGACGCCTGCGGCGATCAGTTGCTGCGGCATCGGCTCTTTCGGCAGACCGTACTGACTCAAATCGACCAATGAACCGCTGCCGAGATCGGCCACGACCGGAATATCCAGCGTCTGGCCGATTTGGGCCAGTTCCGACTCATCAACAGTGTGGGTGAAGCCTTCAATGCTGTAATTACTGGTATGCACCTTCATCAGCAGCGCGGTGTTTTCATTCACCGCCTGACGATAGTCGTCGGCATGCGTCCGGTTGGTGGTACCGACTTCATGCAGTGTGCAACCCGCCTGACGCATCACATCCGGGATACGAAACGCGCCGCCAATCTCCACCAGCTCACCGCGTGAGACCACCACCTCTTTACCGGCAGCGGAGGCGGCCAGCATCAGCAGCACCGCCGCTGCGTTGTTATTCACAATACAGGCATCTTCCGCACCGGTGATGCGGCAGAGCAATTCTGCCAGCGCACGGTCGCGATGCCCGCGTCCCGCGCCGTCCAGGTCATACTCCAGCGTTACCGCCGAGCGCATGGCCTGCGCGACAGCCGCGACGGCCTCTTCGGCCTGTAAGGCGCGCCCCAGATTAGTATGCAACACCGTGCCCGTCAGGTTGATAACCGGACGCAGCGCACTCTCGGCCTCTTTTTCCAGCCGGACATTCACTTCCTGCGCCCAGTCTTCGCACCATGCAGGCAACGCTTGCGTATCGCGAATCACCTCTCTCGCTTCATCAAGCAGTTGGCGGAGCAGATCAACGACACGGGTATGCCCGTGAGTCTCACGGAGGGTAAGAAATTCACTTTCACGCAATAAGCGATCAATGGCGGGGAGTTGACTATAGAGCGAACGCGTTTCGATCGTCATGAATAGGCCTGGCTGTTGGTGGCCCTCTCCACAACGGAGAGGGATATCGACATAGAGGGGATTGTAACGTGAGATTGCTCAGACGGACATAATACGTATCAAGCCTTTGGCGAATAGGCGTTAAGCCTTTGGCGGTTCAGTTCGGGCAAAACTTTCACGCTGGAACAGCGTCTCCACCAGCTTAACCAGATGGGGCCTGCTCACACACCAGCCCGGCGAGACGCGGCGGAAATTGAGATAGCCCACCGCGCAGGCAATCGCGATAGTCGCCAGATTGACCGTGTCAGGTTTAATCGTCCCGTCCACCAGGTACCCTTCCAGCGCATCCAGACTACGGTTGATTTTCTCGCGCTGGCGCAACAGTTCGGTTTCCGATTGCTGCGCGGCAGGACGCGCCTGTTCTCGTACCGACACCAGACCGGCGTCCATTATCCCATCGGCCAGCGACTCAAGTTGTCGGACTTTCAGCGAGGCCAGCGGTTCGCGAGGCAGCATCGCTGGCGCAATATTCAGCAGTTCAATGTATTCCGCGATAATCGGCGAATCGAACCAGTACTCTCCATCGTCAGTCACCAGCGCCGGGACTTTTCCTAGCGGGTTGTACTGCGCTACACCGTTTTCCGCATTGTAGGGCAGTTCATTAACAAATTCGAAAGTGATGCCTTTTTCCAGCAGCAGGATCGAAATCTTACGTACAAACGGGCTGGTGTAGCTACCAATGAGTTTCATGCTCGGTCCTTTTCGCCAACACAAAACAATGAGTATGGCTCACGCAGCGGGAAAAGGCAGGTGACAGAGTTCTCAATGATCCAAATAAAGGTAGTGCATCCAACTGGTCATACGCAGCAACACTTTACGCATCACCGAAACATGGGCGAAATGGTCGGAATAGACCGCCACCTGTGCGTAGATACCGTCGGGCAACGCATCCACATCGGCATTTGGATCCAGTTCAATCGTCGCCAGGACGCCATCGGTCCCGGGTACCACCGTCAGGGACTGTAGTGCGCCCTGAGCCTGATACGAACCGCCCGGCACCACGGGCAATATGCTGGTCAACTTACCGTGAAAAACCTGCCCGGGCAGCGCGTTAAACACCACCTCCGCGTCATCGCCCGGTTCAAGGCGAAGCAGTGAATTTTGCCGGAACTGAGCGACAATTTGCCGTTTTTGTTCAGGGATAAAGACCATCACCGGACGCAATGGCAGCGCAGCGGCGTAAGTACCGGGTCGGATCAGCACCTGGGTAACGTAACCGTTGCTGGGAGCACGAATAATGGTCTGATCAAGGTTGTATTTAGCCTCTGCCAACTGTGCCCGCAGGCTGACAATTTGCGACTGTTCACCGTTGACCATGCTGTCCAGTTGGCTTTGGATTTGCGCCTGCTCAGCAACGGAACCTTTTACCAGCGCATCCTGCGCCAGAAAGTTTTGCCGCGCCGTATCAATATCGCTTTCCGAGAAGGGGTTAACCCGTGCCTGACTGCCTTTCAGGTAACGCTGATAATCTTTATACAATCGATCGCGCTCGGCAGAAACGCGCGTCGTATTGGCCTGCGCTTCGGTCAGTTGGGCTTTCAGCGTCTGGATATTGTGCGTTGCGGTGACCAGATCGGCCTGTAGCCTGTCCACGCGCGCTTGATAGCGAACGGGGTCAAGTTTAAACAGCACTTCCCCCTTTTTAATCAGTTGGTTATTTTTATCGGTAACCTCGCTGACAATCCCGGTAACCTGCGGCGTAATGGGAATGGAAATAACGGCTTTTTGCGCAGTAAAAGTGTACGGGTGGTTATAGTTCATTAACAGGATCAGACCGCTTACCAGAAATACGCCGCCTAATGCTGCCGTTGCCAGAGTCCATTGATTCACCGGAATGCGAAAGAGTTTGAAGACCGCCCACGCCAGTGCCACATAGGTTAATACAATCAATAGATCCATGGTCAGATCTCCGGAAACGTCGTCTCATCAGCCGTTTTAACCCCGGCCAGCTTTTTTTCGAGTTGTGTAATACGCGCGGATAACGCCGCAATCTCCGGATCGGTCTCCTGCCCTGCAGGCGTAGCGTGTGACTGCATGCCCCAACCGCGTTCTGGCTGGTAGAGGGTTGCCCAAATCCACAAAAACGGCCAGATCACATGGAGCGTAAACAGGCTCACCCAACCTGCAGTATGAATAGCATCGGCATGCGGGTGGTTACGTTTCTTCGCAATTAAATAGGGGATATCATGGATGGCAATAACGCCGTAAAAAATCACCAGAAAGACAAAGATCAGCACACCCAACGCGAAATAATTTAGAAACATATCTGCCCCGGCTTCACGCTAATCAGAATATTAATTGCAGGCAGCCGAAAGCAAACTGGCTGATGATTTGAACATAATTCGAGTTCTGCATTTTCGCCATCACGCCAAAGACTATTTTTCACGCTGAATGGTTACTTAATGACATCCGACGATCTGACGGTGAGAAGAATCTGCTCAGGATCACATCGGAACAAAGCCGGACGAAAATTTTTCGTGATTAAGATCACAAACATTCAACAAATCGCCAAAGACAAAACGTGAGACTCATCACAAATTAATGTCAATAATGGGTTAAAACCGAGGTTTGTTGTTTTTCTACACAAATATTTTGTGATGCGCATCACATCAATTACCTCCCTACCCCCTATATTTGTGTGACGCAAATCACAACAAAGGTCACTGACTGGACAGTTTACCGATTCAGTGCCAGATTTCGCAGTATCTACAGGGTCCGGCTACCTCTGCCGCTACATTAACAAAACCTCGGGCTTCCAGCCTGCGCGTCAGCAAACACATAAGAAGGGGTGTTTTTATGTCATCCGATATTAAGATCAAGGTGCAAAGCTTTGGTCGATTCCTCAGCAATATGGTGATGCCAAATATCGGCGCGTTTATCGCGTGGGGTATTATCACCGCACTATTTATTCCGACAGGGTGGTTGCCAAACGAAACGCTGGCGAAGCTGGTCGGTCCAATGATCACTTATCTCCTGCCGCTGCTGATAGGTTTCACCGGCGGTAGACTGGTGGGCGGCGACCGTGGCGGCGTGGTGGGTGCAATCACCACCATGGGCGTTATCGTCGGCGCAGACATGCCGATGTTCCTCGGTGCGATGATCGCCGGTCCGCTGGGCGGCTGGGCAATCAAACATTTCGATAGCTGGGTAGACGGTAAGATCAAATCCGGTTTTGAGATGCTGGTGAATAACTTCTCCGCTGGCATCATCGGTATGATCCTCGCCATTCTGGCATTCCTCGGCATTGGGCCGGCGGTTGAAGTTCTGTCAAAAATACTGGCAGCGGGCGTTAACTTCATGGTTGTCCATGAGATGCTGCCGCTGGCGTCTATCTTCGTTGAACCAGCGAAAATCCTGTTCCTGAACAACGCCATTAACCACGGTATCTTCTCACCGCTGGGTATTCAGCAGTCCCATGAGATGGGTAAATCCATCTTCTTCCTGATTGAAGCCAACCCGGGTCCGGGGATGGGGGTTCTGCTGGCGTACATGTTCTTTGGTCGCGGTAGTGCTAAACAGTCTGCGGGCGGTGCGGCAATCATTCACTTCCTGGGGGGTATCCACGAAATTTACTTCCCGTATGTACTGATGAACCCGCGTCTGATCCTCGCCGTTATCCTCGGTGGTATGACTGGCGTGTTCACGCTGACTATCCTGAACGGTGGTCTGGTTTCTCCGGCGTCTCCTGGTTCTATCCTGGCCGTGCTGGCGATGACGCCAAAAGGGGCTTACTTCGCTAACATCGCGGCAATCTGTGCGGCAATGGCGGTCTCCTTTGTTATCTCTGCCATTCTGCTGAAAACCAGCAAAGTGAAAGAAGATGACGATATTGAAGCCGCAACTCGTCGTATGCAGGACATGAAATCAGAATCCAAAGGCGGTACTCCGCTGTCTGCTGGCGATGTCACCAACGACCTGAGCCACGTCCGTAAAATCATCGTAGCCTGTGATGCCGGTATGGGTTCCAGCGCAATGGGTGCCGGCGTACTGCGTAAGAAAGTGCAGGATGCAGGTCTGAGCCAGATCTCTGTCACCAACAGCGCAATTAACAACCTGCCGCCGGATGTTGACCTGGTCATCACCCACCGCGATCTGACCGAACGTGCGATGCGTCAGGTCCCGCAGGCGCAGCATATTTCGCTGACTAACTTCCTCGACAGCGGCCTGTACACCAGCCTGACCGAGCGTCTGGTTGCCGCTCAGCGCCACACTGACAACGAAGTAAAAGTCCGTGATAGCCTGAAAGACAGCTTCGATGAAGGGGATAACAACCTGTTCAAACTGAGCGCAGAGAACATCTTCCTCGGTCGCACCGCGACGACCAAAGAAGAAGCGATTCGCTTCGCCGGTGAGCAACTGGTGAAAGGCGGCTATGTTGAGCCAGAATATGTCGATGCGATGTTGGAACGTGAAAAACTGACCCCAACCTATCTGGGTGAGTCTATCGCCGTTCCGCACGGCACGGTGGAAGCGAAAGACCGCGTACTGAAAACCGGCGTCGTGTTCTGCCAGTACCCGCAAGGCGTTCGCTTCGGTGAAGAAGAAGACGACATCGCCCGTCTGGTGATTGGTATCGCGGCCCGTAACAACGAGCACATTCAGGTCATTACCAGCCTGACTAACGCGCTGGATGACGAATCTGTTATCGAACGCCTGGCGAACACCACCAGCGTGGATGAAGTGCTGGCGCTGCTGGCGGGTCGTAAGTAAACCCCGTAGCCCGATGGCGCTACGCTTATCGGGCCTACAAAATCCTCTCCCTTGTGGAGAGGGTTTGGGTGAGGGCCTCCTCCCTCACCCCAGCCCTCTCGGGTAAAAACATTAATGAAGGTTAATACTATGAAAGCATTACATTTTGGCGCAGGTAATATCGGTCGTGGCTTTATCGGCAAACTGCTGGCGGACGCGGGGATACAACTGACATTCGCTGATGTAAATCAGGTCGTGCTCGACGCCCTGAATGCCCGTCATAGCTATCAGGTTCATGTCGTGGGTGAAAATGAGCAGGTGGATACCGTAAGCGGCGTCAACGCAGTAAGCAGCATTGGCGATGAGGTTGTTGAGCTGATCGCGCAGGTTGACCTGGTCACCACCGCCGTGGGCCCGGTCGTGCTGGAGCGCATCGCCCCGGCCATCGCCAAAGGCCTGGTCAAACGCAAAGCGCAAGGGATCACCACCCCGCTGAATATCATCGCCTGTGAAAACATGGTACGGGGCACCACCCAACTGAAAGGCCATGTGATGAACGCACTGGCAGAAGACGACAAAGCCTGGGTTGACGCCCATGTTGGTTTCGTGGATTCCGCCGTTGACCGCATCGTGCCGCCTTCAGCCTCTGCCACCCACGATCCGCTGGAAGTGACCGTCGAAACCTTTAGCGAGTGGATCGTCGACCAGACCCAGTTCAAAGGCGAGTTGCCGAACATCCCGGGAATGGAATTAACTGATAACCTGATGGCATTTGTCGAACGTAAACTCTTCACGCTGAACACCGGGCATGCTATAACCGCGTACCTCGGAAAATTGACCGGTCATCAGACCATCCGTGACGCGATTCTCGACGAGAAAATCCGCGCAGTGGTCAAAGGGGCGATGGAAGAGAGCGGCGCGGTGCTGATCAAACGCTACGGTTTTGATGCCGAGAAACATGCGGCATACATTCAGAAAATCCTCGGTCGTTTTGAAAACCCGTATCTGAAAGATGACGTTGAGCGCGTTGGCCGCCAGCCGCTGCGTAAACTGAGCGCGGGCGACCGTTTGATCAAGCCGCTGCTGGGTACGCTGGAATACCATCTGCCGCACGCTAACCTGGTCAAAGGGATCGCTGCCGCGATGCACTTCCGTAGCGAAGACGATCCGCAGGCGCAGGAACTGGCTGCGCTGATCGCCGATAAAGGCCCACAGGCTGCGCTTGCGCAGATTTCCGGACTGGATATCAACAGTGATGTCGTTGCCGAGGCCGTTAGCGCATATAACGCAAAGTAATGCTGCTGGAACTGGCGCAGGAGCCCCTGCGCCTGATTAATAGATTGTCAGATATGCAGGCAATAATGGAACAAACCCAGGCCTTTGAAAATCGTGTGCTTGAGCGTCTGAATGCTGGCAAAACCGTACGGAGCTTCCTGATCACCGCCGTGGAGTTACTTACCGAGGCGGTAAATATTCTGGTGCTTCAGGTGTTTCGCAAAGATGACTACGCAGTGAAGTACGCTGTAGAACCGTTACTCGACGGCGACGGACCGCTGGGCGATCTGTCTGTGCGTCTGAAACTGATCTACGGTCTGGGCGTACTGAGTCGTCCTGAGTATGAAGATGCAGAACTGCTGATGGCGATGCGTGAAGAGATGAATCATGACGGCAATGAGTATGCCTTTACGGATGATGAAATTCTCGGACCGTTCGCAGAACTCCATTGCGTCGTCGCGTTGCCGCCGCCGCCACAGTTTGATGCCGCCGACCCCAGCTTGTATGCGATGCAAATCCAGCGCTACCAGCAAGCGGTGCGCTCGACGATGGTTCTCTCCCTGACTGAGCTGATTTCTAAAATCAGCTTAAAAAAAGCCTTCCAGAAGTAAGCCTCTCCCTGCCTGCTACTCTTTTTCCTGTACTGGCTGATACAGGCGCCGGTAATATTTCAGCCGTTGCAGGTACATCTGCGCATTTTCTGCAGGCACTTCGCTCGGAACGTCGTCACGCTCAGGCATTTTATTCAGATACTCTTTAAACGCCTGACTTGAGGCCATAAAATCCACAGCTTTATCAATCAGAAGCGGAACATTCTCACCTATTTTCGCCATGTTACATCCTCCATACGTTCCCGCTGTGCTTCAACGCAGCGGTCAATTTTAGTGTAGGATCGCCCGCGTCATGATATTAAGGAAAACGTGCTTAATCCATCGGCGGCAAATTATCTCTTACATGATCCTGTTATCGTCTAAAATTCTTAATTAATCAGTCCATTAGAAAAATAGTTAGCAAATGAATACTCGCGGCATTTGATTATTCTTATCCCATTAGTTGTGAATAAACCCGCTCTGCGCGCATACTATAGGCTATTCACCTTATTTCTATCAGAAGCCATCCCATGAAAGAAGTCGAAAAAAACGAAATCAAACGTCTGAGCGATCGCCTTGACGCCATCCGCCACCAGCAAGCCGATCTGTCACTGGTTGACGCTGCCGATAAATACGCTGAGCTGGAAAAAGAGAAAGCCACGCTGGAAGCGGAAATCGCCCGCCTGCGTGATGTTCATAGTCAGAAACTGAGCAAAGAAGCGCAGAAACTAATGGACCTGCCGTACCGCCGTGCGATCACCAAAAAAGAGCAGGCCGATATGGGCAAGCTGAAGAAAAGCGTGCGGGGTCTGGTAGTGGTTCACCCGATGACCGCTTTAGGTCGCGAAATGGGCCTGAAAGAGATGACCGGCTTCGCAAAGACCGAGTTCTGATTTTCTACCGGGCAGCGCGTCCGCTGTCCGGTCCCTCCAATTGGCCCTACCAATCCCCAGCTGTTACGACCACTGGTTCACAATTCATTAATTTGAACCTACACTACTGTTGCCAATAAATAACATTTGATTAACTATTCGTTGTCATTATCCCTACACAACAATATTGGCAGGACCACTTTTACACATAATGTGACGACGAGATGAGCACAGACTCATTGCATTGTGCGTGTGGCCCTCAGGAGACCTGCAATGAATCTCTGGCAACAAAACTACGATCCGGCTGGTAACATCTGGCTTTCCAGTCTGGTCGCATCGCTCCCGATTCTGTTCTTCTTTTTCGCACTGATTAAGCTCAAGCTGAAAGGCTATGTTGCCGCCTCGTGGACGGTAGTTATTGCGCTGGCCGTGGCGTTGCTGTTCTACAAAATGCCGGTCGATCGCGCGCTGGCCTCGGTGGTGTACGGTTTCTTCTACGGTCTGTGGCCAATTGCCTGGATCATCATTGCCGCCGTGTTTGTCTACAAAATCTCGGTGAAAACCGGGCAGTTCGACATCATCCGCTCATCGATATTGTCGATCTCCCCTGACCAACGTTTGCAGATGCTGATTGTCGGGTTCTGCTTTGGCGCATTCCTCGAAGGGGCGGCAGGATTTGGTGCGCCGGTCGCCATCACCGCCGCACTGCTGGTGGGCCTTGGGTTTAACCCGTTGTATGCCGCCGGACTGTGCCTGATTGTCAATACCGCACCCGTGGCGTTTGGCGCAATGGGGATCCCGATTCTGGTCGCCGGTCAGGTTACCGGGCTGGACAGCTTTGAAATCGGCCAGATGGTCGGTCGTCAGTTACCGTTCCTGACGATTATCGTGCTGTTCTGGATCATGGCGATTATGGACGGCTGGCGCGGCGTGAAAGAGACGTGGCCTGCCGTCATGGTGGCGGGCGGTTCGTTTGCTATCGCCCAGTACCTCAGTTCAAACTTTATCGGTCCGGAACTGCCGGACATCATCTCCTCGCTGGTATCGCTGGTCTGTCTGACCTTGTTCCTGAAACGCTGGCAGCCGGTTCGCATCTTCCGCTTTGGCGACATGGGCGCATCGCAGGTCGATCAGACGCTGGCACGTACGAACTATACCGCCGGACAGGTCGTTCGCGCCTGGTCGCCGTTCCTGTTCCTGACGGCCACCGTGACCCTCTGGAGTGTTCCGCCGTTTAAAGCCCTGTTCACCCCCGGTGGCGCGCTGTACGACTGGGTGATTAACATACCGGTCCCGTTCCTCGACAAACTGATTGCCCGCATGCCGCCGGTGGTCCACGAAGCCACCGCCTACGCGGCCGTGTATAAATTTGACTGGTTCTCCGCGACCGGCACCGCAATCCTGTTCGCTGCGCTGCTGTCCATCGTCTGGCTGAAGATGAAGCCTTCCACCGCCATTCAGACATTCGGCAGCACGCTGAAGGAACTGGCGCTGCCCATCTACTCCATCGGGATGGTGCTGGCCTTTGCATTTATCTCCAACTATTCCGGGCTTTCCTCGACGCTGGCGTTAGCGCTGGCGCACACGGGCAGCGCCTTTACCTTCTTCTCGCCGTTCCTCGGCTGGCTGGGGGTGTTCCTGACCGGTTCAGATACCTCTTCTAACGCGCTGTTTGCCGCCCTGCAGGCCACCGCCGCACAGCAAATCGGCGTGTCCGATGTACTGATGGTAGCGGCAAATACCACCGGTGGCGTCACCGGCAAGATGATTTCGCCGCAGTCTATCGCCATCGCCTGTGCGGCGGTCGGACTGGTCGGCAAAGAGTCGGATCTGTTCCGTTTTACCGTCAAACACAGCCTGATTTTCACCTGCATGGTGGGCGTGATCACCACGCTTCAGGCTTACGTCTTAACCTGGATGATTCCATGATAGTGATGCCCAGACGCCTGTCGGACGAGATTGCCTCTCGTGTGCGGGCGCTGATTGAAGAACAACAGCTGGAAGCGGGCATGAAACTGCCCGCCGAGCGCCAGCTGGCGATACAGCTTGGCGTCTCGCGCAACTCGCTGCGCGAAGCGCTGGCGAAGCTCGTCAGTGAAGGCGTGCTGCTCAGCCGTCGCGGCGGCGGCACGTTTGTCCGCTGGCAGCATGAAGAGTGGTCTGAACAAAACATCGTTCAGCCGCTGAAAACCCTGATGGCCGACGACCCGGATTACAGTTTCGATATCCTCGAGGCCCGGCACGCCATCGAAGCCAGCACGGCCTGGCATGCGGCGATGCGCGCTACTGCCGCCGACAAAGAGAAAATCAAACTCTGCTTTGACGCCACGCTCAGCGAAGATCCGGATCTCGCCTCACAGGCCGACGTCCGTTTTCATCTGGCTATCGCCGAAGCCTCGCACAACGTGGTGCTGTTACAAACGATGCGCGGGTTCTTCGACGTGCTGCATTCATCGGTGAAGCAGAGCCGACAGCGCATGTATCTTGTTCCGCCCGTCTTTTCCCGGCTGACGGAGCAACATCAGGCCGTATTAGATGCCATTCTCGCGGGCGACGCCGACGGCGCGCGTAAGGCGATGATGGCACACCTCAGTTTCGTCCATACCACCATTAAACAATTCGATGAAGACCAGGCCCGCCAGGCGCGAATTACCCGCCTGCCCGGTGACCACAATGAAAAT
Source organism: Citrobacter sp. T1.2D-1 (assembly GCF_950098555.1). Lineage (NCBI taxonomy): Bacteria > Pseudomonadati > Pseudomonadota > Gammaproteobacteria > Enterobacterales > Enterobacteriaceae > Citrobacter > Citrobacter sp. T1.2D-1. Next base: position 277,805 of record NZ_CATNHH010000012.1, read on the forward strand.
TCCAGGGAGAACAAAGCATGATTATTTCAGCCGCCAGCGATTATCGCGCCGCAGCCCAGCGCATTCTGCCCCCATTCCTGTTCCACTACATCGATGGCGGAGCGTATGCGGAACACACCCTGCGTCGTAATGTGGAAGACTTATCGGACGTGGCGCTACGCCAGCGCGTACTGAAAAACATGTCTGACTTAAGCCTGGAAACCACGCTGTTTAAAGAAAAACTGTCGATGCCGGTGGCGCTGGCACCGGTCGGCTTGTGTGGCATGTATGCCCGTCGCGGTGAAGTGCAGGCCGCTGCGGCAGCCGATGCGAAAGGGATCCCGTTTACCCTTTCCACCGTCTCCGTGTGCCCGATTGAAGAAGTCGCGCCAACCATTAACCGTCCGATGTGGTTCCAGTTGTATGTTCTGCGTGACCGTGGGTTCATGCGTAACGCGCTGGAACGCGCAAAAGCGGCGGGCTGCTCAACGCTGGTCTTCACGGTCGATATGCCAACACCGGGCGCACGCTATCGTGATGCCCACTCCGGAATGAGCGGCCCGAACGCCGCACTGCGCCGCTACTGGCAGGCGGTTACCCATCCGCAGTGGGCCTGGGACGTCGGCCTGAACGGTCGTCCGCACGATCTCGGCAATATCTCCACTTACCTCGGCAAACCGACCGGGCTGGAAGATTACATCGGCTGGCTGGCAAACAACTTTGATCCGTCAATTTCATGGAAGGACCTTGAGTGGATCCGGGAATTCTGGGACGGGCCGATGGTGATCAAAGGGATCCTCGACCCAGAAGACGCCCGCGACGCGGTTCGTTTTGGTGCCGATGGGATTGTGGTCTCTAACCACGGAGGTCGTCAGTTGGACGGCGTGCTCTCTTCTGCGCGCGCCCTGCCCGCCATTGCCGACGCGGTGAAAGGTGACATCGCCATTCTGGCGGACAGCGGCATCCGCAACGGGCTGGACGTGGTGCGTATGATTGCGCTGGGCGCTGATACCGTCTTGTTGGGCCGTGCATATCTGTACGCGCTGGCAACAGCGGGTCAGGCCGGTGTGGCCAATCTGCTGAATCTGATCGAGAAAGAGATGAAGGTTGCTATGACGCTGACCGGCGCGAAATCCATTAACGAAATCAGCCGTGATTCTCTGGTGCAGGAGCTGGGCAAGAGTCTACCCGCCGCGCTGGCTCCGCTTGCCCGTGGCGATGCCGCCTGATCCTGACCTCGCATAACCTCTGCCGCTATAGGGTCGGTCTGTTTTTCAGCCCGATCCTTTTTTATGCAAAATTAACGATTGGTTAACAGTTATGACCAATATATTTGACAAGTTTTTATTCCGCTGTCAAATGTATAGACAAGCTAATACAAGAACAACACAACATCGACAATCATAACGGGCGAGGGCGACATGGTTTATACCGGAAAAGTGAATATCCAGCAGGCGATAGATGACAGTCCTTTTTCGCGCTTTCACTGGGTCATTATTGTCCTGGGTTTCCTCATTCTGGCCATTGACGGCTTCGATACGGCGGCGATGGGCTATATTGCCCCCACGCTCTCAGCCGACTGGGGCATCAGAAAACAGGATCTTGGGCCAGTATTAAGTGCTGCACTGTTGGGACTCTCATTTGGCGCACTGCTGGCCGGGCCAGTTTCGGATCGTATGGGTCGTAAGCGCGTGCTGGTCTTTTCCTGCCTGTTCTTTGGTCTCGCCAGTCTGGGAACGGCGTATGCCCAGACGCTGAATATGTTAACGTTCTGGCGGTTTCTCACCGGGCTCGGGCTGGGTGCAGCAATGCCTAACGCCATCACTCTGGTTTCAGAATTTGCGCCTAAGCGCTGCCGCTCAATGGCCATTAACACCATGTACTGCGGCTTTCCTCTTGGCGCAGCAGGAGGTGGAGTGATCTCCTCCTGGCTCATTCCTAACTACGGCTGGCACAGTGTACTGCTTGCCGGTGCGATCGCACCGCTGGTGCTCACCGTGCTGTTGGTACTGTTTCTGCCAGAATCGGTGAAGTATCTCGTTCACCGTGGCAAAGAGGTTTCACACGTCAAACGTATTGCCCAACGTTTTATGTCGGGGAATCTGGAGCAGGTTACCCAGTTTTATCTGGATGAAGAGCGCATCGCGACCCAAAAAGGGAGCGTGGCGCAACTCTTCAGCATGCCGTGGTTGCCGGGCACGCTGATGCTCTGGATGACCTACTTTATGGGGCTGGTTATCTATTATGTGCTGCTCAGCTGGATGCCAACATTGATGCTGGGAATGGGTTATCCACTGGCGGAATCCGCCTGGCTGACGTCGCTGTTCACGTTCGGCGGTACGGCGGGGATCCTGCTGGCTGGGTGGCTGATGGATCGTTGGGAAGCACACAAAGTGGTCTCTCTCGGTTTTGTCCTGACGATGCTGTTTGCCCTCGCGCTTGGGTTTGAAAACAACCACATCGTCCTGTTCGGGGCATTAATCTTCCTGATGGGAATTACCATGAACGGCGCGCAATCTGGGCTCCAGACGCTGGCCGCCACGTTTTATCCAACCCACTGCCGCGCGACGGGCATTGCCTGGATGCAGGGCGTGGGCCGCTTTGGCGGTGTTGCCGGGACCATGATGAGCGCCCAGTTGCTTTCCCTGCAATGGCAGGCTGACAGTATACTGATGTTCCTCAGTCTTCCGGCGCTGGTCGCTGCTGCCGCGACGATTTATAAGCTGCAACGCTATAAACCGCACCGTCTGACCGTCGCATAGTACCTGCCCTTTCTGCTATTCTGCCCCCCGTTATTAAGGGGGCAGTATGCTTAACATCGTTTTATTTGAACCAGAAATCCCGCCGAACACGGGCAATATTATTCGCCTTTGCGCCAATACCGGTTTTCGTCTGCATATCATTGAGCCGATGGGCTTTACGTGGGACGACAAGCGCCTGCGCCGCGCCGGTCTGGATTATCACGAGTTCGCTGCCGTCCAGCGCCACCACGATTATGACGCCTTTGTCGGCGCAGAAAATCCGCAGCGCCTGTTTGCCCTCACCACGAAAGGAACGCCGGCGCACAGCGCGGTGAGCTATCAGGATGGCGATTACCTGATGTTTGGTCCGGAAACGCGCGGCCTGCCAGCCAGCATTCTCGATGCTCTGCCCGCTGAACAAAAAATCCGTATTCCGATGATGCCGGACAGTCGCAGTATGAACCTGTCAAATGCGGTGTCGGTGGTGGTGTATGAGGCGTGGCGCCAGTTGGGATATCCTGGTGCCGTATTGCGCACACTTTGAATTGTCGGATGGCGGCTGTCGCCTTATCCGACCTACGGTTTTATAGGCCCGGTAAGCACAGCGCCACCGGGCAAGAGGTCAGATACCGTCGCCGTATTCGAAAGTATGGTGAATCCCGTTGAAGTGCTGATCCATATCCATTGACGGCTTATCGCTGTCTGGCTTGCCGACGATGCGCGCCGGAACGCCAGCGGCGGTGGTGTGCGGCGGAACGGGCTGTAACACCACGGAACCGGCACCAATTTTCGCCCCACGCCCGACTTCGATATTGCCGAGGATCTTCGCCCCCGCGCCAATCATCACACCTTCACGAATTTTAGGATGGCGATCGCCGCTGGTTTTACCAGTACCGCCGAGGGTGACCGATTGCAGGATCGACACGTCATCTTCGATCACCGCTGTCTCACCGACCACGATGCCGGTGGCATGGTCGAGCATGATCCCACGGCCAATTTTCGCCGCCGGGTGAATATCCACCTGGAACGTCACGGAGACCTGGTTTTGCAGGAAGATTGCCAGTGCGCGACGGCCTTCATTCCATAGCCAGTGACCAATGCGGTAGGCCTGCAAGGCATGAAAACCTTTCAGGTACAAAAGCGGGGTGGAGTATTTGTCGACTGCCGGGTCACGCGTGCGGACTGCCTGAATATCACAGGCTGCCGAGGCGATCATTTCCGGGTCTGCCGCGTACGCTTCTTCGACCACTTCACGAATTGCAATAGCGGGCATAATGGGCGATGCCAGTTTGTTCGCCAGCATATAGCTCAGCGCACTGCCCAGATTCTCATGCTTGAGTAGCGTTGCGTGGTAAAAACTGGCCAGCATAGGCTCACAGTCTGCCAGAGCGCGGGCTTCGGCTTTTATATTTTTCCAGACGATATCCAGTTCTTCACACGGCATTGCGGGCTCCAGGTAATGAGGCTAACGACCGGCCCGTTCTTCGCGGGCCGGGTCGTTTTTAAAAACGGATCCTTGAGACTAGTGGCTGCTACGCTCATCCTTGCGTGCACGACCTAATAACGTCAATGCTGCCTCGCGCGCGTTTTTTCCGCAATATAATACTTGATAAATTTCCTCGGTTATTGGCATTTCGACACCAAAACGGTGCGCCAACTCGCGAACTTCTTTCGTATTGCGGTAGCCTTCAACCACCTGTCCAATCTTGTCCTGCGCGCCTTGTACATCCATGCCCTGACCGAGCATCATGCCAAAACGACGGTTTCGCGACTGGTTGTCGGTACAGGTCAGCACCAGATCGCCTAATCCGGCCATCCCCATAAAAGTTGCCGGATCGGCACCCAGCGCCGTGCCCAGACGTGACATTTCCGCCAAACCGCGAGTAATCAGTGCGGTACGAGCATTAGCACCAAAACCAATGCCATCAGACATTCCCGCGCCAATCGCAATCACGTTCTTCACCGCACCACCCAACTGGACGCCGATGAAATCCGGGTTGCTGTAAACACGGAAGCTCTTGCCACAGTGCAGCAGTTGCTGCAAATCGTCAGCAAAGGTGTCGTCAGTAGAGGCCAGAGAGATAGCCGTCGGCATTCCTGCCGCCAGTTCTTTTGCGAACGTCGGGCCGGAAATTACCGCCAGCGGGATTTGATCGCCCAGCGCTTCACGGGCAACGTCCTGCAACAGGCGTCCCGTTTCCGCTTCCAGCCCTTTGGTCGCCCATACCAGACGCGCGTCAGGACGCAGCAGTGGTTTAATCTGTCGTAGCACTTCGCCAAAGACATGGCTTGGCACTACCACCAGAATATCGCGACTGGCCGCCAGCGCAGTGGCTAAGTCACTTTCGAGGCGCAGCGTATCGGGAAAAGGCACATCCGGGAGGAACGCGACATTGCAGCGATCGTGCTCAAGGGTCGCGATATGTTTAGGATCGTGGCCCCACAGGACAACCTGATGGCCATTTCTTGCCAGAGTGATGGCAAGAGCGGTGCCGTACGAGCCGGCACCGATCACAGTCATTGAAGCATTACTTTGGTTCATCAGGCATCCTGATGTTCTTCAGTACCTTCGCCAGACTGCTGCTGTAAATAGTTCATGAACAGCGCATCAAAGTTAACCGGCGCAAGGTTCAGTTGCGGGAATGTACCACGTGAAACCAGGCTGGTGATGCATTCGCGGGCATACGGGAACAGGATGTTCGGGCAGTATGCGCCCAGGCAATGCGCCATCTGGGTGCCTTCGATTCCGCTGATAGAGAAGATACCGCCTTGCTGAACTTCGCACAGGAACGCCGTTTCTTCACCCAGGGAAGCCGTTACGGTAACACGCAGCACCACTTCGTATACGTCGTCTGCCAGTTGGGTAGATGCCGTATCCAGATCAAGTTTAACCTCTGGCTGCCAATCTTTCTGGAAAACATGCGGCGCATTTGGCGCTTCAAAAGAGACATCTTTGGTGTAAATACGCTGGATCTGGAAAGCCATTTCGGTGTTGTTTTGTTCTGACATGTGTAGAAAACCCTTTAGTGTTGTCCTTAAATACCGCTTGATGCCAATAACATGGCCCAGCGTTAGCTCAGCAGGGGATCAAGTCCACCACGCGCATCCAACGCATACAAGTCGTCACAGCCACCAATGTGCTGTGCATCAATAAAAATCTGCGGAACCGTCGTACGACCACTGCGCTTGATCATCTCTTCACGCTTTACGGCATCGCCGTCGATCGGAAGTTCCTGGAAGCTCACACCCTTGCTGCTCAACAGCGCTTTCGCACGATGGCAAAACGGGCAGGTTGCTTTGGTGTAGATCTCGATGTTGGCCATACTTATCTCCAATTTCATTTTACTCTGGGGATTTCATATTGCAGGCAGCCCTGCCCCGTGAAAGACGACGGGTAAATTACTTACCGCGAACCAGCGGCAGGTTCTCGCCACTCCAGCCCGCAACGCCTTCTTTCAGCACAGACACTTTCTCAAAGCCCGCTTTGAGCAGCGCGTTTGCCGCTTCCTGGCACTGCATGCCGGAACCATCGACCACGATAACCGGTTTGTCTTTGTGCTTTTCCAGCTCGCCCACGTTGTTCGCTTTGATTTCGCTTGGCAGCAGGTTAATTGAACCCGCGATATGGCCTTTGCGGAAATCATCACGCTGACGTAAATCCACGATAACGGCGTCTTCTTTGTTGATAAGACGCGTGGCTTCACCGCGAGTGATAACCTTTACTTTCGACGTCAGGCCTTTAAACGTGGTGAACAAAACCGCCACCAGTAACGCAATCCAGGCGATACTCAGTATGGGATGGCGACTAACAAATTGCATAATTTCTTGCATGGGGGGTAACAACTCCCGACTCAGTGATTAAAAAAACCAGGACAGGAGTATACCTGCGCGTTGGCGCAAATACAGCCAGCGCGTGCAATGGATTGCATTTTTGCGGGGCACTACGGAAAAAAAAGCGCAAATCCGTGCCATCCAGGAACTACCCTGCCCCATTCTTTGATCTTCTGAGGCTATTTTATCGATTCAGCTGTAGTAAAATTACGCAATTATTTTGTCTCTTGAGTGTGAGGTTTCGCAATGTCGGTTTCTAAAAAACCTATGGTACTGGTGATTCTGGATGGCTATGGCTACCGTGAAGAGAGCCAGGACAACGCCATTTTTAATGCCAAAACCCCGGTAATGGACGCGCTGTGGGCAAAACGCCCGCATACCCTGATCGATGCTTCCGGCCTGGAAGTCGGCCTGCCCGATCGTCAGATGGGTAACTCCGAAGTCGGTCACGTTAACCTAGGCGCGGGCCGCATCGTGTATCAGGACCTGACCCGTCTGGACGTTGAAATTAAAGAACGGACTTTCTTTGCTAATCCAACGCTGACCGCGGCTGTTGACCAGGCGAAAAATGCCGGTAAAGCCGTGCACATTATGGGCCTGCTCTCTGCTGGCGGCGTCCACAGCCACGAAGATCACATCATGGCGATGGTTGAACTGGCAGCAGAACGTGGCGCAGAAAAAATCTATCTGCACGCTTTCCTCGACGGTCGCGATACGCCGCCGCGCAGTGCAGAGTCCTCCCTGAGAAAATTTGAAGAGAAATTTGCCGGGCTGGGCAAAGGTCGCGTCGCCTCCATTGTGGGTCGTTACTACGCCATGGACCGTGACAACCGTTGGGATCGCGTGGAAAAAGCGTATGACCTGATGACGCTGGCGCAGGGTGAATTCCAGGCCAATACCGCCGTTGAAGGTTTGCAGGCTGCCTACGCCCGCGATGAAAACGATGAGTTCGTGAAAGCGACCGTGATCCGCGCGGAAGGTCAGGCTGACGCCGCCATGGAAGACGGTGATACCCTGATTTTCATGAACTTCCGTGCTGACCGCGCGCGTGAAATCACCCGTGCCTTTGTTAACGCTGACTTCGACGGTTTCGCACGTAAGAAAGTGGTTAACCTGAATTTCGTCATGCTGACCGAATACGCAGCCGACATCAAAACGGCCGTTGCTTATCCACCGGCTTCGCTGGCAAACACGTTTGGCGAGTGGATGGCGAAGAACGATAAAACGCAGTTGCGTATCTCCGAAACCGAAAAATACGCCCACGTCACCTTCTTCTTCAACGGCGGCGTCGAAGAACCGTTCACCGGTGAAGACCGCATCCTGATCAACTCACCGAAAGTGGCGACCTACGATCTGCAGCCGGAAATGAGCTCTGCAGAGTTGACCGAAAAACTGGTTGCGGCTATCGAGAGCGGAAAATACGACACCATCATCTGTAACTACCCGAACGGCGACATGGTCGGTCACACGGGTGTGATGGAAGCGGCGGTTAAAGCGGTTGAAGCGCTGGATCACTGTGTTGAGCAGGTGACGAAAGCGGTTGAGTCCGTTGGCGGTCAACTGCTGATCACCGCTGACCACGGCAATGCCGAGCAGATGCGCGATCCGGCAACCGGTCAGGCGCACACCGCGCACACTAACCTGCCGGTACCGCTGATTTATGTCGGCAACAAAAATGTGAAAGCGATGGAAGGCGGCAAACTTTCCGATATCGCCCCAACCATGTTGACACTGATGGGCATGGAAATCCCGCAAGAGATGACTGGTAAGCCGCTGTTCATCGTGGAATAATCCGTCCCCATGAGGGGAAAGACGATAAATAGCAAAAATGGGGCCATGAAGCCAAGACGGTTTTCAGTCAGGCCCCTGATTTACGCCAGCGTGGTGAGCGCTGGCGTATTGTTGTGCGCCTTTTCCGCCCACGCGGATGACCGCGATCAGCTTAAATCCATTCAGGCGGATATCGCCGCCAAAGAACGTGCGGTACGTCAACAACAGCAGCAGCGTTCAGGCCTGCTTGCGCAACTGAAGGCGCAGGAAGAGGCCATCTCTGCCGCCGCACGCCAGTTACGTGAAACGCAAAACACCCTCGCGCAACTGAACAAGCAAATCGATGAAATGAATGCGTCTATCGCGAAGCTGGAACGGCAGAAAGCCAATCAGGAGCGCAGCCTTGCCGCGCAACTGGACGCGGCGTTTCGCCAGGGTGAACACACCGGCATTCAGCTTATCCTCAGCGGTGAAGAGAGTCAGCGCGGCCAACGTTTGCAGGCCTACTTCGGTTATCTGAACCAGGCGCGCCAGGAGACGATCAACGAGCTGAAGCAGACTCGCGAAGAGGTCGCCGCCCAGCGTACTGAACTGGAAGAGAAGCAGAGTCAGCAACAGACCCTACTGTATGAACAGCGCGCCCAGCAGGCGAAGCTTGAGCAGGCGCGTAACGAACGTAAGAAAACCCTTGCCGGGCTGGAGTCCTCTATTCAGCAGGGTCAGCAACAGCTCAGTGAACTGCGCGCCAACGAATCCCGTTTGCGCAATAGCATTGCCCGAGCCGAGGCGGCCGCCAAAGCACGCGCCGAACGCGAAGCACGCGAGGCGGAAGCGGTACGTAATCGCCAGAAAGAGGCTACCCGCAAAGGCACCACTTACAAACCCACTGACAGTGAGAAATCGCTGATGTCGCGTACCGGCGGACTGGGTTCGCCACGCGGTCAGGCATTCTGGCCGGTTCGTGGTCCCACGCTGCATCGCTATGGCGAACAGCTGCAAGGTGAGCTACGTTGGAAAGGGATGGTTATCGGTGCGTCTGAAGGCACTGAAGTGAAAGCCATTGCCGATGGTCGTGTCATTCTGGCGGACTGGCTGCAGGGGTATGGGTTGGTTGTCGTCGTTGAACACGGCAAGGGCGATATGAGTCTTTATGGCTACAACCAGAGCGCGCTGGTCAGCGTCGGTACGCAGGTTCGCGCCGGTCAGCCAATTGCGCTGGTGGGTAGCAGCGGTGGTCAGGGCCGACCGTCGCTCTATTTCGAAATTCGTCGCCAGGGTCAGGCCGTCAATCCACAACCGTGGTTGGGAAGATAAGTTTTGCCTCAATTTCGCCGTACCGTTCTTTCATTCGCCAGCCTGCTGGCATTCGCATCCCCTGTTTTTGCTGGCAAACTCGCCATCGTCATTGACGATTTTGGCTATCGTCCACATTACGAAAATCAGGTTCTGGCGATGCCGGCCCCGATCTCCGTTGCCGTTTTGCCGAATGCACCTCATGCGCGCGAAATGGCGACCAAAGCGCACAACAGCGGTCATGAAGTGCTGATCCATCTGCCGATGGCGCCGCTGAGTAAACAGCCGCTGGAGAAGGACACGCTGCGCCCGGAGATGAGCAGCGACGAAATTGAACGGATCATCCGCGAGGCGGTTGGTAAAGTGCCTTACGCGGTGGGGCTCAACAACCACATGGGCAGCGCAATGACCTCCAGCCTGTTTGGTATGCAGAAAGTGATGCAGGCGCTGGAACGCTACGATCTCTATTTTCTCGACAGTATGACCATCGGCAACAGTCAGGCGATGCGTGCCGCATCCGGGACCGGCGTGAAGGTGATTAAGCGGAAAGTGTTTCTCGATGACACGCAAAACGAAGGAGACATTCGCCGCCAGTTTACCCGCGCGATTGATCTGGCTCGCCGCAATGGTTCTGCCATCGCAATAGGCCATCCTCATCCGTCGACGGTGCGTGTGTTACAGCAAATGGTGTATAACCTGCCAGCCGACATCACCCTTGTGCGCCCGAGCAGCCTGCTCAATGAGCCGCAGGTGGATACCTCCACGCCGAATCTGACACCGCCGAAAACCAATGATGCCCCGCGAAATCCGTTCCGCGGCGTGAAGTTGTGTAAACCGAAGAAACCGTTAGAACCGGTCTACACCAGTCGATTCTTCAGCGTGTTAAGCGAAAGCATCAGCCAGAGTACGCTGGTGAACTGGTTCCAGAATCAGTGGCAGGGTTGGGGAAAATCGCCCCGCGACAACACCGCTAACCCAGGTTAAGCGCTTTACGCGCGGTACGATGGTGCGAACGCGTTTTGTCGCGCCATTGGTACAATCGTACTGACCACAGTAACGTCTGATACGCGACTTTAGCGCTACGTACGTTCATCACCATACGTTTATACATCCCCGAGGTAAAAATCTCGGCAATCATTCGCTGACGCGTCAACGTATCCGGCTCTTTGCGCACGGAATGACAAACACGCAATGCTTCATACGTTATTTGTTGATGAAATTCAGGATAGATCGTAATCCGGTCGGCATAATTCCGGTTCAGCTTCTCTAATAAGCGGGTAATCTTAATGTAATGCCGCTGATAGTTCAGATTTTTATTACCCTGACGTTTCAGTCGGCTGACAGAATTATTATGCAGAAAATACTTATACAAAGATTCTTCGGTATAACGGGCACGCAGCGCGTTAAACATAAACTCCGTGGTCCACACAATATCCTGATGATGTAATCCGGAAATAAAGCGGATGTTATTCTTTTCAATCACATCCCGACGGTAAACGCCCATCCACACCACGTGAGTCCAGCGGCGGGAAGAGAGCGCCATACGCAACCAGTCCGGACCGGTTAATACGCCGGTTGAGCGAATACGGTCGGTTGGAATGGATTGCCAGGTCACGCCGGTATCCCGCTCGCTCCAGTCGGCGTTGCACTGCGCAACATCCAGATCGTCTTCCAGCGCCATCGTCATCAGCGTTTCGTACATGTGCGGATAGACGAGGTCATCCGCATCGACAAACGCGATATACTTGCCGGTGGCAACGTCCATCCCCCGGTTGCGGGCAACCGAAGCCCCGGCGTTCGCCTGGTGCAGCAGTCGTACATGGGGATAGTTTTCGGCGTAATACTTTGCTATATCAACAGAATTATCCGTTGACCCATCATTAACAATAATAATTTCCAGGGCAGTCCACGTTTGCGCGATGAGAGATTCCATGCAGGCTTTAAAATCATTACCCGCATTATATAACGGGATAATAACACTGAGTCTGTTTGTACTGTTCATCATAATAAATTACCGAATACCTTTGAAGTTATCTGCCTTTTTACAGCCTTTGTATTAAGAAACGATTAAGGCTGAAAATAATATTTGTAAAGGCTCCAGGAGACTTCAGCGTAGAGGCATCAGGTAAACAGCAATATAAGACTACGACGTGATTACGAATTATTTATGACAATGACAATTCTTTACAGCTTTCCAGATATTCCTCAGGAAATAAGGCCGGACATTCCGGCCTTTTCTGATTAATTCCAACTGAGAATGACTTTCCCGGACTGGCCTGAGCGCATTGCATCAAAGCCTTTCTGGAACTCATCAATCGAGAAGCGATGGGTGATAATGGGCGACAGATCCAGACCAGACTGTATCAGCGCAGCCATTTTGTACCAGGTTTCGAACATCTCGCGACCGTAAATGCCTTTAATGAACAGCCCTTTAAAGATCACTTTCGTCCAGTCGATAGACATGTCTGAGGGAGGAATGCCCAGCATGGCAATCCGGCCACCGTGGTTCATGGTGTCCAGCATCGCGCGGAAGGCTGGCGGCGCACCGGACATCTCCAGACCGACGTCAAACCCTTCGGTCATGCCCAGTTCTTCCATCACTTCGCTCAGGCTCTCTTTTGACACGTTAACCGCACGGGTGATACCCATCTTACGCGCCAGTTCAAGACGGTACTCGTTAACGTCGGTGATCACCACGTTGCGTGCGCCCACGTGCTTCGCAACCGCAGCCGCCATGATGCCAATCGGACCGGCACCCGACACCAGCACGTCTTCGCCGACCAGATCGAACGACAGCGCCGTGTGCACCGCATTGCCAAACGGGTCAAAGATGGAGGCCAGATCATCCGAGATATTGTCCGGAATTTTGAACGCGTTGAACGCCGGGATCACCAGATATTCTGCGAAACAGCCCGGACGGTTCACGCCTACGCCCGTGGTATTACGACACAGGTGGGTACGTCCGCCACGACAGTTACGGCAGTGTCCGCAGGTGATGTGACCTTCGCCAGATACGCGGTCGCCGATCTTAAAGCCTTTCACTTCCTGACCGATACCGACCACTTCGCCAACGTACTCATGGCCGACAACCATAGGAACCGGAATGGTTTTTTGCGACCACTCATCCCAGTTATAGATGTGAACGTCAGTGCCGCAGATGGCTGTTTTACGGATTTTAATCAGCAGATCGTTGTGGCCAACTTCCGGTTCCGGAACGTCGGTCATCCAGATGCCCTCTTCCGCTTTCAGTTTGGATAACGCTTTCATCTCACATCCTCAGGCAATAACGCCCAGTTGTTTACCAATGCGGGTGAAGGCTTCCACCGCGCGGGTGATTTGTTCCGGGGTGTGCGCCGCAGACATCTGAGTACGAATGCGCGCCTGACCTTTCGGAACAACCGGATAGAAGAATCCTGTGACGTAAATACCCTCTTTTTGCAGCTCGCGGGCAAATTCTTGTGCAATCACCGCGTCGCCCAGCATTACCGGGATAATCGCGTGATCGGCACCAGCCAGAGTGAACCCGGCGGCAGACATTTGCTCGCGGAACTGGCGCGCGTTTGCCCACAGGCGATCGCGCAATTCGCCGCCAGACTCGACCATCTCCAGCACTTTGATGGAAGCAGCGACAATCGCCGGGGCCAGCGAGTTGGAGAACAGATAGGGGCGAGAGCGCTGACGCAGCCACTCAACGACCTCTTTGCGCGCGGCAGTATAGCCACCAGAAGCCCCGCCAAGCGCTTTACCCAACGTCCCGGTGATGATGTCCACACGGCCCATCACATCGCAATATTCGTGGGAACCACGACCGTTCTCACCAACAAACCCTACCGCATGGGAGTCATCGACCATCACCAGCGCGTTGTATTTATCTGCCAGATCGCACACGCCCTTCAGGTTGGCTATCACACCATCCATTGAGAACACGCCGTCGGTGGCAATCAGCACATGACGAGCCCCGGCATCGCGCGCCTCTTGCAGACGAGCTTCCAGTTCCTGCATATCGTTGTTGGCATAACGCAAGCGCTTCGCTTTACACAGTCGCACGCCGTCAATGATAGAGGCATGGTTCAGCGCGTCAGAGATAATCGCATCTTCAGCACCCAGCAGCGTTTCGAACAGACCGCCATTGGCATCGAAACAGGAGGAGTAAAGAATGGCATCTTCCATGCCGAGGAATGCAGCCAGTTTTTGTTCCAGCTGTTTATGGCTGTCCTGAGTGCCACAGATAAAGCGCACCGACGCCATCCCAAATCCGTGAGAGTCCATACCGGCTTTCGCCGCGGCAATCAGCTCCGGATGGTTCGCCAGCCCCAGGTAGTTGTTGGCGCAGAAGTTAATGACGTGGCTACCATCCGCCACAGTGATATCTGCCTGCTGAGCAGATGTGATAATGCGCTCTTCTTTAAACAATCCTTCCGCACGGGCGGTTTGCAGATCGTTAGTTAACTGTTTGTAAAAATCCCCACGCATTGCGATTCTCCAGACTGGGCAAATTTCAGCACATCTTACCTAACCCTGGTCGCTGATACGAGATGACGCATTATCACTTCTTTAAAATGCAGGATAAATCACGCGTACCCACACGACCATTCGGTGAATGGCTGAAGCCAACGCTATGTAGTGATATGATAAGAGATATTCGTGTCTGAGATAGTCTCTGACTCCATAATTCATAGGTTACAGTTATGATCATCGTTACCGGCGGCGCGGGCTTTATCGGCAGCAACATCGTTAAGTCCCTGAATGATAAAGGCATCACCGATATTCTGGTGGTGGACAACCTGAAAGACGGCACCAAATTTGTTAACCTGGTGGATCTGAACATTGCCGACTACATGGATAAAGAAGATTTCTTAATCCAGATTATGGCGGGTGAAGAGTTCGGCGAGATCGAAGCGATTTTCCACGAAGGTGCCTGCTCTTCCACCACCGAGTGGGACGGTAAGTACATGATGGATAACAACTATCAGTACTCCAAAGAGCTGCTACACTACTGCCTGGAGCGCGAAATTCCGTTCCTGTATGCCTCTTCTGCGGCCACCTATGGCGGTCGTACTTCTGACTTCATTGAATCCCGCGAATATGAGAAGCCACTGAACGTCTACGGCTACTCAAAGTTCCTGTTTGACGAGTACGTGCGTCAGATCCTGCCAGAGGCCAATTCACAGATCGTGGGTTTCCGTTACTTCAACGTCTACGGACCGCGTGAAGGCCATAAAGGCAGCATGGCAAGCGTGGCTTTCCATCTCAATACGCAGCTCAACAATGGTGAAACGCCGAAGCTGTTCGAAGGTAGTGAAAACTTCAAGCGCGACTTCGTGTATGTTGGCGACGTAGCTGACGTTAACCTGTGGTTCTGGGAAAATGACGTCTCCGGCATCTTTAACCTGGGCACTGGCCGTGCTGAATCCTTCCAGGCCGTAGCCGATGCCGCGCTGGCGTACCATAAGAAAAGCGAGCTTGAGTACATTCCATTCCCGGAAAAACTGAAAGGTCGTTACCAGGCATTTACTCAGGCCGATCTGACCAACCTGCGCGCTGCGGGCTACGATAAGCCCTTCAAGACCGTTGCCGAAGGCGTAACGGAATATATGGTCTGGCTGAACCGCGACGCGTAAGTATGAAAATTTTGGTGGTAGGCCCGTCATGGGTGGGCGACATGATGATGTCGCAAAGTCTCTATCGCACGCTCAAGGCGCGCTATCCCCAGGCGGTAATCGACGTGATGGCACCGGCATGGTGCCGTCCGCTGTTATCGCGGATGCCGGAAGTCAACGAGGCGATTCCAATGCCGCTTGGACATGGGGCGCTGGAACTGGGCGAACGTCGCAAACTCGGTCACAGCCTGCGTGAAAAACGCTACGACCGTGCGTATGTACTGCCCAATTCGTTTAAATCCGCACTGATTCCTTTCTTTGCCGGTATCCCTCATCGTACGGGTTGGCGCGGCGAAATGCGCTACGGCCTGCTTAACGACGCGCGCGTACTGGATAAAGACGCATGGCCCTTAATGGTCGAACGCTATGTCGCGCTGGCCTACGACAAAGGCGTGATGCGCACGGCAAAAGATCTGCCGCAGCCGCTGCTATGGCCGCAACTCCAGGTGAGCGAAGGCGAGAAGTCGTTAACCTGCAGCGCGTTTTCGCTTTCTGACGAACGTCCAATGATCGGCTTTTGCCCCGGTGCAGAGTTCGGTCCGGCAAAACGCTGGCCGCACTACCACTATGCAGAGCTGGCAAAACAGCTCATTGATGAAGGCTATCAGATTGTGCTGTTTGGCTCGGCGAAAGATCATGAGGCCGGAAACGAAATTCAGGCAACGTTAAGTGACGAACAGCAGGCCTGGTGCCGTAATCTGGCAGGTGAAACACAACTGGAACAGGCGGTCATATTGATTGGCGCGTGTAAGGCCGTTGTCACCAATGATTCCGGCCTGATGCACGTCGCCGCGGCGCTGAACCGTCCGCTGGTCGCCCTCTATGGACCAAGCAGCCCGGATTTCACCCCTCCACTGTCACATAAAGCGCGCGTGATTCGCCTGATTACGGGCTATCACAAAGTGCGTAAAGGCGATGCCGCCGAGGGCTATCATCAGAGCCTGATCGACATTACACCTGCGCGCGTACTGGAAGAACTCAACAGCCTGTTACTGCAAGAGGAAGCCTGACGAATGCGGGTTCTGATCGTCAAAACATCCTCAATGGGTGATGTGCTACATACGCTGCCGGCACTCACGGATGCACAACAGGCCATCCCGGATATTCAGTTTGACTGGGTGGTTGAAGAAGGATTTGCGCAGATACCGTCCTGGCATGCCGCGGTGAACCGCGTCATCCCCGTGGCGATTCGCCGCTGGCGTAAAGCCTGGTTTTCAGCACCGATTAAAGCGGAGCGCAAAGCCTTTCGTGACGCCGTACAGGCCGAACGCTATGACGCGATCATCGACGCTCAGGGGCTGGTGAAAAGCGCGGCGCTGGTCACGCGTCTGGCGCATGGAACAAAACACGGCATGGACTGGCAAACCGCGCGTGAACCGCTGGCCAGTCTGTTCTATAATCGCCGCCATCACATCGCCAGACAACAGCATGCCGTAGAGCGTACGCGTGAACTGTTCGCGAAAAGCCTGGGCTATCAGAAACCGATGTCACAGGGCGATTACGCCATCGCGCAGCATTTCCTTACCTTCGGAAATACGGATGAACAGCCCTATGCGGTATTTTTGCATGCCACTACGCGCGATGATAAACACTGGCCGGAGTCGAACTGGCGAACGTTAATCAGTCTGTTGGCTGACAGTGGGATAAGCATTAAATTGCCCTGGGGTGCGCCTCATGAAGAAGCACGGGCGAAGAGGTTATCGGAAGGATTCGCTCACGTTGAGGTATTACCGCGAATGACGCTGGAAGGTGTCGCTCGAGTGCTGGCTGGGGCAAAATTTGTCGTTTCAGTCGATACGGGGTTAAGCCATCTGACCGCTGCACTCGATCGACCCAATATCACGTTGTACGGTCCTACGGATCCGGGGCTCATTGGTGGTTATGGGAAGAACCAGGTGGCGTGTCGCGCGCCAGGAAATCAATTAGCAACGCTAAGCGCTGATTCCGTCCGCGACGAGCTCACATCATTATTATAAAAGGTAAATGAATGCCAACCTTGAGTCTTATAAGTCCGTGGCGTCACTACGCCGCGAAGACGTCTTCAGCGCTGGAAATAACAACCTATTTGCTCTGCACCATCACGCTGATTGTTGCACTATTTGATAATACGCTGAGCATGAAGCTCTATAATGTCACCGCGATACTGGGTCTGTTGGCGCTACTGTTGCGCGGTAAGCCTGAAAGCTATTCAGTACAGTACTGGTTGCTGCCGCTCGCTATTTTTATCATCGGCGCGCTGGACGTTGCCTGGTATTCTGCCTTTAAGGTTGATCATTCTCCCTTTCGCGCGACGTACCACAGTTACCTGAACACCGCGAAGATCTTTCTTTTTGGCGCATTTCTTACCCTGCTGGCACTGACGTCCAGAATTCGCTTTAAGAAAGAATTACCGCTTTATATCCTGTATTCACTGTCATTTTTTATCGCGGGATATGCGTATTATATCAAAGCCACCACCGGCATAATTCGTCTTGATTTCGGCATTGGTTCGGCCACGGGCGCAGCCTACTCTATTATGTTTGTTGGCATTGTCAGCGGTATATCGATTCTCTATACCCAACGGAATCACCCGATATTATTCTTACTGAATGCTATCGCAGTATTCTACGCCCTGGCGCTCACCCAGACGCGCTCCGCGCTGCTGATCTTCCCGGTGATATGTGCGCTGTCGTTGGTTGCCGGGTATATCAAGTCGCCGAAAAAACTCTTCTTTTCAGTGATTGGCTTTTTCATCGCGCTGGTTGTGCTGGTTGCCCTGTTTAGCAAGCCGATTTATAACCGTTACCACGAAGGCGTCTCGGATCTGACGCGCTATAGCCAGGGCAATAGCAAGAGTTCCCTGGGCGCGCGACTGGCGATGTATGAAATTGGCTTCGACATCTTTAAAGAGGCTCCGCTTGCGGCAAGATCGGCCGATACACGGGCTCAGCGGATGACCGAACTCGCAAATGAAAATAAATATCTGCAAGGCGCGCTGGAGTTTTCGAATGTCCACTTACACAACGAGTTTATCGAAGCCGCTTCACTGAAAGGGATCACAGGGGTACTATCGACGCTGTTATTCTATGTCGCGTTGTTCTTTACGGTCTATTACCACCGTTCGCTGGGACTCTTTGCGCTAACGTTAGCGATCGTCGGGACTGGACTCAGTGATGTTATTCTCTGGTCTCGCAGTGTGCCCATCATCTTAATAACCGCGATCGTTTTAATGCTCTTCCTCAAGAAAAACCGCCAGCACGGCGATATTTCGCCACAATAAGTTGACCGTCAGAAGTGGCTATTCCCTCACTTCTGACGCGTTGACAGCAAATCTTCTACCGATTCAGCCAGAACGTCCAGGCTAATATCCTTCACCGTATACGTCGGAGAGATCACCTGTAAGGCATTGCAGTTATTCGGTGCCCAGACAAGATGTGAGGGGTAGGTCTCTTGTCGCGCATTCGGATAAAGTGCGAGCGTGGGAATTTCATATGCCGATGCAATATGGACCAGTGCGGTATCTACTGAGATCACGTACTGACTGAATTTTGTCAGGGCGACGGTATAAATGAATTCCTTAAAGGGGAGAGATTCAATACCCGGTAGTGGAATAGACCGAATATCTTCGGCCAGGCCGGTAAAGATAATCCTGTATTCCGGGTAATGTTCGCAAAGATGCGAATAAATCGTACTAATCTGCTCATCGGATAATCGACATATTTTTTTTGCGCCCAACGCATTGATAATAACTATTTTTGAGTCGCCGACAAATTTCTGAACGTCTTTTTCAACCGACTCCGGCAGGGGTAAATCATAACTGACATCAAATTCATTACGCTCATCGCCATAAAAATGACGCAGTATCTCACCTGCCCGCGTACACATATGCGCCGTTAACATCTCATCATGCGGATGATAAACGGTGTAGTAACGTTTATACCACTTATCAAAACCCAGGATATACGAGTGTCTGACACCAGACAACAACACGCTATGGCCAAATGAGGGCATGGTTTCAAAAGGGTCAAGTACGATGTCGAAAGACTCGCCGGAAAGTTGTTTACGTAATGCCAGTACATCACTGATGGCATTTGATTTTTTAATATAAAATTGATGTATTCTGCTATTACCGGAAAGAAATGCTTTTCCCGCTGCGGTGGTTAAAATTGACAGTTTGACACCACGATTAGACAGTTCGCGATACAGCGAACTCAAAACAATCAAATCGCCTAACTTGTTGTTATCATGGATTAGCAAGCAGGTCTGAATATTATCTGCATTAATTTTATTATTCTTTTTCCGGGTGAAGAAAAAAGACAAAAAATTAATCTTAAGTTTATTAATGCAGTATCTTTTTTTCTTATGAAAAGCACCTAAACCCATGCGAGTTACCACACTACAATAAATAAAAGGTTAACACTAACTGACATAAGAATCGGCACGATCGTGAAGATCGTGCGCGTTGTTCATGAAGCGCAGTTTGGATGACAACGTTGCGACGTCCGTTGCCTTGATATAAGGAATAATATCGTAGCTAATTGCGGTATCGTCAGACAGATTGTAGATACTAAAGTCATCAACATTCTCACACATAAACTGGAAAAACGGCAGAATTTTGACTAAATCCTTGCTCAATTCAGAAGGCATCGGGTTACGGCTTTCATCATAAAAACGCGCGCAACTCCCGGTGATATCTAACCCGGAGCAGATCGTGTTGTCATAACCTAATGAATACGCAATCTGCATCGCCGTATACGCCACGGTATGGCATGAGCAGTAACCTAAGCTGATATCCTTACTAAATCCAACCAGTCTTTTACGTTTAGAAACGGGCACTCGAATCAGTAACTTTTTATTCCATTTTGAAAGCATTTCCAGTTTCAGCTTCTTGAAAAAACCGCCTTTTTCACGCTTATAAAATGCACGTAAAATAAAACAATGAGCCCGCATATATTTCTTATCATCTTCCGTAGCGGCTTCATAAACATCCATATTGACGACAGTGAATTTGCTCGCCCGACTGAATTGATAAAAATCATGGCGTCTTTGTAGCAAAAAACGCGCATCTGTTAAGACATAAATGAAGGGAGTAATACTATTACTGAGCAAGTATTCCGCTGCGCCGTTAACGGTAATGACATCATTGTTCTGCAAAAGAGAAAGCGGAGTCCCTCGGGAGGTGGGTCCCGATAAGAAAATGATCGCGTTATCAGATGTTCTGCTGGCAATAAGTTGCTGAACACCTGCTCGAGTTATAAACTTAACATTACTCATATGAAACCTGTAGGCTTGTCATGCAACTTAAATCACGATGAATCTTTGAGGAAAGTGTTCATGGTTTATCTTTAGCGAGGATGAACAAAATAGAATGAACAAATTTGCTCACAAAATATACAAATCCATTCTTGCATTTAGAACGACCAAATGCAACGTTCTAAATATTCACATTGAAACTTAGCGCACACTTTTACCTTTTAGACGGCGCAGAAAGTTCCGCCACTTTTTCTTATACACCAGGAGATAAAAACCGAGGTCTTTTTTGTTATTTTCAATACCATAGTGACGTTCTAAATCAATACGATCTTTTGCCATTCGCTGTCGTGAAGGTCTTTTCCCGGACAGATCAATGATCCTTATCTCTTCATTTTGTAATATGAAGTTACCTTTATGTGGATCGCCTGAGACCATACCATGCCGATGTAACCCTTGAATGGACTGTTTTATCTTCTCTTTCACATCAGAAGAAATGACGGGCAGGTCAACCAGTTCAACACCCTCGATATACTCAATAATCATTATGTAAGTATGCACATAGCGCAGGGTCTTCACTTCGGCAAGCAGATAAAAGTCATTTAACGCGTCAAAACCTTCCTGTCGAACGCGATCGGTCTGATAAAAAAGCTTTTCGTAGTAATCCCCTTTTACCAGTGATTTAAAAAATCGCTCAGTATTTTTAACTTTAGGATGAAATACTTTCAGAATATATTTCCCATGGTCAGTATCGATTAACACGACCTTGGTATCCTCAATACTACGAAAGACTTTTAGTACCTTAAGATTATGTGTTAAAAAATCATTGAAAATATCAATGTATTTTTCACCACCTTGTTTTACGAATACAGTATAGTTTTTAATTTTTGTTTCAGTGATCATAAGTATAAAGGTATCATTTTGCTAAAAATTTACGATAGAGGTATGCAGCCCCCGCAATCATTCCACGCAGATAATGTTTTTGGACCAAAAGGTGTTTATATCTTTTTTTATATTCAACCAGCGTTCGCGCATCTTTGGCAGGAACATCTTTCCACGGTGACTTAATGAAAGCATTGGTATAATAAATTACAGAAGGGTAACTTGCCCAGGCATGCCAGGGCTTCGTCGCACCTGTAAAGTGAATCAACTTAGTATCAGCATGGATTATATCTAAATACTTCTCATGTGTTTTATCGCTTAACTCGCTTTTAATGGTATAAATTGTATTATATTCACGAGGCAAAAAATAAACTTTATCACGAAGTAATATATTCAGGACATCCTGATCGGGATATTTAAAAAATGTTGCACTCCCGTCTTTACCCGTTAGCAGGGATAATGCTTTTTCAGTTAATCGATTTTTAGCCCATTCCTGGAGGTTTATAAAAACAACACCGGAATTAAAATATCGTCCCTGAAGATTAAACGAGGGGAGTCTTTCATTTACCCTGGACTGAATAGAGTCAACGTCTTTTACTACTGCGGCGACATTATCATTAAGGTCAAGGGTCAGAAGAAGATCCAGAGGACCTTTGCAGATGACATCTGCATCAAGATACAATAATTTATCCAGTTTATGATACAGATAATCAAAAGCGAAAAGTCGGAAGTACATAGCTCTTGACCAGACCTGCGTTTTCGGCAATATCTCAAGGCATTTGACATTGATAAGATATAATGAAATTTTAATCTTATGTTCTTGCGCCAGCACCCCAATCTTATCAACGAAACTTTTTGTGTATTTGTCACAGATGATATGAAAATCAACATTAATATCATTATGAATTAACACCGAGGTAATAGACACCCCGACACCATCAAGATAGTTCTCATCGATTCCATAAGAGATATTTAATGTGTTACCATTATTATCATAGCGCTCATCAAAAACTTTATATTCTGCTATCTCTATTTCCGGAAAAGAGTCCACTGCGTCACCTATAATTATTTTTATTTAACAATTTTGCTTTTAAAATAAAGTGCATAATCAATCAGGCCAGCGAAGTACTGCTTCTGATTAAACATATGCTTTGCCGCATAACGTAACTGATGACTGTTTTTAGGTTTCAGCAATTCAACATCACACCAGGGTGATAATTTTTTCGCATTCAAAAAGCTCTGCGCAATAGGGTAGTTACCCCATTGATGCCAGGGCTTAGTCGGCCCAATATAATGAATGAATACCGTGTTTACATCCACGGGATTGACCACGTCATGCTTTAACTCGTAATTTATGCTGAATTGGGTGTTAAATTTTTTACCGACAAAACGCGCCTTGCCAACAAGCAACATATTCAGCACATCCTGATCCAGGTGAGTAATGCGCTGTACCACATCCGGATCGCGTAGCATCTCAATAGCCTTGCGAGAAATATCCTCAGCGGTCCAGATGGGGAGGTTAATCAGCAAAAAACCCGCATTAAAGTAGCCAGAAACCAGTCCCGGTGTTGCCAGACTGATTGAGCGCTTAGTCCACCACTCTGACTCACCCTCCGCAACCACGGCCGCAATTTCATGCTCAGCAAACTCGAGGTCAATCAACTCTTGTATACTTCCCTGACAGGCAATATCTGCATCCAGATACAGTACCTTATCCATTTTTCCCGCGAAGTGGTCAGCGATAATAAATCGGAAGTACGTTGCGTAAGACCAGTTTTTAGTACTCGGTAACGATTTCAATTGCTCGCAGTCAATGAGATACACCACGATTTGGGTGGCATATTGCTTTGCGAGTGCATTAAATCGAGCCTGTTCTTCATTGCTAAATGAATCTGTAAATACATGAAAAGCAAACGGCGTATTGGGGTTGGCAATCAGTATCGACGCGATGGAAACACCACAACCAAAAAGGAAGTTCTTATCAATGCCATAGGCAATATTAAACTTATCAACATCACTATGTTCTGCATAGTTATAATCTAAAGTCTTCTGAATGACTTTTTCTTCAAAATATTTTTGAGTCATAGTGATCACTTATTGATTTTCGAAAATATCGCACTTCTTAAATGTTGGAAATAGACTTCATTATAGAAGTTATCTATCGTCTCAGGGATCAGATTACTATCATACTTCATCTGACCAGAGAGGATTTGGTTGAGTAGGTGGATAAACTGTTTGAGATCGCTCGGCGGATACAAATCGCCATTAATACCCGGTTTGATCATATCCCGGGGGCCAGACATACAGTCTGAACTGATGCACGGGATACCATACGACATGGCTTCCAGCAGGGTCATCGGGAAGCCTTCGAATGACGATGTCAGCAACAGTGCCGTGACGTTCTTTACCTTGTTTTGCACAACATCCCAGGGAGAGACCTGCCAACCATGCCAGGTAATACGATTGTCAATCCCCAGTTCTCGCCCATAGGCCTGACATTTTTCAAAATCTGAGCCGTCACCAACCACATGCAACCGCCATTCGCCTTCCGCATGGGATAATCCATCCAGCAGGTCCTTAACTCTTTTTTGCCCCTCAAACTTCATCCTTCCGACATACAGAAAGACGGCGGGCTGGCCTTCTTCTGGTTGTGGAATAATCTCTGATTTTCTGGATACGGGATTATAAACAACGGTAATGTTCTTTTGATCAATACCCCGCGCAATCATCTGTTGTTTGATACCGCTACTGATTGCCAGATGATAATCAGCCGAGCTAACACATTCGGCGTGTTTTTTATGATCCAGCGAAAAATGCGGCCAGGAGAATATCGTGAAATTCTGGCCTGATTTCTTCCGTGCTTTACTGGCAAACAGGCAGGACAGCACATCAATACAGATAACAACATCGGGTTCTGTTTTCTTTAACCAGCGGCTAAACGTATGGATATGCTTTGCCCGACGCAAAAAGCCCAGACGGATAGTGGATAACGAACATGAATAGTTAATATCGCTTAACCATGCCTTATCCATTTTGTCATGTCGACAAAAGAAGAACATCTCACACTGGATTGCAGAATGTTCGGCCTGAAAGTTATTGATAACATTCCGGATAACCGTTTCCATTCCACCAAAGCCGGAAACGGATTCACCTACAAATAAAATTTTCATATAGATAATCCCTTCCCTGCTAAAATTTTATTCTAAATATCTTCATCAATAAATAGCTCAGATAGTAATATATTGCCTCACCATATTGACTATCTTTCCATAGCATTTTAGATTTCAATCTAATTTCACTTGCCGACGGCGCTAGATGTCGCTTAGCCTTACACCAAGGAGATTGAGAAAAATATCGGCTAAAATTACTAGCATTGAAAATAAGATACCATGGTTTATTTGGCGTTACATAATGCATGATAACTGTATTTTGTATGTTTTCATCTTCTGCATCATGATATATACTTAACGTTGTTTTATTGTTGAATTTCGCGTCAAGATATTGTAATTTCCCGTTAAGTAAAATATTTAGAACATCCTGATCTGCGTATCTAAAAACTTTACCGCTATTAATCATGGTTAATGCATTCTGCGTAATGTTATTTTTCCGCCACTCTTTATTATTGATCAACATAACACCGGCATTGAAATATTTATTAAACTTTATGCCATAATCTAACTTATCAATGCGCGCTTGCATTTCTATAGAATCTGAAATTACCCCAGCAATATTATTCTGCAAATCGTAATCAATCAACTCAATTAAGCAGCCATAACAAATTATATCACAATCCAAATACATTATATTATCAATGGATTGATCAATGACTTCAGGGATTAGAAAGCGCAAACATGTTGATAATGGAATACCCAGAACTAATGTGTCCGGATTTATATTAAAATCTCTATTTATATGATAAATCGTGATTAAAACATTTGGCCTATTTAGTTTATAGAATAATGTCAAATCATTATCTGATACATCAGAAACTAAAAGATGAAAATGTAAGTTGATATTTTTATTATTTTCAATGATAGAAAATATCGCCACTCCTGCGGGCATTACGAAACCACGATCAAAACAGAATGAGATATGAAGCGTATTCGTTAATGCCTCGCTGTTAAGGAATAGTTCTTCTTTGCTCGTGACGAAATTGCTAACATTAGTCAATTTAGAAAATCCTGCTTAATTGAGATAACCAATCATGTGAATTAATTATAATTTTTTCCGAATTGTTCTTTCTTTTATTTTTTCTGCTCTTTCTGCAGCCTGGGCGAGTAGTCCAGCTTCTGACTGCAAAATTTTTTTCAGCGGTATGCCAAAATAAACCCGCATAAACCGCCAGATATCCCGCTGCGTCAACCCAATGTTTAGCGACGAAAAATAGAGACCAATCAGATCTTTATCACGCCAGCGACGAGGAACTTTCGTACGAATCTGTGCCCTGTGTAGATCAATAACCGAAATCTTTAAGTCTTCTTTATTGCCTGAAAAAGGCAGATGCAGCAGGAAGTGACAGATATAACAATCACGGTGATTGATTCCGCCTGCGTGCATCTTGCGTACCATCGTGGCCACGCGGTCAATAAGCATCCACTTCACGTTGACGTCCGGTGGATTCGTTGCCCAATCCGCACAATAGTCTTCCAGACTGATGGTCGGAGTGAGATCTTCGGTAATAATGAACGAGGTTTTGGTCAGAGGATTGAGCCCCTTCTCACCAAACCCAACGCCATACATGGTATCCACCCCCAAATTCTGAAGGCGATGAATAGCGTTCCACTCTCTGTCGGCGCCCAAAACCGGCATCCGCAGTGAGAGAAGATTTTTGACGATTTCCTTGAGAGAAGTCCCCCGATGCCATTTAAGGAAATAGCTTTTCCCCGCCAGTTCAAATCGCAGCGTACGACGGGTTTCCAGTTCCCTGAAGACTTCACCCTGCAGCGTTTTGACTTCCTTAAACGCATCCTTACCGCGCCATAATGTGGCTAACGGTTCTTTCAATTCAACCATCCAGACCACCTGTAATAATGTCCGCCGCCTTTTCCGGCAGACTGTACAAATCTTGCGTATCCGCGAAATGCCGTGCGTTTTCTGCCCACGCGGCGCGCAATGACGGCTGGGTCAACGCTTTACGTAAAATGTCGTTCAACGCGTCCTGCCGCCAGGGCTCTTCAATAACGTCACCACAGTTAGCCTGCGCAATATAATGCGCATAGCCACAGACGGCAGAGGTCAACACCGGCAGACCTGCGGTAATGGCCTCCAGCAGAACAATTCCTGCCGCTTCCTGATAGGCCGGGTGCAGCAATAAATCGGCTGCGGCCATCAACTCCGCGACATCATTGCGCCCAGAGAAAAAATGCACATTGCTACGCACACCGCGTTTTTCCGCCAGCGCTTCAAATTTTCGCGGTTTATCCTGGCCGACAATATACAGAAGCGTATTATGCCGCAGCGCCGCCGGCAGTGAAGCAAGTGCTTCAATCGAGCGATCCACCCCTTTGCGGGTAAAATCAGAACCGACCTGCAACAATAAGTTTTGCTGCTCAGTAATACCGTTCTTCTGGCGAACTATTTCGCGGGCATTCGGGATTTGCGCACTGTATTTTCTGTCCGGGTAAATACCCGGAGGGAGAATATGAAAACGCTCCGCTTCGGTTTGATAGTGCTTCTGAAAATCAGCAATCTGTGTATCCGTCAGCATTAATAACTGCGTTGACTTACCCTGCTCAAACGTTGCCCGTTCAAACGCCGCATAATGGCGATAACGAGAGGTCAGGCGGTAGAAAAAGCCTTTTTCCTGTGCAACCTTTTCGGCGTAACAAACATCAGCGGCAAAATAGACATCCAGACCAGGCATTTTGTTAAAACCCACGACCCGATCAACAGGATGTTCACGCAAATGTGCCTGCACCCAGGCGTAATATTCCGCATTGCGCCCATGGTTGGTTCGCGATTTAACCGGTACGCGAATGAGTTCAAAAACATCCGGACATTCTCCGTCCCAGGATTGGGTATAAATACGGACCTGATGGCCGCGTGCGGCTACGGTCTGCGCAATGCGCATAAAGTCACGTTGTAATCCGCCGAACGGAAAATACTTATACAAACAAAAAGCCACGATCATACCGGCGCATCCATTTCGATAATTTGCGCGTTCTGCGGCAACATTTTTTCCGTTGCTGCAATCACATCCTCAGCAGGAATAACGGACATATATTTTTTGTCACGGTCCAGTTCAGATCGTTTAGGCATGGCCTGATAGTCCCCAGCCCAAAACTGAATAATATTGTCGGTCCAGGGACGCCAGAAGACGTGATCGGTCGCACCAAACAGACATATCACCGGCGTTTTGACCGCTGCAGCAATATGCCCGGGCGCTGAATCGACACCAATGAAAAGTGCGGCATGATCAATCAGCGCGCCTAATTCCGGGAATCGGGTTTTACCCGCCAGTCCGGTGACCGGTTTGGTTTCACATCCCTGCGCAATCTCTTCCACGCACGCTAAATCGTCTGCAGAAGGACCTGATGTCAGCACCACCTGGTAGCCGCGACGCTCAAGAGCATCAATAACGCGGGAAAATTTGTCATTATCCCAGCACTTAAATAACTGCCTTGCCGTGGGTTGAATCACCACATACTGACGATTCACGCCGAGTTGATGCAACTGTCGACGCATATTTTCCCAGTGCTCAGGCCGATAGCTCATGGTCGTTTCGGTAACAACATGCTCCAGCTCCAGTGGTTTGAGCGCTGACAGCGTGCGTTCGACGACGTGTTCACCGGCGTAGGGAACGAGATGGGTAAAACTCTGTTTCCAGAATGCAGACTGCCGGTTGGCGAAATCCTGGGATATTTTTACTCTTGCACGTAAAAAACGGACAATCAGCGCCACAATCCACTGATCGGTCAGATTGATGACCAGATCATATTGGTTGTTGCGTAAAGTCTTAATCAGCGAAAGCGTATTTTTAATTTTCTCTGCCGCCCCCGTTCCCTTATTACTGATGCCATAGAGGGCATTAATCTCGGGGTTTTCCGACAAAATAGGCATCGTATCCTGGTAAAGAAGCATATCGATTTTGGCGTCAGGATAGTTCTGCTTCAACGTACTGATGACGGGAGTGGTTAATAGCATATCCCCGTGGAAACGCATCTTGATGACCAGAATTTTTCGAAAAGGCTTTTCCACACGCGACTCTTTTGTTGTGATTGTCCGATAAAGTTAAGCAGAAAACAGCACGCTACCGCCCCAGGCTCAACAGCTACCCGATCACTGATATTGCACCGACTTTTACGCGCTAGTGTATCACTTCTTTCGCTGCGATCCGACTCGAATAAATTAACCACAAATAGGAGTTTTTTCTTTTTTAAATCAAATTGATATTAATCTAATCATCGCTTTTTACGTCACTGATTGACTCTGCAAACAACGGCAAGGCGGCAAAAATCAATAAATGGCATAAAAATGCAAAAAATCTGGGCCAGGCTGCCGGAATTAGTCGAACTTAAAGCTATTTAAGTCAAAAACGGGAAAAGTAATGGTAAAGCCCTGTCTAAATACATAGAATCCCCAGCACATCCATAAGCCAGCTATTTACTATGCTCGAATTGCTTTACACCGCCCTTCTCTACCTTATTCAGCCTTTTATCTGGATACGGCTTTGGGTGCGCGGACGTAAAGCCCCGGCCTACCGTAAACGCTGGGGTGAACGCTACGGTTTTTATCGCCGCCCCCTGAAACCGGGCGGAATTATGCTCCATTCCGTCTCTGTCGGCGAAACGCTGGCAGCCATTCCTTTGGTTCGCGCCCTGCGGCATCGCTATCCCGACCTGCCGATCACGGTCACCACGATGACGCCGACCGGCTCCGAGCGTGTCCAGTCCGCCTTCGGTAGCGATGTTCAGCACGTCTATCTGCCTTATGATTTACCTGATGCGCTGGGACGCTTCCTGAACCAGGTCGATCCTAAGCTGGTACTGATCATGGAAACGGAGCTGTGGCCGAACCTGATTGCCGCGCTGCATAAACGCCATATTCCGCTGGTCATCGCCAATGCGCGTCTTTCTGCTCGCTCCGCTGACGGTTACGCGAAGCTGGGGAAATTTATCCGCCGAATCCTCCGCCGTATTACGCTAATTGCGGCGCAAAATGAAGAGGATGGTCAGCGCTTTGTGACGCTGGGCGCGAAGAACAACCAGGTGACCGTCACCGGCAGTCTGAAGTTCGATATCTCCGTGACGCCACAGCTCGCTGCGAAGGCGGTTACGTTACGTCGCCAGTGGGCGCCGCATCGCCCGGTATGGATCGCAACCAGTACCCATGATGGCGAAGAGAGTATTGTGATCGCCGCGCATCAGGCATTGCTACACCAGTTCCCCAACCTGCTATTGATTCTGGTCCCGCGTCATCCGGAACGTTTCCCGGATGCGATTAACCTCGTACGTGAAGCCGGACTAAGCTATACAACACGTTCCTCCGGTGAAGTTCCTTCAGCCAGTACACAGGTCGTTGTGGGTGATACGATGGGTGAACTGATGCTACTTTACGGAATTGCAGATCTGGCGTTTGTCGGGGGATCTCTGGTTGAGCGTGGCGGACACAATCCGCTGGAAGCCGCGGCCCACGCGATTCCCGTGCTAATGGGGCCTCACACATTCAACTTCAAAGATATCTGCGCCCGTCTGGAGCAGGCCAGCGGTTTGATTACGGTCACGGATGCCACAAGCCTCGCTAAAGAGGTTTCCTCTTTACTGACCGATGCCGATTATCGTAATTTCTATGGTCGTCACGCAGTTGAAGTTCTCTATCAAAACCAGGGCGCACTACAACGCCTACTGCAACTGCTGGAACCTTATCTGCCACCGAAAACGCATTGAGGGCTGTTATGCAAAAACGGGCGATTTATCCAGGCACTTTTGATCCGTTGACGAACGGCCATATCGATATCATCACGCGTGCTACGCAGATGTTTGACCATGTCATTCTGGCAATTGCGGCAAGTCCCGGTAAAAAACCAATGTTCACCCTTGAAGAGCGCGTTGCGCTGGCTCAGCTGGCTACAGCCCATCTGCCCGGCGTTGAAGTCCTGGGCTTTAGCGATCTGATGGCAAATTTTGCGCGTGAGCAGCAGGCCAATATCCTGATTCGTGGATTGCGCGCCGTTGCGGATTTTGAATACGAAATGCAACTGGCCCATATGAATCGTCATTTGATGCCGGAACTGGAAAGCGTCTTTCTGATGCCTTCTAAAGAGTGGTCCTTCATCTCGTCGTCACTGGTGAAAGAAGTGGCCCGCCATCAGGGTGATGTCACCCACTTCCTGCCAGAGAATATTCATCAGGCGCTGCTGGCTAAGCTCAAATAGCGTCCCTGGGCCGGGACGCTTCACCTTACTTCTGGCACTGACGGCAATAGTACGTCGCGCGCTGTGCGTGTTTCGATGCCACGATCGGCGTTCCACACACCCTGCACGGTTCGCCTTTGCGGCCATAGACCTGTAGCTCCTGAGCAAAATAGCCCGGTTTACCGTCGCTTTGCAGAAAATCTTTCAATGTCGTCCCGCCCTGTTCTATTGAGCGCAGCAAAACGGCCTTAATCACGCGCGCCAGCAGCTCATATTCGGCCTGCGACAGCGACGACGCCAGACGGTCAGGATGAATGCCGGCAGCAAACAGGGATTCACTGGCATAGATGTTCCCAACTCCCACCACCAGTTTGTTATCCATCAACCAGGGTTTAATCGCCGTTTTCTTCTTCGCACACTTCTGTTGCAGGTATTCACCATTGAAATCGTCGCTCAACGGTTCAGGGCCGAGATGCGCCAGCACGTTGTGCCCTTCCAGCGCTTTCGTCCACAGCCAGGCGCCAAAGCGACGGGGATCGGTGTAGCGCAGGACTTTACCATTACTCATCACTAAATCGACGTGGTCGTGTTTTTCTGCCGGAAGTTCTTCAGGAAGGATACGCAAACTGCCCGACATCCCCAGATGGATGATTATCCAGCCATCGGGCAGTTCCAGCAGAAGATATTTCGCACGACGCTGAACGCTGAGCACCGGTTTGTCGCTCAGACGGTAGATCTCTTCTGACACCGGCCAACGCAGACGTCCATTACGCACATTGGCATGCAGAATGGTTGCCCCGACCAGGTGCGGCTCAATACCGCGGCGGCTGGTTTCGACTTCAGGTAATTCAGGCATAACGTCTCCGGCTGTGTATCAGGTCTCACTAATATGGGGATGGCCAGAAAACAAAAAACCCCGCCGAGGCGAGGTTTTTCATTACAGCAAAGCGGAAATTACTTAATTTTCGCTTCTTTGTAGAGAACGTGCTGACGGACAACTGGATCGAACTTTTTCAGTTCCAGTTTTTCCGGCTTAGTACGTTTGTTCTTCGTGGTGGTATAGAAGTGACCAGTACCAGCAGAAGAAACCAGCTTGATCTTCTCACGAATACCTTTAGCCATGATTTATTTCCTCTTAGTACTTAGTACTTTTCGCCACGGGCACGCAGTTCAGACAGAACTGTTTCGATGCCTTTCTTATCAATTACACGCATACCTTTAGCAGATACACGCAGGGTGACAAAACGCTTTTCGCTCTCAACCCAGAAACGGTGAGAGTGCAGGTTAGGCAGAAAACGGCGTTTAGTCGCGTTCAGTGCGTGGGAACGGTTGTTACCGGTCACCGGACGCTTGCCAGTAACTTGGCAGACTCGGGACATGTCTATTCTCCAAAAATCAAATTAGCTCGAGCTTCGTATGGGGTATCGGCGCCTCGTCAGGCTTTACAGCCCGGTCATCGCGGTTCTAAGCGAACACTCGATTGCCAGGCCCAAATGCCAAACCCGAGATTCTCAAAGGTGGCGTAGTATACGCTGAGTCAGCGATGTGCTCAAGTCCCGAACAGACAAAGATCCCGATGGATCGCGCAAAGTGCGTCAAATCCAACCACGTTCCGCAAACGAAACGTACTCTCCGCGTCCAATGACAAGGTGATCAAGCACACGGATATCCATGAACTGACAGCATTTTACGACACGCTCAGTGATAAGTTTATCCGCTTTACTCGGCTCTGCACACCCCGACGGATGATTATGTGCAAGGATCACCGCAGATGCATTGATTTTTATCGCTTCACGAATAATTTCACGCGGATGAATCTCAACATGGGTGAGGGTGCCAGAAAAAAGGCGGCTATGTTTAATGACCTTGTGTTGGGAATCGAGAAAAACCACCATAAAAACTTCTCGCCCTTCCCCCGCAAATTGACTCTGCAAAAAATCCCGTGTTAACAACGGGCTGAGTAACGGGTTCGAGCCTTTTATTTGTACTTCATAAAAGCGACGGGCCAGCTCCGCAATGCCTTTAAGCTGCGCGTATTTTGCCACGCCAATCCCTGTCACCGTACTGAACTGCGAGTAGTCCGCCGTCAACAAGCTATAGAGAGAGCCAAAATGTTCCAGGATCTCTTTTGCCAGCGTAAAGACATCTTTTCCGGGCGTTCCAGTCCGCAAGAAGAGCGCCAGCAGTTCATCATCCGTCAGCGTATCTACCCCAAGTGCCAACAGTTTTTCCCTTGGCAATACATACTCAGCAGTTTCCATCCCCACACCTCCTTATGCCAGCACGAATGGTGGCATAGCCATGAGGGGGAATCGACGTACAATTTCCACTCCTGCGTAGCGCCTCGCAAAGTGATTCATGGGTGAGCGCACGACAGTTTACGGATTGTGATAAAATATCCGCCTTCTGGTGTAATCCAACAGGAAAGATCATGATGAGCCTGGCCGGTAAAAAAATCGTTCTCGGCGTCAGCGGCGGCATTGCTGCCTACAAAACCCCTGAACTGGTGCGTCGTCTGCGCGAACGCGGTGCCGATGTCCGTGTGGCAATGACCGAGGCGGCTAAAGCCTTTATTACCCCACTCAGCTTACAGGCGGTTTCCGGGTATCCCGTTTCCGACAGTCTGCTGGATCCCGCGGCAGAAGCCGCGATGGGCCATATTGAGTTGGGGAAATGGGCCGACCTGGTGATTCTCGCCCCTGCCACCGCAGACCTTATCGCGCGTGTCGCAGCCGGCATGGCAAACGATCTGGTGTCCACGATTTGTCTGGCGACACCTGCGCCCATTGCCGTTTTACCGGCGATGAACCAGCAGATGTATCGGGCTGCGGCGACTCAGCACAATCTGGACGTTCTGACTTCCCGTGGGTTGCTCATCTGGGGGCCGGACAGCGGCAGCCAGGCATGCGGTGACGTGGGTCCGGGTCGCATGCTGGATCCCTTAACGATTGTCGATATGGCCGCGGCGCATTTCTCCCCTGTCAACGATCTGCAACATCTCAATATCATGATTACCGCGGGCCCGACGCGTGAACCGCTCGACCCGGTGCGTTACATTTCCAACCACAGCTCAGGTAAGATGGGGTTTGCCATCGCCGCTGCGGCCGCCCGTCGTGGGGCGAACGTTACGCTGGTCACCGGCCCCGTGTCGTTACCCACGCCGCCTTTTGTACAGCGTGTCGATGTGATGACCGCTCTGGAGATGGAAGCAGCAGTGCAATCCGCCGTACAACAGCAACATATTTTTATCGGCTGTGCTGCGGTAGCAGACTATCGCGCCGCCGTTGTCGCACCGGAAAAAATTAAGAAACAGGCAACGCAGGGTGATGAATTAACAATAAAAATGGTCAAAAACCCGGATATCATCGCCGGGGTTGCCGCACGTAAAGACCATCGTCCCTATGTCGTTGGGTTTGCCGCGGAAACGAATAATGTGGAAGAATACGCCCGGCAAAAACGTAACCGCAAAAATCTTGATTTGATCTGTGCAAACGATGTTTCACTCTCAACTCAAGGATTTAATAGCGACAGCAACGCTCTACACCTTTTCTGGCAGGATGGAGATAAAGTCTTACCGCTTGCGCGCAAAGCACTCCTTGGCCAATTATTACTCGACGAGATCGTGACCCTTTATGATGAAAAAAATCGACGTTAAGATTCTGGATCCGCGTGTTGGCAAGCAATTCCCGCTGCCGACGTATGCCACCTCCGGTTCCGCCGGACTTGACCTGCGGGCCTGTCTTGATGACGCCGTAGAACTGGCGCCGGGCGCAACCACGCTGCTGCCAACCGGGCTGGCTATTCATATCGCCGATCCGTCTCTGGCTGCCGTCATCCTGCCGCGTTCGGGTCTGGGCCATAAGCATGGTATCGTGCTGGGCAACCTGGTGGGGTTGATTGACTCTGACTATCAGGGGCAACTGATGGTGTCCGTCTGGAACCGCGGTCAGGACAGTTTCACCATTGAGCCGGGTGAACGCATCGCACAGATGGTCTTTGTGCCGGTTGTGCAGGCCGAATTTAACCTGGTGGAAGAGTTTGATGCCACTCACCGTGGTGAAGGCGGTTTCGGCCATTCCGGTCGTAAGTAAGAAAGTTACGCATCCCGATAACGTCATAACATCACCGCAAGCCCTGTGTTTGCGGTCATAGTGTGGATGCTCGCCTGCAAGTGCTTATTTTCAGGGGTATTTTGTAACATGGCAGAAAAACAAACTGCGAAAAGGAATCGTCGCGAAGAAATACTTCAGTCTCTGGCGCTGATGCTGGAATCCAGCGATGGAAGCCAGCGCATCACAACGGCAAAACTGGCGGCTTCTGTCGGCGTTTCCGAAGCGGCGTTGTACCGCCACTTTCCCAGCAAGACACGCATGTTCGATAGCCTGATTGAGTTTATCGAAGACAGCCTGATCACCCGTATCAATTTGATTCTGAAAGATGAAAAAGATACCCACGCGCGTCTGCGTCTGATCGTGTTATTGATCCTGGGTTTCGGTGAGCGCAATCCCGGCCTGACGCGTATCCTGACCGGGCATGCGCTGATGTTTGAACAGGATCGTCTGCAAGGGCGTATCAATCAACTGTTCGAACGCATTGAAGCACAACTGCGCCAGGTGCTGCGGGAAAAGCGGATGCGCGAAGGTGAAGGATACGTGACGGATGAAACGTTGCTGGCAAGCCAGTTACTTGCCTTCTGCGAAGGTATGCTGTCGCGCTTCGTGCGTAGTGAATTCAAATACCGTCCAACGGATGATTTTGATGCCCGCTGGCCACTGCTCGCCTCACAACTGCAGTAATGCTTGCCGGATAGCGCGCGCGTTATCCGGCCATTCTGGTTAAACGCCAAACGCTTCCCGATACGCCCGCACCGCCGCCAGATGTTTTGCCATTTCCGGCTTCTCTTCCAGATAGGCAATCAGGTCTTTCAGGGTGATGATAGAAATCACCTTACAGCCATAATCGCGCTCGACTTCCTGAATGGCGGAAATCTCGCCACGCCCCCGCTCCTGACGATCCAAAGAGATCAGCACGCCAGCCAGCGTCGCGCCATTGGCCTGGATGATTTCCATCGATTCCCGGATTGCCGTACCGGCAGTGATCACGTCATCCACCAGCATCACGCGGCCCTGCAGTGCGCTGCCAACCAGATTGCCACCTTCGCCATGATCTTTAGCTTCTTTGCGGTTAAAGCAGTACGGCAGGTCTTTGTCGTGATGCTCCGCCAGCGCGACCGCCGTGGTGGTTGCAATCGGAATACCTTTGTAAGCCGGGCCAAAAAGCAGATCAAACTCAATGCCAGAATCCACCAACGCTTCGGCGTAAAAACGACCTAACAGTGCCAAATCGCGCCCGGTATTAAACAGCCCGGCGTTGAAGAAATAGGGGCTCTTTCGCCCGGATTTCAGCGTGAATTCGCCAAACTTGAGTACCTGTTTGTTAAGCGCAAACTCAATAAACTGGCGTTGATAGGGTTTCATGGATTCGCTCCTCATTTCACTTTCATCATTGACAAAATCTACGGACAAAAAAAAGGCGACTCATTGGTCGCCTTAAAATCAATTTTCTAACGCCGCCTTCTGCGTCGTGACAATGGATTCGATTCCCCCTCGGGCCAGTGCCAACAAGGTGAGAAGTTCTTCATGGCTGAACGGCTCGCCTTCTGCCGTCCCCTGCACTTCAATGATGCGCCCGTCTTCGGTCATCACCACGTTCATGTCGGTTTCCGCCGCCGAGTCTTCAACATACTCCAGATCGCAGAGCGCTTCGCCGTTGACGATCCCCACAGATACTGCCGCAACCATCCCTTTCATTGGGTTGGTTTTCAGCTTACCGCTTGCCACCAGCTTGTTCAGCGCATCCGCCAGCGCAACGCAGGCTCCGGTAATGGAAGCGGTACGCGTGCCGCCATCGGCCTGGATCACGTCGCAGTCCAAAGTGATGGTAAATTCACCCAACGTTTTGAGATCGACCGCAGCACGCAGCGCACGGGCGATCAGACGTTGAATCTCCATCGTACGACCGCCCTGCTTGCCCTTTGCTGCTTCGCGCGCGTTACGGGTATGCGTTGCACGCGGCAACATGCCATATTCAGCGGTGATCCAGCCCTGGCCCTGACCTTTCAGAAAACGCGGTACGCCTTCTTCAATCGAGGCTGTGCACAGCACTTTGGTATCGCCAAATTCGACCAGCACCGAGCCTTCAGCATGTTTTGTATAGTTACGGGTCAGGGTTACGGGACGCACCTGATTAGCGCTACGGCCTGCTGGACGCATATTGAGATCTCCGGCTTGAAACGAATGTGGCTGCGCATTATACGGACTTCCAGCTGTTATTCCTATCCTGACAAGGCCGGGATGGCTATAATCCCCCCATCTCTCCTTTAAAAACAGGAACGTCTATGATCCGCAGTATGACAGCCTACGCCCGGCGTGAAATCAAGGGTGAATGGGGTAGCGCCACCTGGGAAATGCGCTCGGTAAACCAGCGTTATCTGGAAACTTACTTTCGTCTGCCGGAACAGTTCCGTAGCCTTGAACCTGTTGTTCGTGAACGCATCCGTACGCGCCTGACGCGCGGTAAAGTCGAGTGCATGCTGCGCTTTGAGCCCGATGCGAGCGCGCAGGGCGAGCTCATCCTGAATGAAAAGCTCGCAAAACAACTCGTGAACGCGGCCAACTGGGTCAAAATGCAGAGCGATGAAGGAGAAATCAATCCAGTCGATATCCTTCGCTGGCCTGGCGTCATGGCGGCACAGGAACAGGATCTTGATGCCATTGCGGCTGAAATCCTGACCGCACTGGACGGTACGCTTGACGATTTCATCGTTGCCCGCGAAACGGAAGGTCAGGCTCTGAAAGCGCTGATCGAACAACGTCTGGAAGGTGTCAGCGCTGAAGTCATTAAAGTTCGCGCCCATATGCCAGAAATTCTGCAATGGCAGCGTGAACGTCTGGTCGCTAAGCTCGAGGACGCTCAGGTCCAGTTGGAGAATAACCGTCTGGAGCAAGAACTGGTCCTGATGGCACAGCGCATCGATGTGGCAGAAGAACTGGATCGCCTGGAAGCCCACGTCAAAGAAACCTACAACATCCTGAAGAAAAAAGAGGCGGTGGGTCGCCGTCTGGACTTCATGATGCAGGAATTCAACCGCGAGTCGAATACGCTGGCGTCTAAATCCATCAATGCCGAAGTGACCAATTCCGCGATTGAACTGAAAGTCCTGATCGAGCAAATGCGCGAGCAGATCCAGAATATCGAGTAAAGTGTCTTTCCGCGTAGCCCGTCAGTCGATGGCGGTGCTACGTTTTTTCGCAAGTCTCGCTGACTCTCACACATTTTCAGGTTAGTTTTTCTTATCCATTTTACTGACGAAAAAATCCTCACATCCCATACTACTTCATCAAAACAGTAATTTCGCATTACCTGACATTATTAAAAATCACTCGCCTTAGAAAATCTCAATCGTGACGATGAGTGCAAGTCGTTACTCTTTGTCCCCTAAATACTGGGGGGAGTCATGCTGTTACATGTTTTGTACCTGATAGGAATCACTGCCGAAGCCATGACCGGTGCACTGGCGGCGGGTCGCCGTCGGATGGATACATTCGGCGTTATCATTATTGCCACCGCGACGGCCATCGGCGGCGGCTCTGTCCGCGATATTCTGCTCGGGCACTATCCTCTGGGTTGGGTTAAACATCCCGAATACGTAATTATTGTCGCCACGGCGGCGGTCTTAACGACTATTGTGGCTCCCGTCATGCCCTATCTGCGCAAGGTGTTCCTGGTACTGGATGCCTTAGGCCTGGTCGTCTTTTCCATCATTGGCGCCCAGGTGGCCCTGGATATGGGGCATGGGCCGATCATTGCCGTCGTAGCGGCGGTTACCACCGGCGTCTTCGGTGGAGTGTTGCGCGATATGTTCTGTAAGCGTATTCCGCTCGTTTTCCAGAAAGAGTTGTACGCCGGCGTCTCATTCGCCTCTGCCGTGCTTTACATCATCCTGCAACACTATGTTTCCAATCAGGATATCGTGGTTATCTCAACCCTGATGTTTGGCTTTGTCGCCCGACTCCTGGCGCTGCGCCTTAAGCTGGGTTTGCCCGTGTTTTACTACCGCCACGAAAGCCACTAAGGGATAAAGCTCTCAATGTGCTGGGCCGCCAGCCAGTGGCTCAGTTGCTTAACTTCCGCGTTGTCCAGCCATGCCATCACCTGACGTGCGCGACGCGGGCCGACCGCCGGAAGTTGTTGCCAGTACGATTCCGTTCGCCCTGACAACTGCAGCCACGAACGATCGCCGCTGGCATTGAGCGCCGTCTGGGGTAACGGGATGCCCAGCGCCAGTATCCAGCGAATAAACGGCTGTTTTCTCACCAGATTAAACTGATGCCACACCTGCTCACTCTTCGCATTCGCAAAGCCCGGCGTGTGCTGAATCTGCTCCTGAGTTAAAGCCAGCCACGAAAAGATATGCTCAAAGTGATGCTGTTGATGAAGCGCCCGCCAGCCTGCCTCACCCACACCGTCTAACTGTAAAACAGCACCAGAGCCCGCCCAGACGAGGCGCGAGATAAACTGCTCCTGACACGATGCAGAAGCAAAAAAGCAGGTCAATGCGTTGAAGCGATTTTCAGGCGGCATCGGTTTAGTCCGTTCCGAACTCCGCCAGACGACATCGTCAATACGCGGGATCCCCTGTCCGGCAAGACTCACCAGGATCCGATCGCCTGGGGCAATATCCCACTCTTCCCAGCGGGTTACGGAACCGATATTCACCCGCTGTACCCGTTTATCGTCCAGCATGACGGGAGCGAGTGTCGCCACAACGGCGATTTTTCCGCTTTTGCCGACCGTAAACTGAATCGCTGTGACCTCAGCCACCTGCGCAACGGGCGGGTATTTCCAGGCGACCAGCCAACTCCCTTGTCCCGGTAACCACTGGCGGGACGCCGGCTCTTTGCTCATCCGCACAACGACCCCATCGGTGACAAAGGGCAAAGCGGACGTCCACCAGTGCGTACGCGCCCGTTCCACTGACTCAACATTGTCTGCCGGCAGCGTGAATTTTTTCGCGAGCGTAAACCCCGCCGCACTCAACTGGTTTACTCTTTCGGACATTGTCTGCGGGCCATCAGGCCATGCCCAGATAAAAATCCCCAGTGATGATAAGTCACTGACGTTGCCCTTGCGCATCAACAGACCCGCGACCTTCGAACGGGCATTCATTCCGCCCATTTTTTGCTGGATATGCCCTTCCTGTTGCAGAAAGATCTCGCCCTGCAACACGCTATTTGCCAGCGCACCCACCACAGTTTGCGGCACAGCAGGAATCTGTTGTACTTTTTGCGTCCAGTCTTCGCCTTTCAGGCCATCGCCACGGCTGATCGCCTGGGTCAGTTTGCCCTGCTGATATTTCAGCGTAACCGCCACGCCATCAACCTTCGGCTGTACCCACAAATCGTTGTGCTCGCGCATCCATTGCTGCATTGCTCGCTTGTCTGCCAGCTTTTGCACTCCGGTATGGGCGACAGGATGGGGGATCGTACCGCCTGGCGAGGGCAACGTCAGGCTGGGCGGGTCGTCGTCAGCAAAGCAATGCTGCCACTGGAGCAGTTGCGCATGCAGCTGATCGTAGACGCCATCCTCAACCGCGCTAACGCCCTCTTTCCAGTAGGCGTCATCCCACTGTGTAATTTGCTGTTGCAAACGAGAGATCTCCTCGTGGGCTCTGGCCGCCGACCATACCGGGCATATCGCCAGAACCTGCGAGTGCCACAACCACAACCCCATCAATATCGCTGTCCCTGTTTTCATCGCCACCTCCGTTGTACGTTGCCAGGCAGATATAGCGCGTTGCGTGACCTACGCCGAGTGACAAAAGTTAAGATTGCGTACAGGCTTCCAACGATTCCTCTCATTTGCAGCGAATGTTGCGTAAATCAGGAAACTGGCGCGCAAAAAGCAATAATCTGGCGCAAAAAGTGTGACAAAGGCTACGTCGCGTAGCGGCGACGTGTATAATAAGCCCGTATGTAGGTTCATTTTCGATAATCACATACGTAAGATACTCATGGCTCAAGGCACGCTTTATATTGTTTCTGCCCCCAGTGGCGCGGGTAAATCCAGCCTGATTCAGGCTTTGTTAAAAACCCAACCGTTGTATGACACCCAGGTTTCTGTTTCGCACACCACGCGCGCTCCGCGCCCGGGTGAGGTTCACGGCGAACATTATTTCTTTGTGAATCATGATGAATTCAGAACCATGATTGGTAACGACGCGTTTCTGGAACACGCAGAAGTTTTTGGCAATTACTACGGCACCTCGCGTGAAGCCATTGAGCAAGTACTGGCCTCCGGGGTAGATGTCTTTTTGGATATCGACTGGCAGGGCGCGCAACAAATTCGCAAGAAGATGCCGCATGCACGCAGTATCTTTATTCTGCCGCCGTCTAAACTTGAACTGGATCGCCGCTTGCGGGGTCGTGGGCAAGATAGCGAAGAGGTGATTGCAAAACGTATGGCGCAAGCTGTTGCAGAAATGAGCCATTACGCCGAATATGATTATCTTATTGTGAATGATGACTTCAACACCGCCCTGAGCGATTTGAAGACCATTATTCGCGCCGAACGTCTGCGCATGAGCCGCCAAAAGCAGCGTCATGACGCTTTAATCAGCAAACTGTTGGCAGACTGAACCCACTTTCAGTATCATGCCCAGTCATTTCTTCACCTGTGGAGCATTTTAAGTATGGCACGCGTAACTGTTCAGGACGCTGTAGAGAAAATTGGTAACCGTTTTGACCTAGTACTGGTCGCCGCGCGTCGCGCTCGTCAGATGCAGGTAGGCGGAAAGGATCCGCTCGTACCGGAAGAAAACGATAAAACTACCGTAATCGCGCTGCGCGAAATCGAAGAAGGTCTGATCAATAACCAGATCCTCGACGTACGTGAGCGCCAGGAACAGCAAGAGCAGGAAGCCGCTGAAATACAAGCCGTAACCGCAATTGCTGAAGGTCGTCGTTAATCACAAAGCGGGTCGCCCTTGTATCTGTTTGAAAGCCTGAATCAACTGATTCAACACTACCTGCCGGAAGACCAGATCAAACGTCTTCGGCAGGCGTATCTCGTTGCACGTGACGCTCACGAGGGCCAGACACGTTCAAGCGGTGAACCTTATATCACGCACCCTGTTGCCGTAGCCTGCATTCTGGCCGAAATGAAACTCGACTATGAAACGCTGATGGCTGCACTGCTGCATGACGTGATCGAAGATACTCCCGCCACCTACCAGGACATGGAACAGCTTTTTGGTAAAAGCGTTGCTGAACTGGTAGAGGGGGTATCGAAGCTTGATAAACTTAAGTTCCGCGATAAGAAAGAGGCGCAGGCCGAAAACTTTCGCAAGATGATTATGGCGATGGTGCAGGATATCCGCGTCATTCTCATCAAACTCGCCGACCGCACTCACAATATGCGCACGCTGGGCTCATTACGCCCGGACAAACGTCGCCGCATCGCTCGTGAAACCCTCGAAATTTATAGCCCGCTGGCGCATCGTTTAGGTATTCATCACATTAAAACCGAGCTCGAAGAACTGGGTTTTGAGGCGCTGTACCCGAACCGCTATCGCGTGATTAAAGAGGTGGTTAAAGCCGCACGTGGCAACCGTAAAGAGATGATCCAAAAAATCCTCTCTGAAATCGAAGGGCGTCTGCAGGAAGCGGGTATTCCGTGCCGTGTGAGTGGTCGTGAGAAGCACCTCTATTCCATCTATTGCAAGATGGTGCTTAAAGAGCAGCGTTTTCACTCAATCATGGATATCTACGCGTTTCGCGTTATCGTTCATGACGCCGACACCTGTTATCGCGTGCTCGGTCAGATGCACAGCCTCTATAAGCCGCGTCCTGGACGGGTAAAAGACTATATCGCGATTCCAAAAGCGAACGGCTATCAGTCTTTGCACACGTCGATGATCGGCCCGCACGGCGTCCCGGTTGAAGTCCAGATCCGTACAGAGGATATGGACCAGATGGCGGAAATGGGGGTCGCGGCGCACTGGGCTTATAAAGAGCACGGTGAAACCAGCACTACCGCGCAGATTCGTGCCCAGCGCTGGATGCAAAGCCTGTTGGAACTGCAGCAAAGCGCCGGTAGCTCGTTTGAATTTATCGAGAGCGTGAAATCCGATCTTTTCCCGGATGAGATTTACGTTTTCACACCGGAAGGGCGCATTGTCGAACTGCCTGCCGGTGCAACACCCGTCGACTTTGCCTATGCGGTGCATACCGATATTGGCCATGCCTGTGTGGGCGCGCGCGTCGACAGACAGCCCTACCCACTGTCGCAGCCGCTGACCAGCGGTCAGACGGTCGAAATCATTACCGCGCCGGGGGCACGCCCGAACGCCGCATGGCTTAACTTTGTCGTCAGTTCAAAAGCCCGCGCCAAGATCCGCCAGTTGCTGAAAAACCTCAAACGCGATGATTCCGTCAGTCTGGGACGCCGCCTGCTCAACCATGCGTTGGGTGGCAGTCGTAAGCTTGCCGAGATCCCGCAAGAAAGCATTCAGCGCGAACTTGAGCGGATGAAACTCGCGACGCTTGACGACCTGCTGGCAGAAATTGGCCTCGGCAATGCCATGAGCGTGGTGGTGGCGAAAAACCTGCAACAGGGTGATGCCTCTGCAATCCAGTCTGCG
Organism: Citrobacter sp. T1.2D-1; assembly: GCF_950098555.1. NCBI lineage: Bacteria > Pseudomonadati > Pseudomonadota > Gammaproteobacteria > Enterobacterales > Enterobacteriaceae > Citrobacter > Citrobacter sp. T1.2D-1. The sequence goes on from NZ_CATNHH010000012.1 coordinate 321,242, forward strand.
GCGCCGGGCCACGGTCATTTGCCCATCAAAGGCGCAGATGGTGTGCTGATTACCTTTGCCAAGTGCTGTCGTCCGATTCCTGGCGATCCGATCATTGCCCACGTCAGTCCGGGTAAAGGTCTGGTCATCCACCATGAATCCTGCCGTAACATCCGTGGTTACCAAAAAGAGCCAGAGAAGTTTATGGCGGTGGAATGGGACAAAGAGACGGAGCAGGAATTCATCACCGAAATCAAAGTGGATATGTTTAACCATCAGGGTGCACTGGCTAACCTGACGGCGGCGATCAACACCACGACCTCTAATATTCAGAGTCTGAATACCGAAGAGAAAGATGGTCGCGTCTACAGCGCCTTTATTCGCCTAACCGCGCGCGATCGCGTGCACCTGGCGAACATCATGCGCAAAATTCGCGTGATGCCAGACGTGATAAAAGTCACCCGTAACCGAAATTAACTTATAAACAAAATCATTCGAATTGCAGCAAGGTGGCAAGCGAATGAACCCCCAGGAACGTACAGAAATACGTGAATGGGGTGAGTGAGTGCCGCCAACGCCGGGGCAATTTGAAGGATGAAGCGTATATGAATGCACAGCGTTATGCCCGCATTTGCGAAATGCTCGCCAGGCGCCAGCCGGACCTGACTGTCTGCATGGAGCAGGTTCACAAACCTCATAACGTTTCTGCGATCATTCGTACCGCAGATGCCGTTGGCGTCCACGAAGTTCACGCCGTCTGGCCGGGTAGTCGTATGCGCACCATGGCCTCGGCGGCGGCAGGAAGCAACAGTTGGGTGCAGGTGAAAACCCACCGCACGATTGGCGACGCGGTCACCCATCTTAAAGGCCGGGGCATGCAGGTTCTGGCAACGCACCTCTCTGATAACGCTGTCGATTTCCGCGAAATAGATTACACGCGTCCGACCTGTATTCTGATGGGTCAGGAGAAAACCGGTATTACGCAGGAAGCACTGGATTTGGCGGATCAGGATATCATCATCCCCATGATCGGCATGGTTCAGTCGCTTAACGTTTCCGTCGCCTCTGCGTTGATTCTTTACGAAGCACAGCGCCAGCGACAGAACGCCGGAATGTACCTTCGCGAAAACAGCATGTTGCCGGAAGACGAACAGCAGCGCCTGTTGTTTGAGGGCGGCTACCCGGTGCTGGCAAAAGTCGCCAAACGCAAGGGGCTGCCCTATCCGCATGTCAATCAGCAGGGCCAAATTGAAGCCGATGACGTCTGGTGGTCCACCATGCAGGCGGCGAAGTAAATCATGAGTGGCCGCCTGTTAGATGCTGTCCCGCTCAGTTCACTAACGGGCGTTGGCGCAGCGCAAAGTAGCAAACTGGCGAAAATTGGTCTGCATACCGTGCAGGACCTGCTGTTACACCTTCCTCTGCGTTATGAAGACCGTACCCAACTCTATCCCATTGGTGAACTGCTGCCGGGCGTTTACGCCACCGTTGAAGGGGAAGTGCTGAACTGCAATATCACCTTCGGGGGTCGACGGATGATGACCTGCCAGATCAGCGACGGTTCCGGCATTCTGACAATGCGTTTTTTCAACTTTAGCGCGGCGATGAAAAACAGCCTTGCTACCGGACGGCGCGTACTGGCCTATGGCGAAGCGAAACGCGGGAAGTACGGCGCGGAGATGATCCACCCGGAATACCGGGTGCAGGGCGATCTCAGTACGCCAGAGTTGCAGGAGACACTCACCCCGGTTTATCCCACCACCGAAGGTATCAAGCAGGCGACACTGCGTAAGCTCACCGATCAGGCGTTGGATCTGCTGGACACCTGTGCCATCGCTGAACTCCTGCCGCCGGAATTATTACAGGGCATGCTCAGCCTGCCCGAAGCGCTTCGCACGCTGCATCGCCCACCGCCGACGCTACAGTTAAGCGATCTCGAGACCGGCCAACATCCAGCACAGCGTCGTCTGATCCTGGAAGAGTTACTGGCGCATAACCTGAGCATGCTGGCACTTCGTGCGGGCGCGCAGCGCTTCCATGCCCAACCGCTAAGCGCCAACGATAAGCTGAAAAACCAACTGTTAGCCTCGCTGCCTTTTAAGCCAACCGGTGCGCAGGCCCGCGTGGTGGCGGAAATCGAGCACGATATGGCTCTCGATATCCCGATGATGCGTCTGGTGCAGGGCGATGTCGGCTCCGGTAAAACGCTGGTTGCCGCGCTTGCAGCCCTGCGGGCGATTGCGCATGGTAAACAGGTCGCGCTGATGGCTCCGACCGAGCTACTGGCGGAACAGCATGCCCACAACTTCCGCAACTGGTTTGCCCCGCTTGGCGTTGAAGTCGGCTGGCTGGCGGGCAAACAAAAAGGGAAAGCTCGTCTGGCGCAACAAGACGCTATCGCCAGCGGACAGGTACAAATGGTGGTGGGGACGCACGCGATCTTCCAGGAACAGGTGCAGTTCAACGGCCTTGCGCTGGTCATCATCGATGAACAGCACCGTTTTGGCGTGCATCAGCGTCTCGCGCTGTGGGAGAAAGGCCAGCAGCAGGGTTTCCATCCGCACCAGTTGATCATGACCGCGACGCCTATTCCGCGGACGCTGGCGATGACCGCCTACGCGGATCTCGATACCTCCGTCATTGACGAACTGCCGCCCGGACGTACCCCCGTCACAACGGTGGCCATTCCGGATACCCGCCGCAGCGATATTATTGACCGGGTGCGCAACGCCTGTACGCAGGAAGGTCGCCAGGCCTACTGGGTCTGCACGCTGATTGAAGAATCCGATCTGTTAGAAGCCCAGGCCGCGGAAGCCACGTGGGAAGAGTTGAAACTCGCACTGCCAGAACTGAACGTCGGCCTGGTCCACGGACGTATGAAACCTGCCGAGAAACAGGCGGTAATGGCGGCGTTTAAGCAGGGCGAGCTGCATCTGCTGGTCGCCACGACGGTTATCGAAGTGGGTGTGGATGTCCCTAACGCCAGTCTGATGATTATCGAAAATCCGGAACGTCTCGGTTTGGCACAGTTACACCAACTGCGTGGGCGCGTCGGCCGTGGTGCGGTGGCTTCACACTGCGTGCTGCTCTACAAGTCGCCGCTATCGAAAACGGCGCAGAAACGCCTGCAGGTGCTGCGCGACAGTAGCGATGGCTTTGTGATTGCGCAAAAAGATCTCGAGATTCGCGGACCGGGTGAATTGTTGGGTACGCGGCAGACGGGGAATGCGGAATTTAAGGTGGCGGATTTACTGCGCGATCAGGCCATTATTCCGGAAGTTCAGCGCATTGCGCGCCACATTCATGAACGTTACCCACAAGAGGCAAAGGCGCTGATCGAACGCTGGATGCCAGAAACAGAGCGCTACTCTAACGCCTGACGGCAATGCACAAGCGCGGCAGTTTATCCCCACCGCGCCCTCTCTCTATTGCGCAAAAATGGGCAGTAGCAGATACAGTTTGATCACCAGCGCATTGACGATGTCGATGAAAAACGCACCGACCATTGGCACCACCAGAAAGGCCATATGTGAAGGCCCGAATCGCTCGGTAATCGCCTGCATGTTGGCAATTGCCGTTGGTGTCGCCCCCAGACCAAACCCGCAATGTCCCGCTGCCAGCACGGCTGCATCGTAGTTTTTGCCCATCATCCGCCAGGTCACCACTATTGCATACAGCGCCATAAAGATGGACTGCACGACCAGGATCGCCAGCATCGGCAGGGCCAGTGATGCCAGTTCCCACAGCTTCAGGCTCATCAGCGCCATGGCCAGAAACAGCGACAGACTGACGTTCCCGAGGACAGACACCGCACGCTCAAAGACACGATAAAATCCCACCGCGGCCAAACCGTTGCTGACAATCACGCCGACAAACAGCACGCAAACAAACGTCGGCAGCTCAAACACCGTTCCCGCCAATAGTTGCGCAACAATCCGGCCTACGGTCAGACAGATAGCAATAAGCGCAATGGTTTCGATCAGTACCAGAGAGGTGATCATGCGCCCGACGTCCGGTTTTTCAAACGCGGTAGGCACCGCCTGATCGTCAGGCATGCCGTCCGGTGTCGTCGAGTGTTTGACCAGGTAACGCGCAACAGGCCCGCCAATCAGCCCCCCGAGGATCAAACCAAAGGTAGCGCACGCCATCGCCACTTCGGTCGCGTTAGCAAAGCCGTAGCGTTCGATAAACAACTTACTCCAGGCCGCGCCGGTACCGTGTCCACCAGACAGCGTGATCGAGCCGGCAATCAGCCCCATCAATGGATCAAGTCCCAGCAGGCTGGCCATCCCGATGCCGATGGCGTTTTGCATCAGCAGCAACCCCACCACCACGATCAGGAAAATCCCCACTACGCGACCACCTGCCCGCAGGCTGGCGATGTTGGCGTTTAAACCGATGGTTGCGAAAAATGCCAGCATCAGCGGATCGCGCAAGGTCATATCGAAGTTCACTTCCCAACCCATGCTCTTTTTCAGCACCAACAGGGCCAGCGCCACCAGCAACCCGCCGGCAACGGGTTCTGGAATCGTGTATTTCTTGAGAAAGGAGACGGACTGAACCAGTTTACGCCCCAGCAGCAACGTCAGCGTTGCGGCAACGAGGGTTGATAAGGTATCGAGTTGAAACATACAAAGCTCCTTGAGTACGTCTGAATCAGTTACGCACGATGTCTTATTCCTGAGACTATTTTTAGCTTTTAATGGCAATTCGGCACGGATTTTAAGCAGAAAAGCGTGGTAAGTTATATAAAAATGTTATTTTATCTATTTTAAATATTAAGAATACCCACTCGCAAACGTTTGCTTTTACCCTCTGCTCAGATAAAATGCCCGCTTTGTCACCACGGGATTATCACTGATGTCTGTTAACACCCTCGAGTCCGAAAATGCGCAACCGGTTGCGCAGACTCAAAACAGCGAACTGATTTATCGTCTTGAGGATCGCCCGCCGCTTCCACAAACCCTGTTTGCCGCCTGTCAGCATCTGCTGGCGATGTTCGTTGCGGTGATTACGCCGGCGCTGCTCATCTGTCAGGCGCTGGGGTTACCGGCTCAGGATACGCAACACATTATCAGTATGTCGCTGTTCGCCTCCGGCGTGGCCTCCATTATTCAGATTAAAGCGTGGGGTCCGGTAGGTTCAGGGTTGTTATCGATTCAGGGCACCAGTTTTAACTTCGTGGCACCGCTGATTATGGGCGGTACGGCACTGAAAACCGGTGGCGCAGATGTCCCCACCATGATGGCGGCGCTGTTTGGTACCCTGATGCTGGCCAGTTGCACAGAAATGGTGCTCTCCCGCATCCTGCATCTTGCGCGTCGTATTATCACTCCGCTGGTCTCGGGCGTGGTGGTGATGATCATCGGCCTGTCGCTGATTCAGGTTGGTCTAACGTCCATCGGCGGCGGCTATGCCGCGATGAGCGACAACACCTTCGGGGCCCCAAAAAATCTGATGCTGGCAGGCGTTGTGCTACTGCTGATTATTCTGCTCAACCGTCAGCGTAATCCGTACCTGCGCGTGGCTTCACTGGTTATCGCCATGGCCGCAGGTTATGCACTGGCGTGGTTTATGGGCATGCTGCCAGAAAACAGCGCGCCAGCCTCCCAGGAACTGATCATGGTGCCGACACCGTTGTACTACGGTCTGGGCATTGACTGGAATCTGCTGCTGCCGCTGATGCTGGTGTTTATGATCACTTCTCTGGAGACCATCGGCGATATCACCGCAACGTCCGACGTTTCCGAGCAGCCCGTTTCTGGCCCGCTGTACATGAAACGTCTGAAGGGGGGTGTTTTGGCGAACGGCCTGAACTCATTCGTCTCTGCGGTCTTTAACACCTTCCCGAACTCCTGTTTCGGACAGAATAACGGGGTCATTCAGTTGACCGGCGTGGCCAGTCGCTACGTTGGCTTCGTGGTTGCGCTGATGCTGATCGTACTCGGCCTGTTCCCGGCGGTGAGCGGCTTTGTGCAGCATATTCCTGAGCCGGTACTCGGCGGGGCTACGCTTGTCATGTTCGGTACTATCGCGGCATCTGGCGTACGTATTGTTTCCCGTGAACCGCTGAACCGCCGCGCGATCCTGATTATTGCGCTGTCGCTGGCAGTCGGTCTTGGTGTCTCTCAGCAGCCGCTGATCCTGCAGTTCGCACCTGACTGGGTGAAAAATCTGCTCTCTTCCGGAATCGCTGCGGGCGGAATCACCGCTATTGTACTGAACCTGATTTTCCCACCTGAAAAGCAGTAAACGCTTTGCGACGGTGATTCAACTTCACCGTCGCTATCATACTCTTTCACGATTCCTGCCTTGAGGATTGCGCGTAAATCGTGCATAACTCAACTATGTGCACTTCGCAGGATGGAAGACCATGAAATTTATTGGAAAGCTGATTATCTACGTGCTGATCGCCCTTCTGGTGGTGATTCTCGGCCTCTATTTCCTGCTGCAAACACGCTGGGGCGCAGAACACATCAGTTCCTGGATATCTGAGCACAGCGACTATCGACTGTCCTTTGAGGCGATGGACCATCGTTTTTCTTCTCCTTCGCATATCCTGCTGAAAAACGTCACCTTTGGCCGCGACGGGCAACCCGCCACGCTTGTGGCAAAAACGGTCGATATTGGCCTGAGCACTCGCCAACTGACGCATCCACGACATGTCGATACGATCCTACTACAAAATGGCACCCTGAATATTTCTCCTCAGACGGCACCGCTCCCCCTCCAGGCCGATCGCCTGCAGTTGCTGGATATGGCGTTTAACAGCCCTGGCAGCGAGTGGGATCTGAGCGCCCAACGAGTGAATGGCGGCATCATCCCCTGGCTGCCTGAAGCCGGTAAAGTGCTCGGCGGCAAAGCGCAAATCCAGCTCAGCGCCGGCTCTCTGACGCTGAATGATGTTCCTGCTGCCAACGTCCTGATTGAAGGCAGTATCGATAACGAACAGGTGACATTAAGCAATATCGGCGCAGATATCGCGCGCGGTGCCTTAACCGGCGTGGCAAAACGCCATGCCGACGGCAGTTGGATGGTTGAGAATCTGCGTCTGAACGATATCCGACTGCAAAGCGATAAATCGTTGGCAGACTTTTTCGCGCCGCTTAATACCATTCCGTCGCTACAGATTAATCGCCTTGAGGTCACCGACGCGCGTCTTCAGGGCCCGGACTGGGCGGTCACCGATCTTGACCTTAGCTTGCGCAATCTGACCTTCAGCAAAGACGACTGGCAAACGCAGGAAGGCAAACTGTCGATGAATGCCAGCGAGTTCATTTTTGGCTCATTGCACCTGTTCGATCCCATTCTGAATGCCGAATTTTCACCGCAAGGTATCGCACTGCGCCAGTTCACCACCCGCTGGGAGGGCGGTATGGTCAGAACCTCCGGCAACTGGCTGCGCGAGGGTAAAGCGCTGATCCTCGATGACGCGGCCATCGCGGGCATAGAGTACACCCTGCCGGAAAACTGGAAACAGCGCTGGATGCAGCCGCTACCGGCATGGCTGAACAGCCTGACGCTGAAGAAATTTAATGCCAGCCGCAACCTGGTGATTGATATCGATCCGACGTTCCCGTGGCAGTTGACCGCGCTGGATGGCTATGGCGCGAATCTGGGGCTGGTGCAAAACCAGCAATGGGGCGTCTGGAGCGGAAATGCAACCCTTAATGCCGCTGCCGCCACCTTCAACCGCGTCGACGTGCGCCGTCCCTCCTTGTCTTTAGCTGCCAACGCCAACACGGTGAACATCAGTGAACTGAGCGCCTTTACGGAAAGAGGGATTCTGGAAGCAACCGCCAGCGTGTCGCAGTTACCACCACGCCAGACGCAGGTCAGCCTGAATGGACGCGGCGTCCCGGTGAACGTTCTGCAACCGTGGGGATGGCCGACTCTGCCGATCGCCGGTGACGGCAATATTCAACTGACCGCCAACGGTACAGTACAGGCTAACGCGCCCCTCAAACCCACGGTGAATGGGCAGTTGCACGCCGTGAATGCGGATAAACAGCAGGTCACGCAAACCATGCAGGCTGGCGTCGTCTCTGCGGGTGAAGTGACGTCGACCGAACCCGCTCCAACAACCCCCGCTCCCGTTACGCCGTAATCTCCCCACCTCGCCCCCGGATGTTCTCGATCCGGGGCGTTTTTCGCATGAAAACGAAACAGGTACTCATTTATCGGCTATTTGTGCCTATTTCCCGCAACAGGTTTTCATCTCCACAGAGAGTTGTTATAACGATGAGGTTGGAAGTCTTATTTAATAATTACAAACACTCTATATAAAATAAAGGAATAGCCATGTCTGTAATACGTCAACGTATTCTGGCGGATATGCAAAGATTCTCCAGAGCAATGATCGGGGCGGTCTTGTTCTTACCTGTTATTGGCTTAATTCTGGCCTTAAGCTCAATATTAACTAACCCGACGCTTATATCCGAAACCAGCTTTTTACATCAAATAGGTCAACTCCTTGGTGATACCTTCTGGCCATTATTTGGCAACCTGGGACTGCTTTTCTGTGTCGGGATCAGTTATGGCCTGGCGAAAGATAAAAAAACCGAAGTCGCACTGGTTGCCGTCATGTGCTTTATTATGTTTTTGGGCGCTAACCACTCCTGGCTGGAATATACTCACGGCATCGCTGAAAAGGTCAATGGCGAATATTATGGCACCGGACAAACGCAAATTTTAGGTTTTGTCGTTGTCGATATGGGGATCTTTTTAGGGATTATTCTCGGCTGCACCATTGCCTGGGTACACAATAAAGTCTCTGAAATAGAACTGCCTGGCGCACTCTCGATGTATGGCGGGGCGAAACTGACCTTAATCGCCATGACGCCGGTGATCCTCTTTTACGCTATTGCGTTTACCTGGTTCTGGCCATTCATAACGCACGGCATCGCCGCGTTAACCAGTTTCATGAAAAATGCCGGGGTAGCAGGCGTCTTCGTGTACGGTTTCTTTGAAAAATTCCTGATTCCAACAGGGCTGCACCACTTTGTCTGGTCACCGTTCCAGTTAACCCAGATTGGCGGAACCCTGAACGTTGACGGGCAAGTCGTCTCCGGGACGCAGGCTATCTTCCTGGCCTATATGCGCCATCCGGATCTCACCCCGGTGATGAACGAAGCGCTACGCTTTTCCCAGCAGGGGATGACGACGATCTTTGGCCTTTCCGGCGCGGCGCTGGCGTTCTACCACACCGCCACACCGGAGAAGAAAATGATGGCGAAGGCAATTCTGTTGCCCGCGATTATTACCTCTATTCTGACCGGAATTACCGAACCGATTGAATTTACGTTCCTGTTTATTTCACCGCTGTTATGGCTGATTCACGCCACGCTGACCGCCGCTTCTCAGGCGATTTGCGATCTGCTGACGGTTCGCCCGTGGGGCGCGTCCGGACTCATTGAGTTTCTGATTTATAACCTGCCGCTACCGGCAGCCCTCACCCGCTGGCCGTTATACGTCCTGATCGGTATCGGGCAGTTCGCTGCGTACTACGTGATTTTCCGCACCCTGGTTATCAAACTGAACCTGAAAACCCCGGGTCGCGAAGATGACGGCGAAGTGAAGCTCTACAGCAAAGAAGATTACCGCAATAAAAAGGCCAACGCAGGTCAGGCCGTCACCGATGAGATCATTAAAGGCTTAGGTGGCAAAGAGAACATTATTTCTGTTGATAACTGTTTTACCCGATTACGCGTCGCGCTCCATCATCCCGACAAAATTGATGAAGCCCTGTTAAAAACGACCGGCGCCAATGGCGTAGTGCGTAATCAAAATGAAGTTCAGGTTATTTACGGTGTGAGGGTTGGACAGGTTCGATCCCGGGTAGATAACTGGCTGGCAAATAATTAATCAGGAGTTGTTATGAAATTAACTGTATTAGGTGGAGGCGGTGTTCGTTCCGCGTTCCTGGCAAAATCTCTGGCCTATAATGCACATCGTATTGGTTTACAAGAAGTGGTATTCCTCGATAATGCAGAAGAGAACCTGAAAATTTTCGGCGAAATCGCCCGTTATGTTTTTGCCACGATTCGACCTGATATTCGTTTCAGCCTGACGACGGATCCGGTATCCGCATTAAAGAACAGCAATTATGTCATCACCACGCTGCGTGTCGGCGGCGATGAAAGCCGCGTGCGCGATGAACGTATTGCGCTGAACCATAACACATTGGGTCAGGAGACCACCGGAGCGGGCGGTTTTGCGATGGCGATGCGCTCAATTCCCGCCATTCTCAATTACTGCCGCCTGATTGAAGAGCATGCCGCCCCCGATGCCATTCTGTTCAACTTTACCAACCCTTCCGGGCTGGTTACCGAAGCCATCATTAAGTCCGGGTTTAAACGTCGGGTTTATGGCATTTGCGATGCGCCCTCGGAGCTGATTCGCGAACTGCCCGCCATCCTCAACTGCGACGAAGCGGATTTGAAAGTGGAATGCTATGGTCTGAACCACTTCTCCTGGTTTACCCACTTCACTGTGAAAGGGGAGGACGTGACCGACAAACTGGTGAGCAACCCGGAACTGTACAGTAAAACGGCGATGCAGTACTTCTCACCGGTGCTGGTTCAGCTTTGCGACAAGCAGTTGCTGAATGAATATCTCTACTACTACTACTATCGCGAAGTAGCACTGAAAGCGATTCAGGATGCGCCGGAAACCCGCGGTGAAGCCATTGCACGGATCAACAAGGAAATGCGCGAGGAACTCCAGAACGTGGATGCGCAGGCAAACCCGGAAGCCGCATTTGATATCTGGATGAAACACTATCTGCGCCGCGAAAATAGCTATATGCAAAACGAGTCGCATCAGGAAAAATTCAATACTCGCACACCGTTAACGCTGCAACAGTTTATTGAAGAGCCGGATAGTGGCGGTTACGCAGGGGTGGCGCTGGATATTCTTGAAGCCGTGAACAGTTCCACCAGCAAGCGCATTGTTGTCTCGTTACAAAATAACGGTACGCTGGATTTCTTACGTCCTGATGATGTTATTGAGATCAGCTGTGACCTGAGCAAAGAGGGGCTGAAACCCGTTACGCCAATCCACGTACCGGACGCCCAGAAAAACATGATCTCCTGCGTTAAAGAGTACGAACGTCTGGCAGTGGACGCCATCATGCGCAAAGATAAGAGTCTGGCTATCCGCGCATTAATGGCGCACCCGCTGATTGGCTCCTGGTCACTGGCCAAACAGCTGGTTAGCGAGTATCTCGACGAAGCGCAGTTTAGCGACTGGAAATGATCGTCCCCGGGGCGTCGACTGACGCCCCGCCCGGATTTTGCAAAAACCAGAGCTTCAGCAGATGTTCGAATCCCAGGATGCAGTAACCAAAGAAAGGATTGCTCCAGTAGATATCATCATCAAACTTTTGTGGATCGTGGATGATGACGGCGGTGTCCGCCGCCTGGGCAAGCGGGCTTTGATAGTCACCGGTAAAGCAGACCAGGTCGGTATTTTTTCCTTCCAGCGCTTTGACCCAGTTTAATGCCGAACTGCTGCGACCGGATTTAGACACCAGCCAGATAGAGTCGAATTTTGCAGCCGTTTTTTGTTCAAGTATTTCATAGTCCGGCCAAAGTGCCAGACTGGCATTCACGCCAATCACCAGGAATTTATTATAAATATATTGAGCAATCAGTTGAGAGAAGCCGCTACCATGAATAAGAATACGGTCGTGTTGCAGCCGATTTAATAGCTGCGACAGGTTTTCGGCAGGCTGGATATTCATAAAGTTAATATCATTTGTCACATCAAGTTTTGGCATTGTGATATTAAACTTAATGAAGTACACCAACTCCAGCCAACCGCTAAACTTGAGTTTTTTCGCCAGTCGAACCAGCGAGGACGGGTTGCTGTAACAGTGCTCCGCGACTGTGCGAATACCCTCACGAATGCATTGCTCTGGATTATTCTGAATAAAGCGCAGGACGGTGACTTCTGTCTTACTTAATTTTACATCACGAAATACATTTTCCAGTTCCATTTTAAGCTCCTGTGAGTGCAAAATAAATTTATCACTTTTTAAAACAATCGGTCTGTGCAACAGGTCACTTCATCACAATTTCATATTAAAAAAAGAAATGAATAAAAATCTAGCATTACTCGCGATGATGTTTTTCTTGTGGGGAAATATCACGGCAATTAACAGCGTGCTGATCATATTTTTCTATCAGTATTTTCATCTGTCATGGTCGCAGTCTATTTTCATTACCGTTATTTTTTACGTTGCCCCTTTTCTGACCTGCCTGCCCTGCTCAATGCTGATTGAACGCCAGGGATACCGTAAGGTACTGCTGCTGTCGCTAACGTTGTCGGTTGCGGGATGTCTGATGTTCGCCCTTGCACTGCAACTGGATTCCTTCGCCCTGTCACTGCTGGCGATGTTTGTGGTGGCAACTGGCGTGGCGGCGATGCAGGTTGTCGCTAACCCTTATCTGACGTTGCTCAGCCCGCCACACAAACGGATCGGCAATCTGTGCCTGGCCTCTGCCGTTAATTCGCTGGGCACTACGCTTGCCCCCATGCTGGTTGCACTGCTGCTGGCGTTTTCCCCGGTTGATATCCTGGCACGCGAAGAGCCCATCAGCGCGCTCTGGCTTTGCCTCGCCCTCTTTTCGCTGGCGCTGATTGCGGGGGTTTTCTGGATCCGCCTGCCGGATGTGGTGCGCCCGGAAAAAGCCGCGTCCGGGACGCATAATGCCTGGAAGAACAGAGAACTGTTATTCAGCGTGGCGGCGATTTTTGTTTATGTTGGCGTCGAGGTGAGCCTTGCAACCAGCCTGGTGAAATATCTCATCACCATCGGCGGCTGGAGCACCACGGCCGCGATGTCGCTGGTCTCTTTTTACTGGGGAGGTGCGCTGGCGGGTCGTTTTCTTTATGGTCTGCTCGCCGACAAAACAGGCAATTACACGCCGTTTCTGGTGGCGACACTGGCCTGTGCAACGGCGGTTATCATGGCGATATGGCTGAACGATATCACCGGCGGTTACCTGCTTATCCTGACCGGCTTAGGAAACTCGATTCTGTATCCGATTATCTTCGGGCATACCATCAACAAAAATCCGGCAATTGCCAACATTTCTGCCGCAGCCATGGTGATGGCCGGGATTGGCGGCGCGGTCATTCCCTTATTGCAGGCGGTCTGCATTGACGGACTCAATCTCCGGTTCAGCTTTTTACTACCGGTCGTGCTGTATCTGCTGCTGGCGCTGTGGGGGCGGCTGAATCTCCGCCCCCTCGCTACATCCGCTTAAAGCGTAATGACGATCTCATGACTCTGCGGTGTTACCACCACGCCCGGTTCGCTGCCCCGATGTGAACCACCGCGAATACCGCTAATTTGCGCAATGTTACGCAGGCACAGCGTCCAGCTGTGCGCATCGCCATTCCCCGTCACGGTGAGGGTGTTGCCATTGCGCTTAGCGGTCAGCGTAAAGACAACCGAACCGTCCGCCGCAGGGACTTCACAAACGGCTTCGCGTCCCTCGTCGAGAGCGAACAACTGAAAGGCGGTGCCGTCGTTCCACGCGTAATCCGGCTTTTGATTATTGCTGCCCAGCGCCAGCAGAGTGTTGTCACGCACGTACACTGGCAGACTCAGGAAGTCATGCTGCTGTTTGTGCCAGCGACTGCCCTGCACTTCGTCGTTGCGCCACAGGTGCGTCCAGCGTCCTTCCGGCAGGTAAAACTGCACGTCACCGGCTTGCGAGAACACCGGTGCCACCATCACAGAATCACCCAGCATATACTGACGGTCGAGATAATCGCATGCCGGATCGTCCGGGAACTCCAGCATCATGGCGCGCATCATCGGCGTGCCCCGTTCGTGCGCACGAACCGCCTCCCGGTACAGATACGGCATCATGCGGCACTTCTGCTCGGTGAAGTAGCGCACCACATCGCAGGATTCATCGTCATACGCCCAGGGCACACGATAGGATTTACTGCCGTGCAAGCGACTGTGGCTGGAGAGCAGACCAAACGCACACCAGCGTTTATAGACGTGTGCCGGCGCGGTATTCTCGAAGCCGCCGATATCATGGCTCCAGAAGCCAAACCCGGACAAGCCGATAGACAAGCCGCCGCGCAGGCTTTCCGCCATTGACTCATAGTTGGCGTAACAGTCGCCGCCCCAGTGCACCGGGAATTGTTGGGCACCCACGGAAGCGGATCGGGCAAACAGAACCGCCTCTTCTTCACCCACGGTCTCTTTCAGTACGTTCCATACCAGCTCGTTGTAGATATACGCATAATGGTTGTGCATTTTCTGCGGATCGGAACCATCAAACCATTGCACATCGGTCGGGATACGCTCGCCGAAGTCGGTCTTGAAACAGTCAACGCCGATATCCACCAGACCTTTCAGTTTGCTGGCATACCATTCACAGGCCTGCGGATTGGTGAAGTCATAAATCGCCAGCCCCGGCTGCCATTTATCCCACTGCCACAGAGAACCATCCGGACGCTTCAGCAGATAGCCTTTCTCTTTGAGTTCATTGAAAATCGGTGATTTCTGTCCAATGTACGGGTTGATCCAAACGCAGACCTTCAGCCCTTTCTCCTTCAGCCGACGAATCATCCCTTCCGGGTCCGGGAAGGTCACCGGATCCCATTCGAAATCACACCACTGGAAGGCCTTCATCCAGAAGCAATCGAAGTGGAAGACGTGCAGCGGCAGATTGCGCTTTGCCATGCCATCAATGAAGCTGTTTACCGTCGCCTCGTCGTAGTTGGTGGTGAACGAGGTGGTCAGCCACAGGCCAAACGACCAGGCTGGCGGCAGCGCCGGACGCCCCGTGAAGCGGGTATAGCGGTTCAGCACTTCTTTCGGCGTCGGGCCGTCGATCACGAAGTATTCGAGATATTCGCCTTCGACGCTGAACTGCACTTTCGACACCTTCTCCGAGCCGATTTCAAACGAGACGCACTGTGGATGGTTGACCAGTACGCCGTAGCCACGGTTAGTCATGTAAAACGGGATGTTTTTGTAAGACTGCTCAGTGCTGGTGCCGCCGTCGCGGTTCCAGGTTTCTATCGTCTGGCCATTGCGCACCAGTGCGGTAAAGCGCTCGCCCAGACCGTAAACCGTCTCGCCGACGCCCAGATCCAGGCGCTCGAACATGTAGTTTCGCTGCGTGTCGGTGTCCTGCACATAGCCGTTGTTCTTCAACTGACTGCCGGTGATGCGCACGCCGTTACGCAGGAAATCCAGCGACCAGAACTCACCTTTGGTAACGCGTACGCTTAAGTTACCGCTTTTCAATTCAGCAACGTCAGCCGTGTTCTGGATGTCGACCTTCACGTCCTGTAAAACGTTGAGCGGGTAATGCGGACCGTTATCCAGCGCCCCCTGAAAGTGTTCCATGCGTACGCCCACAACCCCTTCCTGCGGCGAAAAGAAACGCAACGTAAACAGCGGGGTATCCAGTTGCCAGGTGCGTTCACGTACGTCGCGCGGTGCGGCATAAACCACCAGTTCGTTACCGTGCTGTTCTACATCAAACACCTGGATCGGATGAGTCAAATTAAGGCCCGGCTGAATCAGCCAGTTCCCGTCGCTAATCTTCATACTCTGTTCCTTTAGTTCTGAAATTCGTTATGCGTAAATTCGTGCTGATTGCGGCGCGCGCCTTGTGCCAGTTGGTCAAGAATATTTCTCAGGTAGGGCGTTTTCAGGGTGTAATAGCGTTTGGCAATCACGGCGCTCAGCAGGTAACAGATGGCCGGGACGATCGTAAACAGCGCAATAATGATGCTGAGGGTGGCACTGTTCTGAGTTTTCGCCGCCGCGTCGTAACCGCCGCCCGCCAGCATCCAGCCAATAAGCGCGCCACCGAGCGCCAGTCCCAGCTTGAGTACGAACAGAGTGCCCGCAAAACTGATGCCGGTCAGACGTTTACCGTTGCACCATTCGCCATAATCGACGGTATCGGACATCATCACCCATTGGATCGGCGTCACCAGTTGGTGCAACACGCCGATCGCGAAGATGAAGACGAACATGGTGATGTCGGCCTGCATCGGGACGAAGAACATCGCGAGGCTAACCACGGCCAGCGCCGCATTGGTCCACCAGAAGATACTGACCTTGCATTTCCAGTCGGTGAGGGGTTTTGCCAGCGCGGAGCCAATCAGGTTACCGACGCAGTAGGTAGTAAGGAAGGCGACAAACACCTCCGGCGTTCCCATGATCCAGGTGACGTAATACATCATCGCACCACCGCGCACGCAGACGGCGAGGATATTGAGGATGGTCAGGAGCCCCACTATCCGCCACTGGTCGTTTTGCCAGATATCGCGCAGATCTTCACGCATCGAGGTGGTGCTCGGCGGCGCTTCCACACGCTCCTTAGTCGTGAAGAAGCAGAATGCCAGCATCAGAAACGCCACCACGGACAACACCGCTATCCCGCCCTGGAAACCCACCGCTTTGTTCTCGCTGTTAATGAGATTCACCAGTGGCATCATCAGCACGGTCGAGAGCATTCCGCCCGCCGTCGCCAACACAAAGCGCCAGGACTGTAGGGAAATACGCTGCGTCGGGTCGCTGGTAATCACCCCACCCAACGCGCAATACGGGATATTCACCACGGTATAAAGCAGCGTCAACAGCGTATAGGTGACAGCGGCGTAAATCATCTTACCGTTCAGGCTGAGGTCCGGCGTGCTGTATGCCAGAACGCAAACCACACCAAACGGCAGGGCGCCAAACAGTATCCACGGACGGAATTTTCCCCAACGAGAGCGTGTTCGGTCCGCCAGCAGTCCCATGCACGGGTCTGAAATAGCGTCCAGCGCGCGCGCCAGTAGAAACATGGTGCCGACAAAACCGGCAGGGATACCGAAAATATCAGTATAGAAAAACATCATATAAAACATTACGTTATCGAAAATAATATGACTGGCCGCGTCACCCATACCGTAGCCAATCTTCTCCTTAACAGACAAAACATGAATAGTCATAACACATCCTTTGGCGCTCCCATGCGCACTGGTACCGGTTACCGTTTTTGTAAACCATCCCGTTGGCTGCGAATATTCCGATATCTCGTTATCAAATTACGATTCTTGTTTTCTGTGATCGCGGTTGCGCCAGAAGATGTGAGGAAATGTAACTAGCGGAATTTATGAGGATTTATATGAAACCGATCATGGTAAGGAGAAAGGGAAGTTAAAAAAGTGAGTGAGGGGGTGTGGAAACGTCAGGAAGTAGCTATAATGCGCCCCGCCTCCATGTAGCAATGCAGGCGCGGAAGATCGTCGTCTCCGGTGAGGCGGCTGGACTTCAAATCCAGTTGGGGCCGCCAGCGGTCCCGGGCAGGTTCGACTCCTGTGATCTTCCGCCAGTTTGCGTCTACTGAACTCTCCCGAAGTCAATAATCTCCTTTGTAATCCCTTATATATCAGGCTGTCCTTGTATCCTGAGGTCACCCGACTTCAACCCACATCAAGTTGTTTTTGGGGGTGCATTGGGGGTATCAGGCTGGTTACTGGCGGAAATCTCCCAGGAGGATGGATTCATCAAAAGCCGGAGGATGTCATGGCGCTAATCGATGTTAAAGTGAAAACCGCGAAGCCAAAAGAAAAACCCTATAAGCTGGCTGATGGCGGCGGTATGTATCTGCTGATTAACGCTAATGGTTCCAAATACTGGCGTATGAAGTACCGCTTCGCCGGTAAAGAAAAGATGCTGTCTATGGCCTGTACCACACTGGCGCCCGGAATAACGCCAGCCGCTATGAGATCGCCCGGCATATCCTTACCGAACTGGGTCAGGAAGCGCGCCTGCCGGAGCTGTTGATTTCGTCCGAAGCCCCTGACGCACGAGATGTGCGGCTCAACACAAATAAACTGGCCGCTGCGGGGGGGGCTACTTTTACTGAGAGTCGCGCAGCGCTCAGTCAATGTCTCAAATAATTTAGATTTTAACCTTGCTGAAGTTCGTCCCTTATCCCATTTCCGCCAGATTCTGCGTGGTGAATAAAAACAAAAATTCCGCTTTTGCGCCTGGCGAAAGCGGATTCCTGCCACTCGCCCCACTCTTATTCAGATTTTTAATCCAAAAAAATAAATTATTTAAGATTTTTATATCTTAAATTCATTATATAAAAGAATTTAATAGCAAGAAAAATTTAAGACTATTTCATTATGATTTGATCCGAGCGGTTACTAAAATAATCACAACAGAAACCAAATAATAAAGTACAACCTTAGCGTGTTGATTATATTCCCAGGACGGGTGGTTACTGCTTAATGAGTTAAAAAGATTTTACTATTTTTCCATTTCATTATTGAAATAAAACACAGCAATA
This sequence comes from Citrobacter sp. T1.2D-1, assembly GCF_950098555.1. Classification (NCBI taxonomy): domain Bacteria; kingdom Pseudomonadati; phylum Pseudomonadota; class Gammaproteobacteria; order Enterobacterales; family Enterobacteriaceae; genus Citrobacter; species Citrobacter sp. T1.2D-1. Next base: position 339,550 of record NZ_CATNHH010000012.1, read on the forward strand.
GAAACACTCTTATTAAACTTTATCACAAACCACGCACTAATATACGGATTTAAAAGGTACGCTTATGCTGTCTTTCTATTATCACAGGGAATTAAAACCGAGAAAAATTGCACTTATTATGAGTGCAATACTGGCCTCCGGGTCCGCCTGTGCGGCGGATGACTTGCTTTATATAACTCCCGCATCCCCTGAACAAAAGGTCACCATTAATAATGATTCGGTCTGGTCACGCATTAGCGTTTATTCTCCAAATGCTGACGTAATCGTAAATGGCAAAACAACCGTTAATGGCCAGGCCGGAATTTCACCGGGTGTGGCAATCAGCCAGAACGCTGGAAAGCTGGATTTAGGGGATGGTTCCGTTGTGAACTTTACCTCTGATCAGATCCACGCGATTGGTAATGAAGATGTGATTGACCTGAATGGCGACGGTCAATTTACGGCAAAGAATCTGACGGTCAACAGCACAGGCGCCGCCTTCAACGGGATCGGCGCACATGGCTCGAACCATCTGGTGCTGAAAGGCACCACGAATATTAATCTTAATACGACCAAAGAAAACATGCTGTTTCCTATGGCCCGCGCCGAAGGGATCTATCTTCAGGGCCATGCGTCAATGGATGCCGAAAATATCAATGTGACCTACCGTTCTAATGGTCCGGACACTATTGGTATTAATGAAGCATCCGGCCTTTGGCTATGGAATAATGAAGCCTCGGTTAATATTACCGGGACAACAAATGTTGACCTTGAAACCTCAACCCAGGGTGCGCTCTATGGGGTAAACCTTGCGGATACAAACGACGCAAATGGCGCCCGCAAGCATGTTTTCATGAATGAAGTTAACATCAAAATGCAGAGCAACATCGCCTATAACCCGGCGGTGCATAATGCAGTTTCCGGCTTTTTCACGATTTATGCGAACGCCGAAACGGAAGTTAATAAGCTGAATATTAATGCGTCCAGCAACAATAACCTTTACGGCCTTCATTTTGGTACAAATACCAGTGACGATAAATCGATCACCACGATCCATGAAGCGAACATCTACCTGAAAGGGGGAGAAAAATCCCGCATTTCAGGGGTCTCTAATTCAGCAAATAACAGCATCATCGGCAAATTAACCGTCGATACTGAAGGCGGCGAAAACGTCTATTTGCTCGACCGCGTCAGCAAAAAAACACATTTCCTCGGCGACGTCACGCTGGGTAGCCAGAAGGCATACGATACGACCACCGGCACCCTGTATTCGATTTATAACTCCGCGACGATCGATGGCGTCAAGTTGGTCGCGTGGGGCAAAATCTCTGCCGATCCGTATTCCGTCATTGATATCGCCACGACGGATAATTCGTATCTTTATGGGGATTCTGAAATCTGGCGAACGATATCGTATTCGAACATCGGCGTCATCAACATGACGCTGAACGGTGGCAATACGCGCTGGGATATGACCGGAAATTCAAAAGTCACCAACCTGACGCTGAAAGACGCGACGCTGAACTTCCTGCATGAAGACGGCGCCGCAAGCCGATCCACCCGCGCCACACCTGCCTTTAAGACGCTAACGCTGAATGGCGACTACCACGGTGAAAACGGTCATATCGTGATGAACACCGCGCTGGGTGATGACGCTTCTGAAACGGACCATCTGACCATCAACGGCAACACCAGTGGTTCGACGACCGTCCAGGTGAAAAACGCGGGCGGTAACGGCGCGCTGACCACCAACGGTATCGAGTTGATTAGCGTGGCGGGCGCCTCTGACGGTGTATTTAAGCAGTCCGGTCGTATCGTTGCCGGTGCGTATGACTATAACCTGCTGCGCGGCAACGGGCAGAATGCCAACAACTGGTATCTGACCAGCGCCCTGTCGCCAGAACCGGTTGACCCCGTCGATCCAACGCCTGCGCCAGCCTCACCAGAAGCCCCGGCAACAAAACCGGAAGCGCTGGTCCGCCCGGAAGCGGGCCTGTACGGTGCTAACCTGTACGCCGCGAATACGATGTTTAACCATCGTCTGCAGGACCGTCTGGGCGAAACGCATTACACTGACGCCATCACAGGCGAAGAATCTGTCACCAGCCTGTGGTTGCGTAACAGCGGCGGTCACACGCGCGCTCATGACAACAGCGGCCAGCTCGGCATTCAGAGCAATCGCTATGTCATGCAACTGGGCAGCGACATTGCCCAGTGGAGCACCGACAATCAGGATCGCTACCATGTCGGCGTGATGGCGGGTTACGCCAACCAGAAGAGCCGCAGCAACAGCAACAAAACGGGTTATCGCGCGGATTCATCCATCGACGGTTACAGCGTTGGGATGTATGGCACCTGGCTGCAAAACAACGAAACTCAGGAAGGCGCGTATGTGGATACGTGGGCGCTGTACAACTGGTTTGACAACACCGTCTCAGGTGAAGACGTTGCCGCGGAGAAATACAAATCCAAAGGTTTTACCGGTTCTGTAGAAGCGGGCTATACCTGGAAACTGAGCGATCTGAGCGAACGGTCGGCGGTGTATATCCAGCCGAAGGCCCAGGCAACCTGGATGGGCGTCAAAGCCGATTCCCATAAAGAAACCAACGGCACGCGTGTCGAAGGCAAAGGGGATGGCAACCTGCAGACCCGCCTCGGCATCCGTCTGTTCGGCAAAGGTCATAACTCACTCGATGACAACATCGGCCGTAACTTCCAGCCGTTTGTGGAAGTGAACTGGATCCGTAACAGCAAGGACTTTGGCGCAACGCTGAATGGCGAAAGCGTGGACTACGCTGGCACGAAGAATATCGGCGAAGTAAAAGCAGGTGTTGAAGGTCAGTTGAATAAGAATGTCACCCTGTGGGGCAACGTGGCGCAACAGGTGGGGGATAAGGGTTACAGCGATACCTCCGCGATGCTGGGCGTCAAAGTCGCATTCTGATACTAAGAAAGCCGGGAATTTCCCTAATGCTGGTCACTTAAAGTGATCAGCATTTTTTTATGCCGGATATTTCTGGGCTTTTACTCTCAATTCCTAGGGGTAACTTCGCTCCCTTCTTCCCGGTAATACCAGCCACTTTGCTTGCTCATACAACGTTCTTAACTCACCCGGCATCTTACCCGGTGAAGCCCATGGCAACGTTATCAGTAGCCAGGTTATTTCACTTATTGTCCCGCTAAAGCTCAGTTGGTAAGGCAGATAATCACCTTTCAGTTCGAACGCCATTCTTACCATCTGGTATCTCACCAGGTTGTAAGTCAGCAGTACACCCCATAACTCCTGTCGCACCAGTTCTGGCAACTTGCTGCGTAACGTCCAGAGATTGTCCATCATGCCCTGCTTCAGAAAGCCTAAAACTCCTTCTGCATTCGTGTTTTGCACGGTTCTCATCGCCTCACTTACAACGTCATCACCATCTCGTGCCACGCCATCCCACCGTGATCGGATTCTGACGGTTTGACGTAGCGATAGCCAAAGTGGGCATAGAGATCGACATGACGGTCTTTGCACATCAGGTGAATCGTTTTTTTGTGCATCGCTTTCATCCGCGTTACAAACTCACGCATCATCAGTGACGAGTAGCCTTTCCCCTGAAAATCCGGGTGTACCACCACCGACATAATCACCGCATTGGGCGCATCCGGATCGTGCCCCACCAGCTCCTTAAATTCTTCATCAGACATCACCACCGCCCAAGCGCATCCGGCATTGATAAAGCCAGCCACCTCACCGTTCAGTTCCATGCACATAAATCCCTGCGGATAGCGCTGGATACGGGTGGCAATCTTTTCCCGGGTTGCCGCTTCATCGCCTTCGTAGGCGAGCGTTTCAATCTCATAACAGCGGTCAATATCGGCGGGCGTGGCCTGACGGAATAGCGGAGTGGACATGCGTTTCCCTTTTACTGAATCAACTGGAGAGCCTCATCATACCTGTTGACAATACGGTTTACGCTGATTGTATTCACATGAAGAAAGAAGGGGATGCCCGGCGTTGTGTTATTCACCGGGCCATTTGTGGATGCGCGAGCAGATCGACGCGCTGCGTCATGGAATCAGAGAACCGGGTAATCCAGATACCCTTCTTTCCCACCGCCGAAGAACGTCTCTTTAATGGGCGCATTCAGCGGCAAGTCATTTTTCAGACGATGCGGCAGATCCGGGTTGGCAATAAACGGGCGACCAAAACCGATCAGATCGGCCCAGCCGTTCGCCAACGCCTCTTCAGCACGCGCTTTGGTGTATTTACCGGAATAAATCAGCGTGCCGTGGAAGATAATGCGCAGCGCTTCTTTAAACGCGGCAGGCATGACCGGCGCATCTTCCCAGTCCGCTTCTGCGATATGAATATAGGCAATGCCCAGCTCATTCAGCACACAGGCCGCCGCCAGGTAGGTCGCTTCCGGCGTATCATCTTTTGAACCCATCAGCGTGGTCAGCGGTGCGAGACGAATGCCCACACGCTCTTTACCAATCGCCGCAGAGACCGCCGTCACCACCTCTCGCATAAAGCGCAGACGATTTTGCAGCGAGCCGCCGTAGTCGTCATCACGCAGGTTGGCCTGCGAGTCAATGAACTGGTTGATCAGATAGCCGTTCGCCCCGTGCAGTTCAATACCGTCGAACCCCGCAGCGATAGCATTGCGCGCCGCCTGGGCATAGTCATTGACGATAGCCGGGATCTCTTCCCGCGTCAGGGCACGCGGCATGTCATGCTGCACCATCTCGCCGACGCCATTTTCCGGGCCACGCCCTTCAACATCGACAAACACTTTCACCCCTGGCGCCTGAATGGCAGAAGAAGAGACCGGTGCCGCGCCGCCAGGCTGCAAAACGGTGTGTGAAACACGACCGACGTGCCACAGCTGAGCGAAGATTTTACCGCCCGCCTTGTGCACGGCGTCGGTGACTTTTTTCCAGCCGGCAATCTGCGCTTCAGAATAGATGCCCGGCGTCCAGGCATAGCCCTGGCCCTGTTGGCTGATTTGCGTGCCTTCGCTGATGATAAGCCCTGCGCTGGCACGCTGTGCGTAATAGTCCGCCATCATGTCAGTCGCGACGTCGCCTGCCCCGGCGCGAGAACGCGTCATCGGCGGCATAACAATCCGGTTTTTTAACGGCAAGGCATTCAGCGCATAGTGATCGAATAACATAATGGGTTCCTCTCGCGATTATTTATACAGTTCTGCACTCATGGTGACGGTGTTACCCATGCGCGCACTGGTAATTTTGTATTCAGAGGCGTTCATCTCTTTGGCTTTTTGCGCGATGACCGCTTCAGCGGAATCCAGCGTGGTGCCCGTTGCCGTCACGCTTTGCGCAGAGGCGTTAAACGCCGCAGCAGAGAGCAGAGAAGCCGTAAAAATAGCGAAAATAGTTTTCATGTTTATATCCCAGAATAAAGTGATAATTTGGCGTTGATTAACGCGATAGAAGAAGAATACGCCTATAGCCTGATGACATAAATGATACAAATGGCAATAGACTATTGCGTTTTAGTTAATAATAAGGCGTCAGATTCTCCGACGCCTGCAGGTCGTATCAGGAAACGAAGTTGTCCTTCAGCGCCTTGAGACCATCACTGTAGATGCCCGTAAATAGCGCCCGTGCCTCTTCGTCAGATACGTTCACTGGCGTGAATTCGCCGGACCATTCCACGCGGGAAACCTGGCTGTCGGCGGTCTCATGAACCGTGATGGTTGAGAGGTAATTCACCACCGGGAACGGCGCCTGAATAATGGAATAGGTGTAGCTGCGCTGACGATTATCAAACGCTTCCAGACGCTCAATCACGGTACCGCCGTCGGAAGTTGTCAGCGAACGCACGCGCCCCCCTTCTGTCACCACGCTTTTCGGGATGAACGGCAGCCAGTCCGGCAACGCGTCAAAGCCGCCCATCAGTTGCCATACGGCGTCGGCAGAAGCCGGAATTTCAATCGATACACTTGTCTTAGCCATGATATTTTTCTCTTAAATTTATAGGGTTACATTGTCAGGGTGTCGACGACGCCGCCATCAACGCGCAGGGCTGCCCCTGTCGTTGCCGAGGAGAGCGGTGACGCGAGATAAACCGCAAGATTCGCCACTTCTTCCACATCCGCCGCACGCTGGATGATGGAGCTCGGGCGTGCCGTTCTGACAAACTCGTCGGCTTGTTCACGCGGGCTACGTCCCGACTGCGCGGCGGCGTCCGCCAGCATCTCCTGCAGGCCATCAGTAAAAGTCGGCCCCGGCAGAATGGCGTTAACGGTCACACCGGTTCCGGCGAGTCGCTTCGCCAGACCATGGGACACCGCCAGATTCGCGGCTTTCGTGACGCCGTAGTTGATCATGTCGCCGGGGATAGCTACGCCCGATTCGGACGAAACAAAGATAATTCGCCCCCAGCCTTGTTCCGTCATGGCTGGCGCATAATGACGCGCCAGGCGCACGCCGGAGATAACGTTGACGTTGTAGAAGTGCAGCCACTCGTCATCCGGAACGCTAAAGAAATCTTTATCGTTGAAAATCCCCAGATTATTGACCAGCACATCCGCCGTCGGAACGGCGGCGATCAGCGCATTTACGCCATGTTCGGTGCTGAGATCGGCCACCACGCCGCGCAGCAACGCCGCAGGGTGTTGCGCCGTAATCGCGGCCATTGCGTCATCGACGCCGTGCTGTTTGCGACCGACGACAACCACCGTTGCACCTGCTTTTGCCAGTCCGGCAGCAATACCCTGCCCAATACCGGAGGTCGAGCCGCTGACAACAGCGACCTTACCTGTCAGATCCAGTTTCATATTTTTCTCACTCGGTTGATTAACGGGTCGGCAGCGGCGCGTTTTCCGCAACCAGAGCCTGACGGCGCATTTCCGCCCAGAATTCAGCCGGAACGGTTGCATTCAGTGCAGCCAGATCTTCCGCCATACGGCCAGGACGGCTGGAGCCAGGAATAACCGCCGCAACGGCAGGGTTCGCCAGCGCGAACTGCAGTGCTGCTGCTTTAACATCGACGTTAAAACGCGCGGCAATGGCGTGAATTTGCGCCACTTTCTGCTTAATGGCCGGGGAGGCTTTCTGATATTCAAAGTGCTCACCACCGGCAAGCACGCCGGAGCTGTAAGGGCCACCGACGACGATATCAACGTTATGTTCCAGTGCTTCCGGCATCAGACGTTGCAGTGCACGTTCGTGATCCAACAGGGAATAACGACCTGCCAGCAGGAACGCATCCGGCTTCGGCTCATCAAGCGCCAGCGTCAGTTCACAAGGTTCGACGCGGTTCACGCCCAGTCCCCATGCTTTGATCACTCCCTCATCACGCAAACGCGTCAGCGCACGGAACGCACCCGTACGGGCAATATTGAACTGCTCCAGCCAGCTGTCACCGTAGAAATCCTGCGCCGGATCGTGGATCCAGACGATATCCAGATGGTCCGTTTTCAGGCGTTTCAGGCTGTCTTCAATCGAGCGCAGGGTGGCGTCGGCAGAGTAGTCATTCAGAATTTTGTTCTTCAGGCCGTGTTCGAAAAGACCGCCTTTCTCACCAAAATCACGTTTGGCGGGATCTTCCATTTCGTCCAGCATGATGCGGCCGACTTTACTGCTCAAAACATATTCATCGCGCGGATACTGAGACAGCGCTTCGCCCATACGAATTTCAGAAAGGCCAGAGCCGTACAGCGGCGCGGTATCAAAGTAACGCACGCCCAGGTTCCAGGCTTCGCTCACGGTGGCGTGGGCCTCTTCTTCCGGAATGGCACGGAACATGTTGCCGAGCGGCGCGCCGCCTAAGCCGATTTTGCCGGGAAGTAAATTTTTAATGCTCATAAGATGTCCTCAAGTATTCGGGTTTAGTTCGGGCGTTTTTTGCTATCGCCCTGTGACGAAGCTCACAATACCTTGCAATGTTGTGACTTGATAGGACATAATTCGTCTAACTTAAGTCCTTTGAGGTCTAATATGATTGATTTACGCCAACTGAAGTACTTCGTAGTGGTCGCAGAAGAAGAGCACGTAGGACGTGCTGCTGAGCGACTGCATATCTCGCAATCGCCGCTCAGCCGCCAGATTGCGCAACTGGAAGAACGCCTGGGACTGATGCTGTTTGAGCGCAATCAACAACGCATCCGACTGACTGCCGATGGGCAGACATTCCTCGCCGAAACGCGTTCATTGCTGACGCATGCCAATCGTCTGGAATCACTGGGTAAACGTCTGGGACGCGGTGAAGATGGAGGCTTGTGTATTGGCTATATTGAAAACGCCATGCATTCCGGCGTGCTTTCTACGGCGTTGCGTACGTTACGTGTATCGCGCCCGGATGTGCATATCGCGCTTTACAGCCAGCCACCGGCTACCCAGATTGAAGGCTTGCGCCAGCGCAGCCTCGATTTTTCTCTGGTCGATACGCCGCCCGCAGACTATGAACAGGACCTGGAATACATTCAGGTTCTGAACGATCGTATGCTGTTGGCCTTACCGCAAAACCATCCTCTGGCACAGGAGGAAAACCTTGTCGCGTCGCAACTTGGCGATCAGCAGTGGATTGCGGTGATTCATAACGACGATGCGCATTCTCGCGATCATTTTGTCGCCGCCTGCGTAAAAGCCGGGTTTAATCCTGATATTCGTTTAGAAGCCGGCGAACCGCTGACAGCATTAGGTCTGGTCGCTGCAGGATTAGGTCTGGCATTAATTCAACATAGCCTGCGTCACAATGCGCCGGAAGGCGTGGTATTACGCGAATTGCCGTGGATGAATTATTCCACGCAATTATGGGCCGCCTGGCATAAAGCTAATCAACGCCCGCTGGTATCCCATTTCCGCCAGATCCTACGCGGCGAATAAAAAAGAATCCGCTTTTGCCACAGACGAAAGCGGATTCTCATAAAGAAACGAACGGCGCGCACGTTACGCGTTAAAGGTAAAGGCGACAGCGAAACCTCTGTGATGGCTGACGTTAACGTCGCGTTCTGATGTAAAAAGCCGGGGAAAGCTCCCCGGCTTTTTAATAGGTTAATCAAACACCCCGTTAATAATTGCGGTGACCACCGCGGTACTCAGCGCAATCAGGACCAGATTATCCCCTATGATTTTCCATTCATAGCCCGGATAGTAAGGGAGTTCTCCCAGCATCGATGCCGGAACCGTTTTTTTCGCGATCCCCGGAGGAAGCGGTTTTCCTCGTGCCAGGTTTTTTGCTATTCCCGGCGGCAAAGATTTATAACCCGTCAGACCATAATTCACCGCCAGATGACGCGCTGTCGCAAAACTAATGTCGGACTCGACGTGATCGGGTTTGCCATAATTTTTACGATGATCGGAAGAACCGTTGTTTTTCTGGGCCGAATTTCCTTTTTGTCCGTTATTTCCCTGGTTGCCCTTATTTCCCTGATTGCCACTGCTGTTGCCCTGGCCGCCGCCATGACCGTTTCCGTTACCATTTCCCGGATTTGCCATCACTGGCGCGGCAAACAGGGAGAGAGAAACCAGAGTGGCCAGCACAGCCGTTAAACCACGACGCTTACCCATGATGTGTTCCTTCCTGCTGAAGTTTCATTTTGACAATAGAACGCCGCCATCCCCCGCGCAATGTCAAAAACGCCTGGATTCGGATTTGCATGCAGGCCATGAATAAACAACCTGTTATGGCGAGGGAAACGCTTCTGTCTTATCTGTTATCATGCCTGCAAATAACGTCGAAAAAACAAAGCCGAGGAAAGCATGGGGTCCACCAGAAGAGGGATGCTGAATGTCCTGATTGCCGCCGTTTTATGGGGAAGTTCAGGGGTCTGCGCGCAGTACATCATGGAGCAAAGCCAGATGTCGTCGCCATTTCTGACCATGACGCGCCTGATATTTGCCGGCTTAATTCTGCTGATGCTCTCCGTGGTACACGGCGACAAAATCTTTTCCATTTTCAAAGATCGCAAAGACGCTCTGAGCCTGTTGATTTTTTCTGTCGTTGGCGCGTTGACGGTGCAACTCACCTTCCTGCTAACCATCGAAAAATCCAACGCCGCGACCGCCACGGTGCTGCAATTTCTGTCGCCAACGATCATCGTTGCGTGGTTCGCGCTGGTGCGTAAAGCCCGTCCCGGCGCGCTGGTGCTGACCGCCATCCTCACTTCGCTCATCGGCACCTTTTTACTGGTGACGCACGGCAACCCCACCTCACTGTCAGTTTCGCCCGCCGCGCTGTTCTGGGGGATTGCCTCAGCGTTTGCCGCCGCATTTTATACGACTTACCCGTCAGCGCTGATTGCGCACTACGGCACCTTGCCGATTGTCGGCTGGAGTATGTTAATCGGTGGGATGATTCTGCTGCCGTTTTACGCCGGAGAGGGCACAGATTTTGTGGTCAATGGCAGCCTGATCCTGGCGTTTTTCTACCTGGTGGTGATTGGCACGTCGCTGACGTTCAGCCTGTATCTGAAGGGTGCGCAGATGATTGGTGGGCCGAAAGCGAGTATTTTAAGCTGTGCCGAACCGCTGAGTAGCGCCCTGCTGTCGCTGCTGTTGTTGGGCATTACCTTCACCCTGCCGGACTGGCTGGGCACGCTGCTGATCCTGTCCTCCGTGGTGTTGATCTCGATGGATTCCCGCCGCCGCGCCAGAACGGTGTAACAAAAAAGAGTGGACGCACGAAAGCACCGTCCACTCTGCGACTTTCATCATGTCGTTTTTATGTTTATTAACCTTTTGTATAGTCTGCAGTTTTTTTGGTCAATCAGTTTACGCGTCAGCGCCCATCGTTCCCGATAGACAAGCTTGTCGCTCACCTCAAGTTCAAGCGCAATTTCTTTAACAGACATTCCCTGCAACAAATGAAAGACAATTTGCTGTTCGCGCAGCGTGAACAAAAAACTTCTTGAGCGGCATTTTTTATTACCACTGATCACGGCATCACAATGCACCATAAAAGCATCTATACGCTCCCTGATCGCGTTGAGATCTTGCAGCCCTTCGAACGACAGAAAAGAGGTATGTTCGGGTTTATACATATCCACAAAAAAAAGGATATGATTAAAACTCATTCGCTTTATCTCTTCTCCTTTTGCCGACAGCGTGATGTCATTTTCAAGTACGCGATCGCGCTGCTTATAAGTTACATTAAAACGCAATGAAAATGGGATAAAGTTAATATACTTATCTATCAGGTGAAATGGAATATCTTCATTGAGTTCCGTTTTCAAACCAGACTCATGTAACGCATCTGCAAAAAGCGTGTGAATGGCAATACCATCATAGATGTTTTTTGTCAGATAAATAAACTTATACCGTAAGGATGAGGAATTAAAATTAAGCATAGCAGTATCCTTCGCATTAGTTTTTATAGGTATTGACCACACCATAATCATCAATCCATGAAAATGTTTCGACAGTACGGTTTCCCGTTGCACCTTTAGGTAAAATAACCGTTTTTGTCGACAACGGTGCGAGGAGACCATCATCAGGTAACTGTTTTATTTCTGTACCGTCGTTGAGCGTAAGACCCATTAATGTCACATGCAAAGGCGAATTATTCTTTACCAATAGACAACGATTCCCCCCACAATCTGAGGCGGTTATCTGTATTTTCTTCACACTCTCTTCCAGCGTGTTTGCCGCTAGCGACAGCGGTCGCCAGAATAACTTTACCCGGGTACGAAAAGCGACCTGCAGCGCGCCGGAACCGCTCTTGCTATCGGCAACTGGCGGGACTTCAAGCGTATTCAGCCAGAATAGAGACTCTCTGTCTTCAGGCAGCGTCTGCCGATCGCCGACGAACTGAATACGCACCGCGCGAGAGGTGTTGCCTTCAAGCCTGAAAATTGGCGGTAAAATGATAAACGGCGTTTTAATGTCCTCTGGACGCTCTAAAAGCGACTCTTTTTCCGTCCACAGCTGTAATAAGACCGGCCTCAAACCTTCATTGTAAACCGTAAAGGTAGACTCACGGTCTTTCTCATTAACGATCACTCGCGTGTAATTAATGTAGGTTGCCGCCATTGCCGATGATGGTAGCAAAAGTAATATCAGGAAGTGATTCAAAACATGCTTAAGTCGTTTCTTCACGCCCTCTCCTTTATTTATAAACCAGGGTGAAGGTAACCGCACCTTTAACAACGCCTGAAGACACGTTCGCTTCCGTCTGATATAACCCCGCCCGTAGCGGCACAGTATAATTTGCATTATTCTGAGTCGGATCGTAATCAGTCAGGAGATACGCCGTGTTAAATGACAGAGGAATATCCTGATCGTTCAGTAACTGAATCCCAACGCCACTGGCTGTTGACGTACTCGCCAAAGCAAAAACACCATTGGCGTTATTAATAATGGCCGTAGTCGGTGTAAATAAATAACTGATACTCGATAATCCCGCCGGACACTTCGTGAAATTCAGATTAAAATCTGTACGTGCCGCGGTATAACCTACTCCGCTAAAATCCGTCCGACTGACTGGGGGTAAATTAACCGTGACATCCGATGTCGTACAGGTTCCCCCCGTTGTCGAAATCACCAGACCACCCGCCAGAAAATCAGCAATCATATAGGTTCCGCTTCCGACGGAAGTACTGCCCCCATAAGTCTGGTAATGACGCATATACATCGGGTCAAAAACGGAGGTGCTGCCCGCAGTCAACGACGTGGAGGTTTTAACAAAGCGAATCTGGACATCGACGCCAAGCTTCCATGAACTGCCATCGTCCGTCACCGTGAATAACTGCGTTGGCGTCTGATAAACGCCGTTGGCGACGGTGAGTGGATACCAGTCGCTGGTTTGCCCTTTAACCGTATAGCGCCAGCGGGCGATATAGCCCAATCCCGCTTTTACCGCGGTGTTATAGACGTTGTAACTTTGTCCATCAACCTGTGTGGTGCCCCAAATGGTATAGGGAGGGTATCCCTGTACGGCCATCGGTACCGCATAACTCTGATAGCTGGTTCGATGAGAGCAGGTCCAGGCTGTTGGGTTGTAAGAGGTTACCCATGTTCCCAGTAAATCCCCTACGGCAGCGTCTTTACCCACCTGTATGGTCGTAGAGTCAAAGTACTGGTAGTAGCCATTGGTACGATCACAATTCACCCATGTCCCGTCGGCACGCGCCACGCCGCACATCGCTACCAGTGTCAAAAAAGAGAGCACCACTCCCGTTACGATAGATTTCATTTTTCACTCCTTAATGACTGGCATACCGCATCAGCGCGACGTAAGTCGGCGGTATTCGCACTTTTCTGCTCTGATAAGCGGTAGCTGAACTGGCATTGCTGACCCACAGCACTTCCCCATTTCACACGCAGTGTGCCCGACAGATTCTTAACACGAGCAAAACTTTGCCCTCCCTGGGCGATATAACCGACAGTATTGCCGCGCTCATCCACGACATCTGCGCCAAACGGCAGAGACTCACCGGCATGTTGAAGGGTGAAAAGAACCGAATATCCCTTATCCGTCGCGTACTTCATCAGTACCACCGCACCCGCGGTAGGTACGCTGTTCTGACTGGTGACGTCCAGGGAGACATCGTTCGATAACCCTTTCGGATCGAGTTCGATGGTGTTCTGGCGATACGGGGAGAGATAAGGCACAGCGGCATTTCCGCTACGGTTAAGGCTGAGGCTGCTGTTATTCGTAACCTTCGCGCCCCCGGCATGCTCTGCTTCGATGACAGCCATGGTGTCACCCATAATAGGCGTCAGCACAATACCGTTTTGCCAGGCGATAGCGCCGCCAGAAAGGTTCATACCATATTGCTGATAACCCTGACCCGCAGAGAAGTTGCCTCCCAGGGTGGTCCAGGGTGAAGTCCAGTTTCCACTGGCCCCGCCAGTGGTTTTACTGCTGCTATGGTCGTAATGATCCTGATTAGCGAACGCGCTCCAGTTATACTGGCGGTTTTCTCCGGACGTTCCGGCGATTGAGTTTTGCAGTCCCCGATGCCCGCTCTCTTGTACATAGGTGGAGCTGAGATAAGCTGAGCGCGCACTATTCCCGAGGGGTAAAGAGATACCAATCGCAATTTTGTTGTCCCATTTATCTTTGACTAAATCGCGGGTACGACTGGCATTAAGGTTAAAATTGAACCACTTAAAGGCATTGGTGTAGCCCAATTGATATTCGGTGTCGCGCCCGCTTTTATTCCAGTAATCCTGGGTACTGGCGCTGATGTTAATACTCCCAAGCGTATCTGAAATAGTTTGCGTCGCGCTGAGTTGCAGCCGATTTTTACGGTTAATGCTGCTGGAATAGGCGCCTTTATTCGTTCTCTCTAAGTCGCGCATCAGCATTGCGTCATCAATATCGTAATAACCCGAACTGGAATAGCGGTAGCTCGCCAGCGTGATATTGGTATCCACGACAGGTAAGATCTTGGCAAATGAAAAACGGATGCTTTGGCCTTCACGTTTGCTGTCATCCGCAAACGTCGTTCGGGCATGCGTGATATCAGCAGAAAAGGCACCGACAGGGGTATTGAGCGCGATGCCACCGGCGACAGACTGATAATCTTCCCCGCCAATAGCCCCCGTGTAAGTGGTCAACAGGTTGGTGAAACCGTGACGAAATGTCCCCATCGCAATCTGCGGTTTTTCATTAACAGAGGAATTCCGATAGCGCCCAGCCATCAGCGAATAGCGACTGGTTCCCGGACGCAGCAGTTCAGCGATGGAAGCGTAGGTTACGGTAAAACTGTGCTCGCTTCCGTCCGCCTCTTTAACGGTGACCAGCAGATCGCCCCCTGTGCCGTTGGGGTACAGATCGTCAATACGGAATGCGCCGGGCGGTACCGTCGATTGATAAATGTGTACGCCTCGCTGACTGACGCTGACCAGGGCGTTAGTGTTTGCAACGCCAGTAATGACTGGCGCATATCCACGCTGTGAATCCTCATACATACGATCGTCAGAAGTCAGCATCACGCCGCGAAAACCGACGCTGTCAAAAACCTGACCATCGGTGGTGGAATCGCCCATCACCAGCTTACTGCGTAACGGGATAATGCCGCGCTCAAGGTAAGTGCTGGTTGAGTCATATTGCCAGCCCTTATCATTGTTCCAGTTAAAAATGCCACGATAGCGTAAGCGCCACGCATCCCAATTGAGTCCCCCCATCAAACCTAAATACTGGGAAGAGATGGCATCAGATCCGGACATATCGGCATGCCATGCGTTGTAATCATATTGCAGCGTTGCCGCAGGGATACCGTTATCCCATAATTCAGGATTCACATAGCCGCGAACCTGGCGAAGTTGCCATATCTGAGGAGCCTGCACATTAATACGCTGCGATGTCACATCGTAATAGGCTGTTAAATCGGGAGAAATATCATTAATACGCACGCAACTGTCATCAGTTTTGAGCAACTGACGCATTTCTGGTTCAATTTTATCAATATCGATACCCAGCATGGATACCAGCTTTAGTGTAAAACAAGGTCTGGCGACAAGGGGATTACTTTTATCATTTTCAAATTTAACGTCGCCGCGCCCTTTCCACTTATCATTCACATAAAGATCAACATGATATTGCCCCTGAGGGACCGGATTCCCCCGTGAATAATTACTCACATCAATCGCTGAGCGCAAAAAATCACTATTAAACTGCACATCATCGGTGTCAGCAAAGGCAACCTGAACAGAAACAAAAGAAAAGATAATGAATTGAGCAACGCGGGTTAGTCTCAGAGAACAAGAAATAGCATTATGGGCTATTTTGTAATTTATGCTCATTTGTTGTTTCTCCACCATAATCATTTATTACACTGTAAAAAAATGAAGCATCACTTAACCTTGCTGACTTTCTATTCGCGAGGGGGAATACTATTTCACTTTTAGGATTTACCATCCTTTGAGGAAATTTCTCTACAGATGCCAGGACTTCGGACTCTTTTGTCTTACGAATCTCAATCTTGTTAAAGGTGATGTAATAAGGAGAATCGTTGACAACTTTTATATTGTTCCCTTGTAGGGATAGTTTTAGTTCTTTATATGACTGCAATGGTGTTGGCTGCAGATTATCCGGACGATAGAATAATTTTATACGGGTACGAAATGCCAACTGCATACGGGTATTCCCCGACGTTGCGGCCTGTGCTTTTGGCGGAATCTCCAGCATGTTAAACCAAAAAACAGACTCCCTGTCCTGCGGTAATGCTGGGTTTGTCGCCATAATTCGCACCGCTTGCCCTTTAGCCGGGTCAATACGAACGACAGGAGGCGTAATGAGAAATGGAACGTTGATTTCTCCCGGTTTCGCCCGTGGGTTACCATCGTCCATCCATATTTGTAAAAGATAAGGATTACTCCCCCGGTTTTTTAGCTGTACCGTCGACTCCTTGTCTTTTGCATTAAAGACAATGCGTGTTCCATTAATAACAACGTCAGCCATGACGTTCATTGAGAACATCGAAAATAATAAAACCATGCCGGAAGATAATATCTTTAACATCTCGTTACCTCATAATCAGGAGTAAAGGATGTCCCCTTACTCCTGTTTCTGTTACTCGTATACCATGGTGTAATCGACCTGAGTCGTTACGGAACCCGCAGTCGCTGTGCCTGTCGCATAATATTGTGCAAAGTAATTCAGTGAACCGCTGCCAGACGAGATATCAACCGGGATATCATTCTGACCGGCCGCCACTGAAGCCCCTGCCACAATAGGATTACGATCGGCATTTAATAATTGAACCTGAACGAAAGTCGCGGCATCAGACGCGCCAGTATCAATATTCAGACGGCCGGTTGTGCTATCAACATAGGTACCGGGTTCAAAATAGGTGCTGGCATTATTCAACGCCGTACCTGAACAGCTGCTCAGTGAGATCGTAAACGGCGTCGCACCGGCTGTTGCCCCTGTTGTTGCGAGGGTAGACGAAGAGACGGTTGGCAGTATTACCGTTGCATCATTACTGCCGCCATCGACAGAAATAGTACAAGTGGTATCAGTAATTTGTCCGTTAATTGTAATAGTACCATCAACGGCAAATGCTGAAGCAGTAAATGCAGAAGTGAAAACCATTGCTAATGCGGACAACGCAAAATTATATTTACGCATAATTAATTCCCTGTTGTGGTTGATATAAATGAACAGCCCATTGAATGTGTTATTAAGATAAAACGATTCTCGCCCCATCATGAATACGGGCACTGAATAACACCTTTCGGTTCCATTGACATGATATACGCAAAACTTTCATCCGCAATATTAGGATTTTTCAACCAAAACCAATCAATCCAAATGCTTATCGGAAAATAAAGTGCTGCCTTCTATCTACGCTATTCACCCTTATAAATATATCGATAATTAGGTTTTTATAAGACAGCATTGGTTAAAAAAAGATAAAATTTTATAAATCGATTAAATTGATCTAAATCAATACACAAACCAAAACACAGCTAAATTAAACGCCTCACGATCACACTTAAAACAAAAAACAAAAACAATTTAAACAAAAAAGATACATTTGCAGTCGAATTTTTAGCCAGAAAAACCATTTTTCACGATTAAGAGAATAATCCTGACAAACCGACTCGGGTACTTTACGTAATGTGTTAATAATTAATAATTAATTATGAATGAAACATTCTTTTATTTTATTGTAAGAAAAATCTTATTTTAATAAAAAACGTAACCATCGTTAACCTGGTGTTGCAAAACCCGCCAATTCCAGGAATTTTCCCGTAACGATCTTTTCTTTTAGTCACATACTCTTTCTCAGAATATAAATCTACAGATTACTCATCATAACCTTACAAAAAAGGACAAATGACTATTAGAAGCGGGGTTTTTGAGTACAAAAAAGAATGGAAGTACATTGTTCATTGAAAAATCTGAACACAAGGAAAAGAAGGGATAATCTTAATGCTCGTTCAGCGATAAAGGTAGCGTTGTACAGTATCGCCAGAAGAGCGCTTCTGGCGATAAAATTCAGTTATCTGAATGCGTTACCGATCACCACCCCGGAACCGCACCGCCGTTAAAGATCGTTTCTGCCGCTTTTGCGACTTCAGGTGACTGATAAGACGCCAGAAATTCCTTCACATTTTCCGCATCTTTATTGTCTTCTCGCGCCACCAGGATGTTCACATACGGCGAATTTTTATCTTCGATAAACACGCTGTCGTGAACCGGAGAAAGCCCGGTTTGCTGAATATAAGTGGTGCTGATAATTGCCACGTCAACTTTCGGGTCGTCCAGTACGCGCGGCAGTTGCGCCCCTTCCAGCTCCATAATCTGTAAATGACGCGGGTTGGCGGTGATGTCCAGCGCCGTCGGCAGCAATCCTTTTCCTTCTTTCAGGGTAATCAACTGCTCTTTTTGCAGCAGCAACAGCGCCCGTCCGAGGTTGGTGGGATCGTTAGGAATCGCCACCGTTGCGCCGTCCGCCAATTGATCGACCGTTTTTATTTTTTTCGAGTAGCCGGCCATCGGGAAGACAAAGGTATTCCCCACCGCCACAAGCTTATAGTTATGCGCCTGATTATCCTGCTCAAGGAACGGGCGATGCTGGAAGACGTTGGCATCCAGTTCGCCGTGGTTGGTGGCATCGTTCGGCAACAGTGAGCCGCTGAAACCGACCAGTTCGACGTCGAGACCGTACTTCTCTTTCGCCACTTTTTTGGCGACTTCCGCCACATCCTGCTCGGCGCCGTTAATCACGCCGACTTTGATGTGCTTTGCATCACTGCTCTGCTGGTCGCAACCGACCAACAACAATCCCGCCAACAGTACCGCCGCCCCTGTCCGTAAATGAGGTATCGTCAATTTCACGTTTTTATCCTTTTGAAATAACCGCCTGATGAGTAATGAAATGACTATAGCGGGAAGGCTGCTGCGGTTTAAAAAACGAAAAGGCATCAATAAGAAGAAAAAAGCATAAAGAGGGAATATTCAAAAATCCTGATGACGCTGCGCCAACCACACGCAGCGCCATTCGGTTCAGACCAACGCTTTCACGATCTCCATTAACCGGACGATATCTTCAGGTCGGGTGTTGCCCGTTTGTGGGTCGATAATCGATGTGTATAAATGCGGCATTACGCGCGGCACGCCTGCCTCCAGGCAGGTTTGCAGTATGACGCCAAAGTTTTCCACATCAATGCCACCCGTCGGTTCGATCAGCGTCATGCCGTTACGTGCCGCAGTGGTTGCCAGCACATACAGCTCAGGAAGAGACTTTTCGCCCCCCATTGGGAAGAACTTCGCCGCGTGCGCGCCCATATCTTGCATCATACGGATTGCAGCATCGCATGAGACGCGCGCTGGCGTTCCCTGACCGCTACTGACGCCGGTGGAGATCAGTACCTCACCAGGCGTCCCCGTCGGGCTGACCAGCGCGTTGATGTGCGTTTGTTCTCCGCCTGTCGCCGCCAACGCCCCCGCCGCAAAACCACTGCCGGTGAAGGTCTGGTTGACGTGCGCCGGATGGACCTTTGATGCAATCATCGCTGCTTTGTAATACTGCGCCGGATCGCCTGCCCCCAGGCCCACTGAAACCGAGGGGACTTCGGCCATCCAACGTTTGACCTCCTGGACGCCTTCGTCAACTAACGAAAACTGCGCGGACAGGATGCCAATCACCGCATGTCCCTCGGCGGCGTCATAGATTTCCCGGGCGTTGGCGATATCTTTCGCCAGCACGTTAATCGCCACACGTTGGCGATAAAAATTAATCTGCTGCATGTTCTACAATCTCCCTGAGTCGCGCCACAATGAGTGCCATTTCCCCTTCGGCGACCGTACGTGGGTCGAGGCTAAAGACGCCCTGATGGAGGTTATAGCGACGGGCGTAGATAGCGATATCGCCTCCCCGAAGTTGAGCTTCGACTTCACGCGCGTCCAGACCGAGCACCTGCGTGTCGACCCGTACACGAATACGCCAGATAGCGCGCCCGGCTTCGTCTTGCTCAATATCGGCGGTCAGCCCACGGATTGCCGAAATCGCCTCTGCCGTCGGTTGCAACTGTTCGGCGGTCACCACAGTCTGCCCCTGGTAATAATTTTCCAGTGCATACACCAGTCCGACCATGTTCTCTTTACCGATCTTCATCGCTCTGGCGATGCCGTGATGCTGCGCTTTACAGGCGGCAATCCACGGTTTCTTGCCGGTGATAAACCCGGAGGTGGGCGCATTGAAGGCTTTTGCCCCGCTGTAGACAACCATATCCGCCCCACTCGCCACCCAGGCGTGTAAATCCTCCTCGGCGGCGGCATCGACAATCAACGGTAGGTTATGGATCTGCGCAACCTGTACAAAGTCGTCAATGCTGAGCATGCCCTTCTGTACACAGTGGTGCGATTTCACATACAACAGCGCGGCGGTCTCGTCGGTAATCGCACTCTCCAGTTGCCAACGCGCGGCGAGATTGCTCGCCCCGACCTCCACGACGCGCCCGCCGCCCAGACGAATGGCGCTGGTGATGGGAGCGCCATAATCCACGTTATGACCGCGCAGCATCACCACTTCGTTGGCCATGCCGCTGCTGTCTGGCATGAGAGCCACCCTGAGCGGGTCGCCACGAGTAATAGCGGCGGCAACGGCAATGGCGATCCCCGCCGACGCGCAGGAGGTCACATAGCTGTCCTGCGCGCCGGTAAAGCGGGAAACCAGCTCACCGGTACGGTCCACCAGCTCATCGATTTCGACAAAGGCGAAGGCCGCCCGCGCAGTGGCCTGCATCACCTGGGGCGCGACGCTGGAGACGCCAAGAATCGTCATCTTGCCGCAGGCGTTAATCACCTGTTTTAGTCCCAGCTGTTGATAGATATTCTGTGTCATGACTTACAACACTCCCAGCAGCGAACAAACCACGCTAAGCGCCACAATTGACAACAGAATGGTGGTGTATCGCGGCCCTTTCTTCACCAGAAAGATATAGATGGCAAACACCGCCGCCAGCGGCAGCAGGCCTGGCGCGATGGAGTCGAGGATCTGCTGCACCACCACTTCAGAACCCTTCAGCGCGCTGATTTTCAACGGCGTAGTGATCTTGACGTAGCTTGCCGACAGCGCGCCCATCATGATTAACCCCAGCACGTTCGCGCCGTAGATCAGTTCTTTGATTCGCCCCCCTTGCAGTAATCCGACGATAGAATCACGCCCCAGGGTGTAGCCCTTGTGGATCAGGCCGTAGCTGATCGCCAGCGTGATTGCCGGATAGAGGATCAGCGGTGCAATACCGCCAAACGCGCTGCCATTGGCGGCGAAAGGGATGAAAATCGCAATGAGCAGCGGCATGACGGCGGCCCAAACAATGGAGTCGCCCATCCCAGCCAGCGGGCCCATCAGACCGGTTTTAATCCCGGTAATTGAGGCATCGCTGATCGGCTCGCCGCGCGTTTTCTGCTCTTCCATGGCAATGGAAATCCCCTGGATCACCGCGCCAAAAGTTTGCTCAGAGTTGAAGAAGTTCAGGTGACGTTTTAGCGCCTCCACCTGCTCCTCTTTTTGTGGGTAGAGCTTTTTGATGATCGGCGTCATCGAGGCGCAGAAAATCAGGCTCTGCAGACGTTCATAGGAGTTGGATACCTCCGCGCCCAGCCAGTAGATAAACCACGCTTTGGTGATATCCGCTTTGGTCAACGCCCCGGTTGTCCGTGCGCGCTCAACCAGTTCATGCTGCATTACGTCGCTGCTCATCATGCTGCTCCTTCATTTTTCGCCAGACCTTTAATCAGGAAGGCCACACAGGTACCGAAGATCGCCATCGCCATGATGTCCACCTTGAGGTACAGCACCGCGAAGAATCCGCCGATAAACCACGGCAGCAGGCTCTTTTTACCGATCACCATAATGGTGATGGCGAAGCCCAGCGCCGGCAGGATCCCGCCCATGATTTCAAAGGAGTGGGTCAGCCAGTGCGGCATCAGTTTGAGGAAACTTTCCACCACGTCCTGACCGAAGTAGTTCGCGGCAAACACCACCGGGAAACGCAGCGCCAGTCCGAGCAATGCCGGGTAGAGGAACGCACAGCGCATGATGCCCGACATATTCGCCGTTTCCGCGTGCTTATCGGCCATATGTACCCAGGCCGCGTTCAGCGTACGACGCAACTGGTCGAGGAAAACGCCGATCACACCGAAGGGGATCGCCAGCGCAATCGCCAGGTTTGGATCCATCCCGGCTTTCACCGCGATAGGAATCGAGATACAGGCTGCCAGCGCCGGATCTGACGGCACGTTACCGCCAGGCGTTGAGGTCACGCCGAGATAAACGAGCTGCATCCCCGCGCCGATAATCATCGCCGTCTGCATGTTGCCAAGCAGCAGCCCGACAAAGACGGCCACCACCACCGGCTGAAGCAGCATGGCAGAGAAGGTGTAGCCAAGGCGTAAGCGGGCAAACCAGTAATACAACCCCATGAGGCTTGCAAAAACTAAGGTATCCATAGTGTTATCCCATTATCAGAGAATTAGAATTTTTTCAGGATATCGTCCAGCGACTGCGGTTTATCTTCCGGGATAGTCTGGAAGAACACCTGAATCCCACGACTTTTCAGGTCGTTAAGAATGCCAACGTCTTTTTCATCGAGCGTAATGTTCTGGAACACGGCTTTACGGTTTGGCCCGCCGCCCAGGCCGCCAACCTGAATGGTCGTGACATCAAACCCCTGTTGTACGGCCTGTTGAATCGCCGCCAGGGAGGGGAACAGCACCAGCACATTGCCGTCGCCCAGTTGGTTCTCTTTCCAGGAAGCCGCAAAGCTCTGGTTGCTGTAGCAATCCACTTTGATGTTCGGCGGCGCGGCCATCAGGTAGATGTTTTTCATAAACGGATCGGCGTCCAGTTCGTCACTGACCACTGCGATGCGGTTAGCCTGGGACTGTCCGACCCACTTCGTCACCACCTGTCCGTGGATCAGTCGGCTATCGATACGACATAACACGATGTTTGCCATGATGATTTTCCTTATTGTGATTGTTGTAATTGACGGACATGAGCGACAACGTCCAGGCAACTGCTGCGTCCGGCTTCCACCAGTTCACTGACGCAGAGGGTCAACGAACCGTGTTCACGTCTGTCCAGCGCTTCCAGCAGTAGCGACGCGTTCAACCCGGAAACGACCGCCACCGGATAATCCGCGCTCAGTCGCGCTGCCACATTGGACGTCGTACCGCCAACAAAATCGGTCAGAATAAGCGAGCCGTCCGGCATGGTTTTCACCACGTCCTCGACACGCTGATAAAACTCGCCCAGCGTATCGACGGGCATCAGTGCAATTTCCGTCACGCCTTTAATTTCGCCCATCACCATACGCAGGCTGTTACAGAGCTGTTGTCCCCAGCCACCATGCGTGAGCAGCAGAATTTCGGGCAACGGTTGAGTGGTAGTCAAAATGGCCTCCTGGCGCGATTACATGAGACTTGCAATGCCTGATGGCGCTTCGCTTATCAGGCCTACGGATAATGCTTTTGTAGGCCGGATAAGGCATTTATGCCGCCATCCGGCAAAACTCATCAAAGTAAGAGCAAGGGTTGTGCCAGTATTTGTGTCACGCGAGGGGGAAAAGAGAGCGGGCAGGGCGCAACGCCTCGCCCGTTAAGGGATCAGCTATAAAGCAGTTCGTAGATATAAAAATATTCCGCATCCGATAAACGGATGGCATAGGCCTCTTCAATGGGCAGAAACGCAGATTTAATGACACTAAACGCGCGGGGATCGAGATTCGGTTTGTTTTCCAGCGCCATCTGTAACGGTTTACGGTTGATCACGATACGCTCAACCATGCAACAGCAGTGGATCAGGAAGCGTAGTGTCACCTGGCGACTCGGTTTCAGGGAAAGCGTGGTCGTCAGGTGGTTAAGCACGCCCTCCATCTCCTTGAGAATGCGCTGCGGATTGAGCACCGAAATATGGTTAATAATGCTCTCCATGGTCAGCGCGCTGATAAAACGCATGGCACTGCGCTCCATCTCCAGACGGCGTTCGGCGCTGGAGAGATCCGGCGTCAGCAGACTTAACACCAGTTTTGGCCCCTGCTCTGAGAACAGTTCTTCCAACGAGATAAACGGAATATCCGGCAGCCCCGGCTGGAAAGTACCGACAATTCCCGCCAGTCGCTCATTGGCGTTCAGCGCCTGCTGGACGCGTTCGAGGCTGCGCACGTCGTTGTAATCGAGAATAACCATTCGCGTGTCCTGCGACATCAGTTCGCCAAAGCTCTCCTCAAGCACTTTTTTAATTTTTTCCGCCGTACCCATACCGGTAATGCAGGAGATAACCAGCACTTTGCCGCCGTTTTCCTGCTGCGGGGTACACAGCTGACAGGGGATGTTTTTGCTCTGCATGAGCGCCGCAAGCTGGGGCAGGTCGCTGGTTTCGTAGCTTAAATCCAGCCCGATCTCCAGCAGGCTGGTCAGCGTGATGTTGGGCATTAACAGTACGTCTATCTGAAATAACTTGCTGATCGTACTGCCGAAATGCACCAGTGAACCAATATCGACCATCAGAATCAGCCGCTGATAGCGTTGGGTCTGAATAATCTGGGTTAGCGTTTCCAGCGTGTCATGCACCGACTGCTCAAACGGCATGTCGACCGCGCTGAACAGATCGCGTTCCAGTACGCGGTTGACGTACTGCGCCATGCTGGTCGCGGTGGTTGCGCCGTGCGCGACGAGGATCACGCCGCAGTCCGGGCTGGCATCAATGCGCTGGCGGTAGTGACGGCACTCTTTCAGGAACAGACACAGCCAGACCACTTCCGTCGCCGGGCACTGAATATGCAGCAGTTCATTGATTTTCCGGCACAACAGCGTGGCGTTATCGTATTCATCCTTGCAGCGGTCGAGGATCAGGCTGGAAGAGTAGAGCTGCGGAATCAGTCCGCGCTGGACATAGCCAATCAGCGCCAGGAAGTGCTTGCGCAGCGGATTCACCAGATTTTCCGGCAGCGTAAAGCCCAGCACCTGCTCCACGCAGCCGATCAGTAGCGTCACGCGTTCTTCAATTTGATCGCCATAGCGCGGCGGATGCGCCACGCTATCGCGGCTGTAGAGGCCATATTCGAAGATTGAACTGAGCTTGTTTTTCAGGATAGCCAGCGTTTCCGCCGGCGGGACATTACTGTTGCGCAGATTGACATATTCACGGGTCAGGAAGCTGTAAAAGAGATCGCTCTCTTCGATTTCCGCCCCGGTCGCCAGTGAGGTTTTCAGCGCCGGCAGCGTACGCGCATCAATGTTCAGCCGCTCTTTTCCTTCAAACAGCGCGTCGACCAGCAGACGTTGTTCCGGCGTGGCATGGAACGGTATCTCCGCCAGCCGTTTATCCAGCTGTAGCGTGTCGTTATGTTCCGTCATCCCCGATGCCCACGCCTGGGCGCACAAGAACTGGATATCGCTCTTCAACTGACCAATGTTGCCCTCCAGCGGTTTGTTCAACAGCCAGAGCAACAGCGTTTTGTCGATGCTGACCGTACGCTCGATTTTGCGACTTTCACGCTGCAAAAAACCGACGATCAGCTCCACCTGTTCCTCAATCGATCGCTGACGAATCCCCGGCAAGTCGATGCTCACCTGAATTCGTCGTTGGAAGGTGCGCAACAGCGATGAACTCACCGGTTCCGTGGTCGCGCAAATCAGACGAACCGAGATTGGACGCGCCGTGGCGCTGGATCCCAGCGGACGGTACTCGCCCTTATCGAGAATAGAAAATAGTTTCTCCTGTCCTTCGTAGGGCAGGCGATGCACTTCGTCGAGCAGCAAATAGCCGCCGTCCGCCTGCTCGACCAGACCGGGTTTATTCTCGCTCGCACCGGTGAAGGCCCCCTGACGATGGCCAAACAGGTGCGAAGAGAGCAGTTCCGGGTTATGGGCGTACTCGGCGCAGTTAAAATAGACCAGCGGCGGCGGGGAACCGGCGGCTTGTTCGCAGGCAAAGCGGTGCATCAGTTCGGCAAAAAAGGTTTTCCCTACGCCGGACGGCCCGGTCAGCAACACATGCAGGCCCTGCGGATAGAGCACGGCGGCACGGCCTTTTTCTACGGCGTCACGCAGGCTGCGATCGTAGCCAATCAGACCGGTGAAAGGATCGTCACCGCCCGTATTTTCCGCTTGCGGAAGCAGGTCGGCCACCGAGCGCACTTCGCGCTCGCTACTCTCCAGCTTGCGCCCCAGCAACGTCTCCAGCGTCTGTCTGTGCAGGAAGAACACCGGACGTCCCCGGCTTTTAATCGCCAGACCATCGTTCCACAGCTGATTGAGATCTTTACTGACCGAGTTGCGCGCCAGCCCCAGGTTAAAGCCAATCGCCTCCGCCGTGAACGCCGTTTCCTGCGCCAAATCGGCACGATCCAGCCCACGCGTCAGCCTTTCAAGCTCTCCCAGTACGATCTCAATCCGTCTCATCTCTTTACCGCTTAAGAATTAAATGATTGTTCAGAACATACACTATTCTGCTATGCAAGAAAGTGAATCGACGTCCAGACGTCATGGTGAACCCGTCCGGTCATCAAAATGTTTTCGATAAATAATGCCGGGCGGCCCCTTTTTCCGGGAAGTCATCGAGGGTCAATTGCAGTTGATAACCGTTCTTCTGATAGAACGGCAGCGCCTGAAAACTCAGGGTATCGACCAGCGCATGGAGACAACCTCTCTCGCGAGCGGCGTGCTCTGCAGCCTGGATCAGTTGACTGCCGTAACCGCCTTTGCGCAGGGACTCATGCATCCATAAAAAATCAATGCTCAGCCATTCCCCTTTGATTTTGCCAATCAATCCACCGCGAATGTCCTGCTGCTCGTCACGCCAGTAAACCGCCAGATCGCCAAAATTCCTCGTTTTCAGAAACTGGAAATTGTAGGCACGCAGTCCAGCAAGCAGCGCGTTTTGATCGTCTTCGGTAACGGTATCTGTAATCTGTATCTGCACTCTATCCTCCTGAAAAACTACAACTTTTGGCTGAATCGTTTTCCGACAGTAGCACAGGCTGCTGAGGGAGTCGTACACCGTCTACACTTACTCTTGAAATGATGCGCATCGACTACAAGGATTATTATCATGAAACGAGCCGTTTTATCGATCATTGCCGCCCTTTTCTTGCTGCCCACGCTGGCACAGGCCGACTCGCCTTACGGCGCACTGCAATCCGCGCACGAAAAAAATACGATACTCAAGGACCTACGCAAAATCTGTACGCCGCAGGGTTCACCTTCTGACGAGGCGTGGGAAAAAACGATCATGGCGAATAAAGACAATCAACAGCACATCCGCGAGGCGGCGTTGGCGATGGAAAGGAATAATCAGAACAACTACTGGGAAGCGCTCGGCAAGGTGGAATGCCCGGACATGTAAGCGTGAAGCCCGCGCTTCACGCCCGATGATAAACTTTACCGCTGACGCACATCCGGGATGATTAAGTCGCCGCGCAGCACATACGATCCCAACATACTTTGCGTTTTTTCGTTCAGCCAACTGACAATCCGCGCCGCCATCGCATCCATAGAGTATTCGATTGCCGGGATGGTCGGGATCCCCGGCAGATGCAGCGAGCCGGCGAGGCTGAAGATCATAATGTCTTCCGGAACCGACTTATTAAACGCCTGCAATTGCGGGATCACCCGCTGAGCCTGCTGCTCATCCGCCACCAGCAGCGCGTTAAAGTTAAGCGTGGAAGCGTTATTTAACAGCTCCTGTAACGCCACCGAGGAAGAGGTCGCTTCCATAAAGACCAGGTTGCGATTAAACGGCAGGAAGTTCTTCTCCAGCGCATGTTTGTAACCGAGCAGCACCTGTTCGCAGAACCCCATGCCTTCAGGATGGATGAGGGCTATCTGCCGACGATTTTGGCTAATCAGATAGTTACAGGCCGTTTCGGTGGCAAAGGTGTGGTCAAACTGAATGCTGGTCACGTCGTCGCCTGCCTCCAGACAGTCCACCAGAATGACGTTCTCCTGCGTGATATGCAGCGGAAAACGCGCACCAATAATCAGCACATCGTCACACAAGCCGCAGCTTAACTCATCGAGGGCGCTCATCACCTCCGCTTTGGTATTGGCGAAACGAAGCAACAAATGTTTCTGATGCTGACTCAGGTGCTTTTCCAGCGCGTAAAGGTAGCCCGTCGTCTGGTTGATGTTGTCCTGCGCGCAAATCACGCCTATGCAGCCGGTGGACTGACTGAGCAGCGACTGGGCAATCACATTCGGACGATAGTTCAGCTCATCCACCGCCTTTAACACGGCAAGACGACTGGCTTCCTTCACACCACGCGATCCGCTCAACACGCGCGACACCGTGGCTTTAGACACGCCAGCCAAACGCGATACATCGTTGATAGTAGACATCATTCTCCCCTGACAGAGCCTGCCTGGCTCCTTCAATCCTGAATTTAACATTGGCTTAAATATTCGCCACCAGCAGTATAGCGTTTTCCTTTTTTCATGGAAACCGATTTTCCGTTTCCACTCAAAAAGCGTGAAATAGCGACGAAACCGTGAGCCAAATCCAAATAATTAGCCTTATAAGAATAAGATCTTGACGGTTGTCACAGTTCCGTTTGCTTCGTATGGAAACCGGTTTCCGTATGATATCAAATCAGACTCGCAATAAGTTTTTACATTTTGAGGATGGTTAATAATGTTCAGGATTATGTTGTGTTGCTCTGCAGGGATGTCCACCAGTCTGCTGGTTCGTAAAATGGTCGAAGCCGCAGAAGAGCGGAAGCTGCCAGTACAAATTGATGCATATGGCGTTTCCGAATTTGACATTCAGTTTCCAAACTACCAGGTGGTGTTACTTGGCCCCCAGGTAAAATACATGCTTAACACGCTCTCAGAGAAGGCTGCCACCCAAAACATCCCCGTAAAAGCCATTGATATGCAGGATTACGGAATGCAACGCGGTGACAAGGTGCTGGATTTTGCTCTGTCGCTGATTGAAGCGGCACATTAGAAAGGTGTCATTATGAGTTCGTTATATCAGTCAATGGTTGCTGTCATAGAACAATCCATCACGCCTCTTGCCGGTAAACTGGGCCAGCAGAAATACGTGATTGCGATTCGTGATGGTTTTACCGCGGCGCTGCCGTTTATGATCATCGGCTCGTTCATGCTGGTGTTTATTTTTCCGCCGTTCTCTGCCGAAACCACCAACAGCTTTGCCCGTGGCTGGCTCGATTTTTCCGCCACATACCGTGAACAACTGATGCTGCCGTTTAACCTCAGTATGGGCGTTATGACGTTCTTCATCTCCGTGGGCATTGGCGCCAGTCTGGGCCGTCAGTTTAATCTCGATCCGATTATGTCCGGCCTGCTGGCGTTTATGGCCTTTTTACTGGTCGCCGCACCGTATGCCGACGGTAAAATCTCCACGCAGTACCTTTCCGGTCAGGGGATCTTTACCGCACTGATTACCGCCATCTACTCCACGCGCGTCTATGCCTGGCTGAAGCAGCACAACATCACAATCCGTCTGCCGAAAGAGGTTCCGACCGGCGTCGCCCGTTCGTTTGAGATCCTCATTCCGGTTCTGGTGGTCATTGCGACACTGCATCCGCTGAACCTGTTTATTGAAGCGCAGACCGGAATGATTATTCCGCAGGCGATTATGCATCTGCTGGCACCGCTGGTTTCAGCGTCTGACTCCCTGCCGGCGATCCTGCTTTCGGTTCTGATGTGCCAGATTTTCTGGTTTGCCGGTATTCACGGCTCGCTGATCGTCACGGGCATTATGAACCCGTTCTGGATGGCAAACCTGTCGGCAAACCAGGCTGCTCTCGCGGCGGGTGTCGCCCTGCCACACGTTTATCTGCAAGGTTTCTGGGATCACTACCTGCTGATCGGCGGCGTGGGCTCTACTTTACCGTTGGCCTTCCTGCTGCTGCGCAGTCGCGTTACCCATCTGCGGACGATCGGCAAAATGGGGATCGTCCCTAGCTTCTTTAACATTAATGAGCCTATTCTGTTCGGTGCGCCGATCATCATGAACCCGATGCTGTTTATCCCGTTCGTCTTCGTGCCCATGATCAACGCCGTACTGGCATACGCTGCGACCCGTCTGGGCTGGCTGGATCAGGTAGTATCACTGACGCCGTGGACCACGCCCGCACCGATTGGCGCATCGTGGGCGGCAAACTGGGCCTTTAGTCCGGTGGTGATGTGCCTGATCTGCATGGTGATGTCGGCGCTGATTTACCTCCCGTTCCTGCGCGCTTACGAACGCTCTCTGATGAAAACAGAAGAGCAAAAAGCCCAGGACGCCGTCTCCGTGGCGAACGCTGCCCGTAGCAACTCATAATGAATCAAGGAGTCAGAACAATGAGATACCGTTTTCCTGAAAACTTCTGGTGGGGCAGTGCCTGCTCAGCGCTGCAAACCGAAGGGGATAGCCTGAACGGCGGCAAAAGCCAGACCACATGGGATGTGTGGTTCGACCGCCAGCCAGGTCGTTTCCATCAGGGGGTTGGCCCGGCGAACACCTCGACGTTTTATCAGCACTGGAAACAGGACATCGCGCTGTTGAAGCAGTTAAAACATAACAGCTTCCGCACCTCGTTAAGCTGGTCACGTCTGATTCCTGATGGTACGGGCGAGGTGAATCCTGAGGCGGTGGCGTTCTATAACAACGTCATTGACGAACTGCTGGCGCAGGGCATCACGCCGTTTATCACGCTGTTTCACTTCGACATGCCGATGGTGATGCAGGAGAAGGGCGGCTGGGAAAACCGTGACGTCGTGGAGGCCTTTGGCCGCTACGCGCAGACGTGTTTCAAATTGTTCGGCAACCGCGTTAAGCACTGGTTCACCTTCAACGAGCCGATTGTGCCGGTGGAAGGCGGCTATCTGTATGACTTCCATTACCCGAACGTAGTGGATTTCAGGCGCGCAGCGACCGTGGCGTATCACACCGTGCTGGCGCACTCGACGGCGGTTCGCGCTTATCGCGCGGGCAACAACGATGGCGAAATTGGCGTGGTGCTCAACCTGACGCCTTCCTATCCGCGCTCACCGCATCCGGCGGATGTGAAAGCCGCACACTATGCGGATCTGCTGTTTAACCGCAGCTTCCTCGATCCGGTGCTGAAAGGGGAATATCCGGCGGATCTGGTGGCATTGCTGAAAGAGTACGATCAGTTGCCAGCCTGTCAACCGGGTGACGCACAGCTGATTGCCGATGGCAAAATCGACCTGCTGGGGATTAACTACTACCAGCCGCGTCGGGTGAAATGCCGTGATACCGCAGTCAATCTGAATGCGCCCTTTATGCCGGAGTGGTTGTTTGATTACTACGAAATGCCAGGCCGCAAAATGAACCCTTATCGCGGGTGGGAAATTTATGAGCCGGGTATTTACGATATTATTACGAACCTGCGTGATAATTACGGCAACCCGCGCTGCTTTATTTCTGAGAACGGAATGGGCGTAGAAAACGAACAGCGTTTTATTCAGGATGGGCAAATTAACGACAACTACCGTATTGAGTTTGTTTCTGAACACCTTAAATGGCTACATAAAGGGATCAGCGAGGGCTGTCAGTGTCTTGGCTACCATATGTGGACGTTTATTGATAACTGGTCATGGCTCAACGGATATAAAAACCGCTATGGCTTGGTACAGTTAGATTTAGACACGCAAAAACGTACGGTGAAAAAGAGCGGCGAGTGGTTCGCTAATACCGCCGAACACAACGGATTCGATTAAGAGATACAGACAATGATTGCATTAGAAGAAGCAGTAATGGACATTATCGTCAATGCCGGACAGTCCCGTAGTCTGTGCTTCGAGGCGCTGCACGCCGCGCGTGCAGGCAACATTGACGAGGCGAAAAGCCTGCTTCGGGAGGCTGACGGCTACGCTCGTCAGGCTCACCACATGCAAACCAAATTGATCGAACAGGATGCCGGGGAAGCCCGGCAACCCATGACGTTAATTATGGTGCATGCGCAGGATCACTTAATGACGTCGCTGTTAGCCCGCGAACTGTCAGAAGAAATTATTCATCTCTATCAACGCTAATTTAAATTAAATAATAAACGGAGACGTCACTACGATTAAATAAATACTACCTGTACCTCTATCTATAAATAACAGATCAACTTGTTTTGGTGATAGCGAATTACACCGAGGCGGGATGGTTATTATCTTAAAATAAATTAATGCGCACATCTATTCAGAATGCTTAATGCAAACTGAAGGATAAAACGTAAATGAGATAACCATGAACATGATAAAAAAACTTCCATTAGCCATGGCGGTCGTGGCCGCGCTTTGCCCGATTTCTGTACTCGCACAGGAATTTACTCAGGAACAAATCGACGCCATCGTCGCCAAAGCCGTAGATAAAGCCCTTGCGGAACGTCAGGCGAAAATGGACGCTGCTGTGGCGAAAAAAACCGATGTCATTAACGAGCCGCAAAGCGCCGCACAGTCACCCGACATGGCCATCCCGTTCGGTGTGAAATTCAGTGGCTATGCGCGTTATGGCGCGCAGTTCCAGAGTGGCGATCAGAAATACGTGGGCGTTGATGGTTCCTATAACGGTGCATCCGCCATTGGTCGTCTGGGTAACGAAGGCAACGGCGGTGAATTCCAGCTCTCCAAAGCGTTCAAAGGCGACAACGGCGCGATCTGGGATATCAACGTGATGATCGACCACTGGGGCGACGAGGTGAACCTCAAAAAAGCTTACGCGGGAGTCACCAACGTCCTGGAATCCAACCCGAACGCCTATATCTGGGCCGGTCGCGACTTCCACCAGCGTCCGCAACAGGGGATCAACGACTACTTCTGGATGAACCACGACGGCCAGGGTGCCGGGGTGAAGAACTTCGATATTGGCGGCATTCAGTTTGACGTTGCCACCGTAGCTGCCGTTGAATCGTGCAGCCCGGAAGTGATGGAAGATGAAGCCAACCCGTCACGCATTACCTGTACCGGCGGTTCCGGCACGGGTGATAAAGGGAACTACGCCGTTACCTCAAAAATTCACGGCATGAAACTCGGTCCGTTGGATCTGGAAATCTACGCCAACTACGGCTTTGACTCGAAAGCCGTCGACACCGACGATCGCCTGAAGGCCTGGCAGGGCGCGTTTGTGGTGAGTCATACCAATGACAGCGGCGTCAACAAAGTGATCGCCCGTTACTCTGATAACTCCGACAACAGCGTCTACAACAAAACCGACGACCTGACCGCGATTTACGCCAGCTTCGAAGGAAGCCACAAGTTTACGCAGCAGGCGCAGGTTGAATACCTGCTGGCATTCCATGACTACGATAACAGTGCTGACCAGAGTGAAAATCGTAAGAACTACGGTGCCATTGTACGTCCCATGTACTTCTGGAACGACGTGCACTCCACCTGGCTGGAAGCGGGCTATCAGCGTGTCGATTATGACAACGGCGGCGATAACAAAGGCTGGAAGCTGACGCTGTCGCAGAACATGTCGATTGCGATGGGGCCTGAATTCCGTCCAATGCTGCGCTTCTATGTCACCGGCGGCAAAGTGGATAACGACCGCACCGCACGCGTGAACGGCACAGATGACGAAACGCTGGACGATTTCAACGTCGGCGCGATGTGGGAAGCGTGGTTCTGATTGGCAATATCGCGTTATGCCTGATGGCGCCGTTAACGCCTTATCCGGCCTACAGTCACGTAGGCCCGGTAAGCAACGCGCCACCGGGCATAATGCCGGATGGCGGCGTTAACGCCTTATCCGGCCTACGTGAAGGAACCCTCAATGAGGGTTGAGGTCATTGCATACCCTTTATGCGAACTTTCGCTGCCACCAGAAGCGCCGTCAGCAGCATCAGGCTGCCGGAAAGCATCAGGGGCGACAGCAGGCCAAGGTTATCGAGTGCATAGCCTCCCACCGCGGCCCCACAGGTATTGGCAAGCTGGATCACGGCGACCTGGACGGATCCAGCCTTTTCTGCCTGATCGGCGAGCGATCGGGTGATCCACGTCGACCATCCCACCGGCACCAGCGCAAACGCCAGCCCCCAGATAATTGCAATGCTTGCCGCAACAATCTTGTCGCTGCCCCACAGCATCAGCACCAGCGCGCTCAGCGCCAGCACCAGCGGCGCACCGGCTAATGCCAGTTTGACAGAGCGTTTGAGAATCAAGGACGACAGCGACGTGCCGACAAAACTGGCAATACCAAAGCTCAACAGCACCAGCGTCAGGCCATCGACATCAAAGCCCGCCAGATTCATATATATCGGACGGATGTAGGTGAAGAACGCAAACTGCCCGGCAAAGGACATAAAGATGGCAATCATCCCCGCCATCACGCCCGGACGATTCAGCAGGCTGAACATGTTTTGCTTCTGATGCGAAGGCTCGCCGGGCAGCGGCGGCAACGATTTCACCAACCAGATAATACACAGCACGCCCATCACCGCCGCCGCGTTAAAGACATTACGCCAGCCAATGATCCCCCCCAGGAAACTACCCAGCGGCGCGGCAATAACCAGCGCGATAGAGACGGATCCGAAAATCACCGACAGCGCTTTCGGTACCGTACGCGGCGGAACCAGCCGCATGGTCAGCGAGGCCGACATCGCCCAGAATCCGCCCAACGCCAGTCCCAGACAGGCGCGTCCCACCAGCAGTAACGCGAAGGAATTGGCAAAAGAGACCAGCAGGCAGGAGAGGGTCAGCAACACGGAGAACAGAATCACTACGTAGCGACGGTCAGTGGCCTGAATGATCTGCGTGATAAACAGGCTGGCAAACATGGCGACAAACGCGGTCACGGTCACCGACTGTCCGGCTACGCCTTCAGAAATGCCCAGGTCCTGCGCCATCGGCGTCAACAGACTGACGGGTAAAAACTCGACGGTGATCAGGCAAGCCACACAGAACGCCACGGCAAATACTGCCGACCAGTTTGGGCGAGCGACAACGTCAGCGTGGGTTTTCTCTTCGATACATTCACTCATTTTGCTATCTGCGTCGATTTCTTGTGGGGAAGCTACGCAGTGTAACATTTTAAATGTGACGTATTTAACGTTTTGGCTACTTTCTTCGTTTGCATTGCCGCTTTCGAGAAGGTTCGCAAATGTGAAATATCTACCGCAAAATTTATTTATCATCGTATTGAAACGCATAGTATGCCACCAGGTGCTATACTTACGGTTACAGGATGTCTCCGATGCGTGTATTCAAAACCAAATGGTTTTCCAGGGAAGCAAAATCCCATGCCATCAAAGATGATGAGTTATGCCAGGCAATTGAAGCCACTTTACAGGGGCAGGCAGACGATCTGGGAGGCGGCATTTTTAAAAAGCGTCTGAACCAGAACCGTGACCGCGCGATTATCCTCGCGAGGGGTGGCAACCACTGGTTTTACACGTTTTTGTATGCCAAACAGGACATGACAAATATCACTATCAACGAACTGGCGGGCTTTCGTGAGTTAGCAAAACATTACGCTCGTCTGACTGATGACAACATTACGGCATTGATTAAGAGTAAAGAACTGGTGGAGGTCTGCGATGACTATAAAAAATAACTTTAAAAGCCCAGCCTTCGAAGCCATCCACAGCGCAGCATCCGGGTTATATAACGTTGAGGCGATCCCTCAGGAAACGATGCGCAATTTCGACAAAGCCTGCCTGAGCCAGGTCAACGCTCTCCTGCCGCTTGAAATTAAAGCACTACGCGAGAAATTCAACGTTAGCCAACCCGTGTTCGCACATTACCTGAACACCAGCGTGTCCACCGTGCAAAAATGGGAGAGCGGCGCGAAACGCCCCAGTGGGATGTCTCTCAAACTGCTGAGCGTTGTCCAGAAGCATGGATTAAAAGTTCTGGCGTAACCGCGAATGGCGTAATTCATGATGAATATCGTCGGCTCAGTTAACGACATTCATCGTCTATATTGTCTTAGTGCAGCCAGTGCACGCCGTCTTCGGGTTGAAAAAAGGCGTTGTAACGCATCTGGAACGCATTAATGTCCTGCATATCCGGATCGGCCTCACGTAAGAAACCGAGTGCCAGACGCACCTGCGCGTCGGTGATCGGCGCGGCCAGCCGGGCCTTTTGCAGCAGGCGATGCCACTGCAACAGATTCTGCTCGCTGCCGTCCACAATGACACTTTGCCAGATCAACAGGACCTGAGCGGCGTTTTGCAGATGCGACTCGTCGGGGCGGTGGAGATACTGCAAAAATGCCTCTCCCTGCGCTTTTCCCATCTGATCGATCATCGATTCTACCGCCACCACATCAATATTCAGGCGCTCGCTCAAGCGGCGAATCGCCCGCCGGGATCCGGAAGTAAGGATCCGAAACCCGACAACAAACACCACCGCCAGTGTGGCCAGCATTATCCAGACCATGAGTTCTCCTGCTTTATCCGCGCTCATGATATCTGGAAACGGCCCACGAATACTAATCCACCAGAATGATTTTCAGCGCGAAAAGCGCCGCGACCGTAATGACGCAGAGGTTTAACTCCCGCCAGCGTCCGGTAAACACTTTCATAATGCAGTAGGACATAAAACCAAGCGCAATCCCCTCGGTAATGGAGAAACTAAAAGGCATCATCACCGTGGTGATAAACGCAGGCACCGACTCGGTAAAATCATCCCAGTTAACGCGGGAGAGGCTGGAGGTCATCAGCACACCGACAAAAATCAGCGCCCCTGCCGTTGCATAAGCGGGAACCATACCCACCAGCGGAGAAAAAAACATCACCAGCAGGAAAAGCACGCCCACCACCACCGCCGTCAGACCGGTGCGCCCGCCAACCGCCACGCCCGAGGTGCTCTCAATGTAGGCCGTCACGGAAGAGGTGCCGATAAACGCCCCGGCAACCGAGCTTACACTGTCGACATACAGCGCCCGCCTCATGCTTGGAAACTTACCGTCGCTACCGATTAACCCGGCTTTATCCGTCACACCAATTAGTGTTCCTGATGAATCAAACAAATTGATGAGCATGAATGAAAAGATAATCCCGGCCAGGTTAAGCGATAATGCACCGCGTAAATCCACCTCACCTATCACCCCGCTGATACTGGGAGGCACAGAATAGATGCCGCTAAAATGGACATCACCGAAAAACAATCCACAACAGGAGGTGACAACAATGGAAACCAGCACCGCTGCATGAAACTGACGCGATGACAGCACGGTAATAATAAAGAAACCTAAAATACCCAGTAATACACTGTGGGAACTTAAGTCACCAATGGTCACCAGCGTGTCTTTATTCGCAACAATAACGCCCGCATTTTTTAACCCCATCAATGCAATAAATAAGCCGATACCGCTGGTAATGCCGATACGTAAATTAATCGGAATATTGGAAATCATCCAGTAACGAATGCGAAAAAGCGTGAGTAAAAAGAGTCCGACCGCGCCCCAGAATATGGCCCCCATTCCCGTTTGCCAACTCACCCCCATCGCCCCCACTACCACAAAGGCAAAAAACGCGTTCAATCCCATCGCCGGGGCTAATGCAACAGGAAGGTTAGCGACCAGGCCCA
This sequence comes from Citrobacter sp. T1.2D-1, assembly GCF_950098555.1. Classification (NCBI taxonomy): domain Bacteria; kingdom Pseudomonadati; phylum Pseudomonadota; class Gammaproteobacteria; order Enterobacterales; family Enterobacteriaceae; genus Citrobacter; species Citrobacter sp. T1.2D-1. Next base: position 376,934 of record NZ_CATNHH010000012.1, read on the forward strand.
TCGCGATACTGCCGATGCCGGCGATCAGGCATGTGGTGACAAACACCACTTTGGGATCCATCTGTGCGGCCCCGAGTATTTGCGGGTTCACGAACACAATGTACACCATCGTTAAAAAAGTCGTCATCCCGGCAATCGTTTCTGTCCGCACGTCGGTGCCATGCTGGCGCAGTTTAAATAATCGCGAAAGATGATTTAAATCATTTCTCGCGTCATCACTGACATCAGTATTCATCTTTTTTATCCATTAATGAAGATATAATCAGGTCTCATTTAAAACATCTCCCATATTTAATTCAGTGATTGCAATCACAATGCCAATGCCCGTTAATCGATAAGCTTTAAATAATCACCCGGCATTTCTTTATGATAAATAATAATCAAATTGATAAAATCAAAATGAGAAAAATATGAACAACGGCATAAGTCATAAATTTCATTATATTAGCCGTCAGGAACGGCAGAAATTATTAGCGGTTGCGCGCGGTGAAGCCGTCGCCGATTATATTATTGATAATGTCATCCTTCTCGATATTATCAATGGCGGGGAAATGACGGGTCCCATCGTGACCAAAGGACGACATATCGCGGGCATCGGCGCAGAGTATCGTGACGCCCCGGCATTACGGCGTATCGATGCCCACGGCGCAACGGCCGTTCCCGGCTTTATCGACTCACACCTGCACATTGAATCCAGCATGATGACGCCGGTCACATTTGAAACCGCAACGCTGCCGCACGGGCTCACCACCGTTGTTTGCGATCCGCATGAAATCGTCAATGTGATGGGCGAAAAGGGATTTTCCTGGTTTGTCCGCTGCGCCGAACTGGCGAAGCAGAATCAGTATCTTCAGGTGAGTTCCTGCGTTCCGGCCCTGAAGGGATGTGATGTGAATGGCGCGCGTTTCTCCCTCGACCAGATGCTGACCTGGCGCGATCATCCACTGGTGGCCGGACTGGCGGAAGTGATGGATTATCCTGGCGTCATTGTCGGACAAAATACGTTGCTCGACAAAATGGATGCCTTCCGCCATCTGACGCTGGACGGCCACTGTCCTGGACTGAGCGGTAAGGCGCTCAACGCCTACATCGCCGCCGGGATAGAGAACTGCCACGAGAGTTACGCCCTGGAGGAGGGGCGCCGCAAACTGCAACTTGGGATGGCGCTGATGATCCGCGAAGGGTCCGCCGCCCGCAACCTCGACGCGCTGGCACCGCTCATCAACGCCTTCAACAGCCCACAGTGCCTGCTCTGCACCGACGACCGTAATCCCTGGGAAATCGCTCATGAAGGGCATATTGATGCACTGATTCGCCGACTGATTTTACACCATAACGTCCCGCTACACGTCGCTTACCGCATCGCCAGTTGGTCAGCAGCACGCCATTTTGGCCTGCACCATTTAGGCTTACTGGCCCCCGGAAAACAGGCGGATATCGTCCTGCTCAGCGATGCCCGCAACGTGGCGGTACAGCAAGTGTTTGTCAAAGGGGAACCCATTGATGCCGAACGCCTGAAAGCCGGGGAACCGGCAAGGCTGGCGCAAACCGTTCCGCCCTATGGCAATACCATTGCGCGGCACCCCGTCTGCGCCGATGACTTTGCGCTGCATTTCACCCCCGGCAAACGCTATCGGGTGATTGATGTTATCCCTAACGAACTGGTGACGGGTGCCAGTGCCTGCATGTGCACCGCCGGGGGCTTCGATCGCCATGATATTTGCTATATCGCCGTGCTCGAGCGCTACGGTCAGCAGTCGGCCCCGGCCTACGGTTTATTAGGCGGATTCGGCCTGCGTGAAGGCGCGCTGGCGGCAACGGTCAGCCATGACAGCCATAATATTGTGGTGATCGGTTGCAGCGCTGATGAAATGGCGCTGGCGGTTAATCAGGTGATTGAAGATGGCGGCGGGCTCTGCGTCGTGCGTAACGGTCAGGTGCAGTGCCATTTGCCGCTGCCGATTGCCGGATTAATGAGTACCGACACCGCCGATTCGCTGGCTGGACAAATCGATGCGCTCAAAACGGCGGGTCTCGAGTGTGGCACGCTGCCCGATGAGCCTTTTATCCAGATGGCGTTTCTCTCCTTACCGGTGATCCCCGCACTAAAACTCACCAGCCAGGGACTGTTTGACGGTGAAACGTTTACCTTTATCTCTCCGGAGATTGCTGACTGATTTCAGAATGCCGTCGCCAGAAACAGGCATAAAAAAAGCCCAGCGCACAGGCTGGGCAACATGTTACCCACTACACACTTAAGCGGTTCTTAACTGCTGAATTTTTCTTTCCCGGCGAATTTTGCGTTCTTCCATGACCGCGACCATGGCCATCAGGCAGATGCAGCCAATCGCGGCAGCGTCCAGAGCAGCAAAGGTGCCCGCCCAACCGGTCAGACCAAACACGGGCGTACCGTCAGCAATCATCCCCAGGCCTAACTTGGCAAAGCTATCGCCAATCAGATAGGCAAAGGTGCCTTTGATACCATCCGCTGCGCCAATGGCTTTTTTCGGGACAAAGCCCACCGCCGCTACGCCAATCAGCAACTGCGGACCAAACACCAGGAAACCGAGCGCAAACAGTGACGCGAGATAGACATACTGATTGCTGGCATGCTGATAGACGCCAAGCGTCGCGATGATCAGTGCCAGCGCCACACAGGCCACCAGCGCCCGTCGACCGTTCGCCAGATCCGAGAGCCAACCCCACAGCAGCGTCCCCACCAGCGCGCCCACCTCAAACAGAGTAAAGCCCTGAATGGCCACCGCTTTGGACAGTTTCAGCTCCTGGAAAGCGTACACCGTCGACCACTGGTCGATACCGATACGCACCACGTACAGGAAGATGTTGGAGAAACACAGCAGCCAGATGACTTTGTTTTTCAGCACATATTCAACAAAGATCTGCCATTTGGTCATGTCATTTTCTTCAGTCTCTTTATCCTCTTCGCTGATCTCTTCGCCGAATAACTCTTCAGCTTTACCGAGACCGTAAGATTCCGGCGAATCGCTACCGAATCGCAGACCGATAAAGCCGACAATCAGGGCGATAATCGACGGGAAGATAAACATCCCAATCACGTGCCCGTCGAACAGGACGTTCGCACCGAACAGCGCCACGCCTGCCGCGCCCGCGCCGCCCAGGTTATGAGAGATATTCCAGAAGCCGAGAAAGGTGCCGCGCTTACGGCGAGGCGTCCATTTTGTGATAGTGGAATAGCTGCACGACCCGCCGGTACTCTGAAAGAAACCGCTCAGGGCATAGAAGGCGATCATCAGGAACAGGCTCACCGAGCCGGTGCCCATGCTGGCGCTGAAGCCGAGCATACAAATCGCGGAGAGGATCAGCATAAGCGGCAGGAACTGCTTGGTGTTTTTGCCGTCAGCGTAATAGGAGACCAGCGTTTTACCCACGCCGTAGGTAATGGAGAACCCCAGGCCAATCATCCCCAGTTGCGTCATGCTCAACCCGTAGGTGGAGATCATGTCATTCTGGGCGATGTTAAAATTCTTGCGGATCAAGTACATGGTCAGATAGCCGATAAAGACCACCAGATAAGACTGCATGAACGGTTTGAACCACATCTTGCGCCGCACATCGAGCGGCAGATCCAGGGTGGGTTTACGCACCTGGTTTAGAAAGGCCAGCATAGGACACTCCCGAGTTCATTTTTATACCTGCGAATAGCAGGCATTGTAAAAATCAGTCGGGAGACACGCCTGAGACAGCGTCCAGGCGAAACCGGGAAAATGTCTTAGTTTTGCCCCACTCGCGGTAAAAAAGTGAGCTACATCACGCTTCACTGGCCTCGCGCGGGGCCTGGGCGTTGAGGAACGGCAGTAATAACAGGGCAGAGATGCCGGCGGCGATAGCAATAACAACGAAGAAACCGGTCCAGTGCCAGGTTTCCATCACCTGTGCCAGCGGCCAACCGGAAAGCGAGGCGCCGAGATAGGCAAACAGCCCCACAAACCCGGTCGCCGCGCCCGCCGCCTCTTTGTGCGAGCACTCCGCCGCCGCCATTCCGATCAGCATCTGCGGGCCAAAGACAAAGAATCCGGTAGTGAAAAAGCAGGCAGCCTGCATCACGTAACTGGCAAACGGCATCAGCCACAGCGAGCCGACCGAAAGCAAAATCCCGGCGGCAAAAATCAGGTTCATCGGCCCACGGTTACCGTTGAACAGTTTGTCCGACCCCCAGCCTGCCACCAGTGCGCCGATAAATCCGCCCAGTTCAAACATCGTCACCGCCATATTGGCAGCCACCAGATCGACGCCCAGCGTCTCGGACATATACAGATTGCCCCAGTCGTTGATGGCCGCACGCACCACGTATACCAGCACATAACAGAGCGACAATAGCCAAATGTAAGGATTGAACAGCACGTATTTGGTGAGGATCTCTTTGCGGGTCAGTCCTGCACCTTCCTGCTGCTGGGCGATTTCCAGCGCATCGTGCTGCCAGTCGCCTACCGGCGGTAATCCCACGGCCTGCGGACGGTCGCGCAGCCGCCAGCAGAGAAAAAACCCGATGACAATCGCCAGCGTTCCGGCCATCATCATCCCGGCACGCCAGCCATAGTGCAGCGCCACAGCGGCCATGACGATCGGGATCAGCGCGCCGCCAACGTTGTGCGCGGTATTCCAGATAGCCCACCAGCCACCGCGCTCGTTACGGGAATACCACGCCGTCAGCAGACGGGCGCACACCGGCGCGCCCCAGCCCTGGAAGAAGGCGTTCAGCGCCCACAGCAGGGCAAACGCCCAGAGCGAGGTGGAGAAACCAAACAGAATGTTGACGATACCGGTGGCAATCAGCCCGATCCCCATGAAATAGCGAGCGTTGGAACGATCGCTGACGATGCCGGAAACAAATTTCGACACGCCATAGGTGATGTAAAACAGCGTCGCCAGCAGGCCAATATCGCTACGGCTTAATACACCGCTGACGAGAATGTCCGGCACGGCAGCGTTAAAACTTTTACGGGTGAAGTAGAACAGGGCGTAGCCCAGCCAGATGGTCAGCAGGATATGACGACGCCAGTAGCGGTAGCGTTCGTCAATCTCGCGCTTGTCCGTTAACTGCGGCGCATTCGCCGGTGCTTTGAAGAAGGTCAGCATCGCCGCTCCTTAAACGTAACGCAGGGGCAACGAGACGCTGACTCGCGTACCGTGGGTGCAGGAAATCGTCAGTGAACCGCCGAGCGCCGTCACGCGCTCGCGCATCCCGGTCAGGCCAAACCCCTGCTGGCCGGAGCCCGGCGGCAAACCGCTACCGTCATCCTCAATTACCAGCATCAGCCGCTCGTCCTGCTGCCAGCCCTGCAGCGTCACCGCGCTGGCATTGGCGTGTTTCACAATATTGTTCAGCCCTTCCTGGCAGACGCGAAACAGGGTGACGCGCTGACTTTCGCTGAGCGCCGTCTCGTCGATTCGCCAGTCGAGATGGCTGACGATGCCGCGGCTTTCCAGCTCCATTTCCCGCATCAGCGAACGGATAGCGTGTTCCAGCGTTAAATCGTCCAGTTGGCGCGGACGCAGGCGTCCCAACAGGCGCCGCACGGAATCATAAACGCCAAGCGAAAGCTGTTCGATAAGTTGACCGCTCTGCTTCACGCCGCCGTTTTCCACCGCCAGCCGCTGTACAATCCCGGCCTGGGTACGGATGGCGGTGATGGTCTGTCCGATATCATCGTGCAACTCACGCGCCACGTCGCGGCGCACACTCTCTTCGGTTTCCAGCAGGCGCTCCGCCAGCCGATGATTACGCGCCAGTTCGTTTTGCAGTGATTGATTCAACTCACGCAGACGCTGAATGCCTGCGCCAAGCAGTAGCCCGGTCAGGCTTTGCGCCAGCAGAGAGAGCAGTAAATCTACGGGATGATCGTGCCAGGTCTGGCTGGCAATTAGCGCAATGGCGTTCATCAGCGTTGCGATCAGTGCCCCCTGCCAGCCATAGTGCCAGGCCAGCGCGATAATAGGCAGTGCCAGACAGAAGGGGGTAAACCGCGAAAGCTCGGCGGGCAATCCCAACTGGAGCCACAGGCTGACGCTGAACAGCAGCAGATACCAGATCAGGTGCCGACCGCGCCAGTTCACCGGTTGCGACACCAGCGCCGGGCCCAGTGGCAACCAGGTGGTACTGGTCAGATAGTGCCAGAACACCAGGCAGATAGGCGCCAGCGTTAATCCGCCGGTCAGGGTCAGCAGCAGCGCATTCCACGCCGCTTCCCCCTGTCCCAGCCAGGGCAGCGACTGCAACAGCGCCGCCGCCGTCAACGCCGCTCCCTGAAGCAACAACGTCCGCCAGTCGCGCTGATGGCGATAGCGGGAGATCAGCGCCACGGGCAGCAGGGTCAGCAAACTGCCGATCATCAAAAGAGGCAGATGCGCCAACGCCACTTCCTGCGCCAGCCAGAAGGTGAGTAGCCATTCCGCGCCCAACAAAACCGGCCAGTAGCCGCGCGGACATTGCAGCATCAGCCCCAGACGCAAACCAAACGGGAACAACAGTACCGCCAGTTCCGGGCGCTCAACCAGGTGCAGGCTGATGCTCCACAGACAAAACCAGGCGGCAGAGAAGATAAAAAAACAGGCGAGAACGGTGATTAACCGAGAGAACAGGGTTTTCATTACCAGCCGTCAAACATGCGCCGCGCCAGCTCAACGTCATTGCTGACACCCAGTTTTTCCATCAGGTTAGCGCGATGGACGTGCACCGTTTTCGGCGAGAGCCCCAGCTCGGCGGCGATCTCTTTCACCGCCATCCCCTGCGCCAGCTTTTCCGCCACCTGACGCTCGCGTCGGGTCAGCGGATCCTGACGTCCGGCCGCCAGTTTGACGGCAATTTCTGGCGTCAGATAACAACCTCCGGTTGCCACCGTATGCACCGCCGCGATCAGTTCATCCGGACTACAGCGTTTAGAGAGAAAACCGCGCGCCCCGGCGTTCAATGCCTGTTCCACCAGCGCCGGGCTATCGTGAACAGAAAGCATGATGGTCGCCATCCCTTTCGGTAACTGGCTTAATAGCTCCAGCCCGGATATGTCCGGCATTGAGATGTCGCAAATGCACACCTGAACGCCGCGTCCCGGTAATCCTGCCAGCGCCTCACGCCCCGAGCCAAACTCGGCAACAACCTGCAAATCCGCCTCCAGCCCCAGCAGTTGGGCAAAGCCGGAGCGAACGATAAGGTGGTCGTCTATAAGGGCAACGGTGATCATGGTTCTGTCCTGGCGCGTGCAACGGCCTGATGGCGCTACGCTTATCCGGCCTACAGGCAGATACCGCTGTAGGCCGGATAAGGCGTTTACGCCGCCATCCGGCGAAAGCGCTTACCTTAACGATAAGCGCGTTGCTGTTCAAGCCTTGAGCGTTCAGGCGATGCCGGTGGTGACCGTAAATGTCCGGGTTTGCTGCGGTTGAACCTCAATCAGCGTGCCGTTTCGCTGGGCGGCAAGAAATCCTTCCGGACGGCAGGTGGCAGGCAGGGCAAATGCCGCGACCTGCTGATCGCCGTTATACAGGATCCAGCGGGTTACGTAGTTGAGTTCCGAACTGGCGAAACGGGTAACAAACGTGGTGCCATCCGGGGCGATCATGCGGAATTCGGGTTTATCCGTATACCTGTCCAACTGGTCGGCAAAGAAGACGATTTCTGGATCGTAGAAGTTGGGTTCATTGAGCGTCGCCAGCGACGCTTCGCCTTGTAAGATCCGTTGATTAAATGCCAGCCACTGTTCGGTGGGTTTCACATGCGCCGGGACCGATTCGCGAAGCCGCAGCGCCTCATCCGGAATATTCTGGCTGAACGTCGCCTCTGGCACATATGCATAGTTCATGTGGCACATGTACTGCAGCGGCATCGCGACAGACGCGAGGTTAGTGACGGCCATCTGGATATCAAACAGCGCGCTCGCTTTATGCATCACCACCGCAGGCTGCGCCTGATAATGATGACCGAATCCCATCACATACTCGTAGCGTCCGGTCACGCGCAGGCTGTCGCCGTCCAGTTCCAGCCAGGCCTCGTCCATCGCAGCACAGGCCATTTCACCGTGTAACGGGTGAGTATCTTCCGGCGACGGGCAGCCATTGGCCAGCAGTCCTGAATGGAAGGCAAAACAGCCATAGGTCGCCACCACTTCCGCTGCGGGTTTCGGCTGACGGAACATGTTGCGCATGGTCAGATCGTGGCCGTCAAACTGCGCGTCCCAGAGAATCTGCCCCATCCAGGGCAGAATCACCAGATGACCACGACTGTTCTGCACCTTCAGCCCTTCCACACCGCTGGCATAACGAAAGGCGGTAACCGTGAAATCACTGTTCTCCAGCAGGATTTGCGGATGTTCACTAAAGAGCGTCCGCCACAGCGTGATACGTGTTGTCATAATCGTTCTCCTCAGGAAGCGGTCGCTTCAGCCAGGCTGCGCACTTTGCTTTCGCGCCAGAAGTAGATCCCCACGTAAACGAAACACAGCATGGAGACAAGGAACGAGAGTTGCAGCGAGTGGAACATATCCGCCACATAACCCTGAATCGCCGGGACCACGGCGGCGCCAACGATGGCCATCACGATCACCGCGCCCGCCATTTCGGTATGTTCGTTATCCACCGTATCCAGCGTGCCGGCATAAATAGTCGCCCAGCAGGGACCAAACAGAATGCTCACCAGCACTGCGACGTACACGGCGCTAAAGCTCGGCGCCAGCGAAACATAGGCAAGGAACAGCGCGCCGATGACGGAGTAAAGAATCAGCACTTTTTCCGGGTTAAAGCGGGTCATCAGGATGTTGGCGATAAACTTACCGATAAAGAAGCAGGCAAAGCTATAGACCATGAAGTTAGAGGCATCACGCTCGTTGATATCGCCCAACTCCAGCGCCAGACGGATGGTGAATGACCACACGGCCACCTGCATCCCCACATACAGGAACTGCGCCACAATACCGCGGCGGAAACGGGCATTGCTGGCCAGATAGCGCAACGTGTCCATCGCCGACGGGCGTTTATGGTTGGCGGTTTGCGCCACTTTGCAGGTCGGGAAGCGGGTTAACAAAAACAGCACCATCACCACCACCAGAACCATAATCATGTACTTATACGGCTCAAGGGTGTTTTCCAGCATCAGCACTTTAAAGTTATGGATCTGCTCGGCATTCATTCCCGCCATCTGTTTTTCCAGGCTGTCGCCTTCGGAAAAGACCAGATATTTCCCCAGCAAAATGCCGGACGCCGCGCCAATCGGATAAAACGTCTGGCTGATATTCAGGCGTAAGGTGGCATAGGCTTTTGGGCCGATCATCGAACTGTAGGTGTTCGCTGCGGTTTCCAGGAAGCTCAGACCAATCGCAATCGCGAAGATCGCGGCAAGGAACATGGTGTAGGTCGCCATGTGCGAGGCCGGGAAAAAGAGCGTACAGCCGACAATGTACAGCGTCAGGCCGGTTAATATCGCCACTTTATAACTGGTTTTTTTAATCACCAGAGATGCCGGGATCGCAATTAAGAAATAACCGCCATAAAAGGCGCTCTGAACTAATGCTGAGGCAAAGTTACTGAGTGAAAATACACTTTTAAATTGCGTAATCAGAATATCATTTAATGCGGCTGCGCATCCCCATAATGGGAATAAACAGGATAACAAAATAAACTGGAACAGAGGGGTCTTATTCAGATACCCATCGGGCATCTGAATGATGTTTTTATCGTTCATAGTGCTACCTTTTACAGTGCAGAAGTATTATTCGTTTAGGGTAAGAAATTCATTAAATTGTTCGATACTCGGATAAGAGGATTGTGTGCCTTTCCCGGTCACGCTAAACGCAGCGAAAAGGACGGCTTTCTTCATTGCGGCTTCGACATCTCCGCTCTGAACGTAGTAATGGGCAAAGCAACCAATAAAGGCATCGCCTGCGCCACTGGTATCAACAGCATTAACGCGAAACGCCGGAACATGCACTTCCTGATCGCGCGTCATCCAAAGCGCACCTTTTTCACCCATGGTCACAATAATATTGTTTAACCCTTTATCCACCAGGGAACGGGCGGCGGCGCAAATATTGTCATACGACTCCACTGGCATACCGGTTAATATTTCCAGTTCGGTTTCGTTCGGTACAAAGAAATCACATTTACAGGCATAGGACATATCTAATTCACGCAATGCCGGTGCGGGATTTAATAATACTTCGATGCCATGCTTTTTGCCGAACTCAATGGCGTGGTAAACCGTCTCCAGTTGAACTTCCAGTTGCAGAACAATAAGCTGACATTTTTTTAAATCTTCCGCAGCGCGATCGATATCTTCCGGGGAGAGAAACTTGTTCGCCCCTTTAATAATAAGAATGCTGTTACTGGAGTTCGCATTCACAAAAATCGGTGCCACGCCGCTACTGGTGCACGGGACTTTTTCGACATAGGTGGTGTTGATGCCCCAGGATTCGAGATTGCGAATGGTGTTATCCGCAAAGATATCGTCGCCGACTTTGGTCAGCATCAGCACTTTGGAGTTGAGTTTCGCCGCCGCAACGGCCTGATTTGCGCCTTTACCACCGCAGCCGATTTTAAACGCCGGCGCTTCCAGGGTTTCGCCTTCTTTGGGCATCTGGTTGGTATAAGTGATGAGATCCACCATGTTGGAGCCAATAACCGCGATATCCATTTTACACCCTCTAAGAAACAATCACATAACAATGATAATAAAATAACATTATCATGTTACTTTCGTATCATTTGTGACTACGATCGCGATTGGAAGATCATTTCCTTGTTTATTTATTGCCCACCTCATGATTCACTGTTACCTATCAACAGCATCTAAACTGTTACAATTAACTGAAATTAAACCAGTTACAATCAAAAAAACGCGAACAAACGCGCTTTTAATTCCCGCCAGCCAGACGTATAGTAATGCAGCAAGATGATGTTCCGAGAGACACAAAAATGTTACTCATGGAACATTCGCAACATGAATCGCGGAGAAGGTGAATGGAAACCAAACAAAAAGAACGTATTCGACGTCTGATGGAACTATTGAAGAAGACCGACCGCATCCATCTGAAAGACGCCGCACGGATGCTGGAGGTTTCCGTGATGACCATTCGCCGGGATCTCAGCCAGGATGACGAGCCGCTGCCCCTGACGCTGCTCGGCGGCTATATCGTGATGGTCAGCAAACCCACCGCGCCAGCTAACGTCCCCCAGCCAGCCAACAAGACCCATCATCGCGACGATTTACCCGTCGCTATCCTGGCGGCCGGTCTGGTGAGCGAAAACGATCTGATCTTTTTTGATAATGGTCCGGAGATGCCGTTGGTGATCGGTATGATCCCGGACGAGATCGCCTTTACCGGGATCTGCTACTCGCACCAGGTTTTTATCGCGCTCAATGAAAAGCCCAACGCCACGCCGATCCTCTGTGGTGGAACGTATCGGGCGAAGAGCGACGCATTTTACGATGCGAATAACCCATCACCGCTGGATTCCCTGAATCCGCGAAAAGTGTTTATCTCCGCCAGCGGCGTACACGAACACTTCGGCGTCAGTTGGTTTAACCCGGACGACCTCGCCACCAAGCGCAAAGCAATGGAGCGCGGACTGCGTAAAATTTTACTGACGCGTTACGCCCTGTTCGATGAGGTCGCCCCCGCCAGCATTGGTCCGCTTTCCACCTTTGATGTCCTGATATGCGATCGTCCGCTACCGGCAGATTATGCCACCCACTGCCGGAACGGTTCCGTCAAGGTGATCACCCCTGATTCAGACGGCGATTAAGTTACTCAAAGAACACGGCAATTTTGTTGAACATTGTGGGGTCTGACTGATTACGCACCACTCTCACCACATCTTCCAGCTTATCGATTTGGCTAATCATCTGCTCCAGACGCTGATCGTCGTTGACCAGTAGCCAGATACGGCTCTGGTCGCTGCTTTGAATCGGCAGACAGAGGATCCCCTCGACGTTAAATGCACGGCGGGCGAATAGCCCGCAAACGTGGGTCATCACGCCTGGGTGGTTGCGGACGGTGAGTTCCAGAATGACGTTCTCATGTGATTGTTTCTGCATAGTTTATTCCCCCACCATCTCAGTATTTGCCGCGCCTGGCGGTACCATTGGATACACTTTTTCTTCCGCATCAATGCGGACATGGATCAGCGCCGGCCCCGGTCGGCTGATGATCACCTGCAATGCCGCCTGTGGGTCAGCTTCGTTATTCAGATCGCAGGTTTGCAAACCGAATCCGGCAGCAATCTGCATAAAGTTGATTGTCCCCGGATACGTCGCGGCAAAAACGCCCTGCTTATAGAACAGGCTCTGCTGCTGATGCACCAGCCCCAGCGCTTCGTTGTTCATCAGAATGATTTTCACATCCAGCTGATTTTCGCTGGCGGTCGCCATCTCCTGAATGTTCATCATCAGACTGCCGTCGCCGGAGAAACACAGTACTTTCTTATCCGGGTTCGCCAGCGCTGCGCCAATCGCTGCCGGCAGACCAAATCCCATGGTGCCCAGACCGCCAGAAGTCAGCCACTGGCGAGGACGGTTCAGCGGATAGGCCTGCGCTGCCCACATCTGATGCTGGCCCACGTCGGTAGTGATAATCGCGTTATCGTCCACGCAGGCCGCTACCGCGTTGATCAGGCCGTAGTGGCACAGCGGGTCGCTCTCCTGCGGGATAGCGCACGGGAATTCACGTTGCAGATCGCTGACCAACTGGTGCCACTCAGCGCGCGGGTTTGCGTCGATTTGCGGAATCAACTGGGCCAGTACCTCATCCACGTCAGCCTGAATAGCGATATGCGGCTGCTTGATTTTGCCCAGCTCCGCACGGTCGATATCGACATGGATGATTTTGGCATTCGGGCAGAACTGCTCGGTTTTGCCAATCGCCCGGTCATCAAAACGCGCGCCCAGCACCACCAGCAGATCCGCCTCTTGCAGGATGAAGTTAGTGCTGCGCGCACCGTGCATCCCCAACATGCCTAACGACAGCGGATGCGCCTTCGGCAGCATTCCCAGCGCCATCAGCGTCATGGTGGTCGGCAACTGCGCCTTTTCCGCCAGCTCACGCACCCGCTGCGGCGCATTAATCACCCCGCCGCCGAGGTACAGCACCGGACGCTGTGCGGCGTTAATCATCTCGGCCGCTTCACGAATGCTCTCTGCGCTGAATTCCGGCGTCGCCATTTTCTGTGCCGGTTCTGGCATCTCATCAATCTCGAGAACCGCCATCTGGATATCCTTAGGTATGTCTATCCACACCGGGCCAGGACGTCCGGATTGAGCGAGACGAAATGCGTCGCTCATCACCTGCGGGAGTTCATCGATATGTCTGACCAGATAGTTATGTTTAGTGATGGGGATAGAGATGCCGTAGGTGTCCACTTCCTGGAAGGCGTCGGTGCCGATCATTGAGGCCGGAACCTGCCCGGTGATACACACCATGGGGATAGAATCCAGCCGCGCATCGGCGATGGCGGTCACCAGATTGGTTGCGCCCGGCCCGCTACAGGCCATGCACACCGCCGGTTTACCGTCAGTTCGCGCCATACCCTGCGCAATGAACCCCGCACCCTGCTCGTGGCGCGCCAGAATATGGCGGATTTGCGTGCTCTGACTTAAGGCATCATAGACGGGAAGAATCGATCCACCCGGAATGCCAGTGACAATCTTAATGCCCTGACGTTCCAGAAAATGAACGATAAATTCAGCGCCGGTAAAACGCGTACGCTGGGATGTTGATGTTGTGCCCGAACTTGCCATACTCCAGTCCTTTTGTTCTGGGCCGACGCTCCGGGCAGGTCTCTTAAACGAAAAACCCCGCCCGGTTTGCGCCGGCGGGGTTTTGGAATCGTGTGTTGTTCCGGACCCTACGGCGCATTGCCGACGACCACCACCACACGCACGACGACCGCTGCGCAAGATGGCGCAGTTTTTAGTAGGGTCGACGTCAGCATGGAAGAGTTCATTAGGGACCTTGTCTGTTTAATGATTAACAGGATTTATACAAGCACAGCTTTCATAAGCTGACAACGGAAAAATTTTCATCTGCGTAAAAATGCGTCGACGATCACGTTTCACCAGGAAAAAGCGGCCAAAACAAAAAACCCCGCCGGAGCGAGGTTTTTTCAGCGTTATGCGGTTGGTAGTCGCAAAGCACACTGTGTTATGTCAACAGCAAAAGTATACGCGTTCTGCGAAGAACACGCAATTTCGGCACGGATTTTGACGCTTTTGAGTATGGATCAGAAGTTCGGCACTGTCCATAAATACCTGTTCATTTATACAGTGTTTATCTATAATGTCTCAGTACGCAATGTGTTAGGTGGGGCCGCATCGTAAACCGGCGCAACAAAGTCCTGGCTGAAACGGGTGGTGCCGTCAGCGCCTTAACCCCCCCGGTGAGCACACTGTGTTATGTCAACGAAGGTGCTGGTAGCAGGCGGCGGAAAGGTACGTCAGCACCGTGCTCCTTTGCCAAAAGGAGACGCGTATGAGCCTCGTGGATATCGTTATTCTTATCCTGAAACTCATCGTTGCAGCCATGCAACTGCTTGATGCTGTTCTGAAATACCTGAAGTAATTCAGATTCAAGTCGCACCAAAGGGGAGCGGGCAACCGCTCCCCTTTTACATCGACTGATGCTTGCGCGGTGATGATATGTTACATTTTTATGACATTTCCTGGTGACGTCTACGCTATGACCCTTTCCGTTTTCTGCATCTTGCTATTCGCCGCGCTGCTGCACGCCAGCTGGAACGCCATTGTGAAAGCCGGAAACGACAAGCTCTACGCTGCCATCAGCGTCAGCGGTTCCGCCGCCATCATGGCGCTCCTGTGCCTGCCCTTTGCACCACAACCCTCGACCGCCAGCATCCCGTTTTTAGCCGCCTCGACCGCATTACAGGTGGTCTACACCGTGCTGGTCGCCAGAACCTATACCGTCTCCGATATGAGTCAGACCTATCCGCTGATGCGCGGGACGGCGCCGCTACTGGTGGCTATCATTAGCGTACTGTTTCTTGGCGATAGCCTGTCCACGCTGGCCTGGACGGGAATTGCAGTGATCTGCGCCGCCATCCTCGGTATGGCTTTTAACGGTCGGGCCCGTTCGCAGCAGGGCATTGTGCTCGCGCTGATTAACGCCTGTTTTATCGCCGGGTATACGCTGGTCGACGGCACCGGCGTCAGACTGTCGGAAACCGCGCTGGGATACACGCTCTGGACCTTCTTTTTGAACGGCTCCTGCCTGCTGGGATGGGCGATGGTTGCCCGTCGCCGGGAAGCATTGCGCTATCTGACGCAGCACTGGAAAAAGGGAATTTTTGGCGGCATTGCCACAATGGGCTCTTACGGACTGGCGCTCTGGGCGATGACCCTCGCGCCGCTGGCGGTGGTCGCTGCACTGCGTGAAACCTCAATCCTGTTCGGCGCGCTTATCGCCTGGTTGCTGCTGAAAGAACGGGTCGCAGGATTGCGCCTCGTGGCTGCTGGCGGGATTGCGGCAGGCGCGATACTGCTGCGTTTGTCCTAGAACACACTCTCGGCAACATTTGTTGCCGCTTTTTGTTTACATATCCTGCCGTTCAGCCCTTTTCCATTCCCGCCTGCCATCTGGCCTTCTTTTTTTAGTGTGGTAGATTTCACTCGCATTTATGGGAATGCGCAGCACCTTATTCTTATTTTTTCTCTTTTTAAAAAGTATTCAGCGAAATGAAAAGGCAGAGAAACGTCAATTTGTTGTTGATGTTGGTATTACTTGTGGCTGTGGGTCAGATGGCACAAACCATTTATATCCCTGCCATTGCCGACATGGCACGCGAGCTAAACGTTCGCGAAGGGGCCGTGCAAAGCGTGATGGCAGCCTATCTGCTGACCTATGGCGTATCGCAACTGTTTTATGGCCCGCTTTCCGACCGCGTCGGACGCCGTCCGGTGATCCTCGTCGGGATGTCGATTTTTATGCTCGCCACGCTGGTCGCCATTACGACTCATAGCCTGACGGTGCTGATCGCCGCCAGCGCATTGCAGGGGATGGGGACCGGTGTCGGCGGGGTGATGGCGCGAACCTTGCCGCGCGATCTGTACGAAGGCACGCAGCTGCGCCACGCCAACAGCATGCTGAATATGGGCATCCTGGTCAGTCCGCTGCTGGCACCGCTGATTGGCGGGCTGCTGGATACGATATGGAACTGGCGCGCCTGTTACGTCTTCCTGCTCGTGCTCTGTGCGGGGGTCACCTTCAGCATGGCGCGCTGGATGCCGGAAACACGTCCCACTGGCGCACCGCGCACGCGGCTGATGACCAGCTATAAAACCTTGTTTGGTCACAGCGCCTTTAACTGTTATCTGCTGATGCTGATTGGCGGACTGGCCGGTATCGCTGTATTCGAAGCCTGTTCCGGCGTGCTGATGGGCGCGGTGTTAGGACTGAGCAGCATGGTGGTGAGTATCCTGTTTATCCTGCCGATCCCGGCGGCGTTTTTCGGTGCATGGTTTGCCGGTCGCCCGAATAAACGCTTCTCTACGCTGATGTGGCAGTCAGTGGTGAGCTGTCTGCTGGCAGGGCTGATGATGTGGATCCCCGGCTGGTTCGGCGTGATGAACGTCTGGACGCTGCTGATCCCCGCCGCGCTGTTCTTCTTCGGCGCCGGGATGCTGTTCCCGCTGGCGACCAGCGGCGCGATGGAACCCTTTCCGTTCCTCGCCGGTACAGCGGGCGCGCTGGTGGGCGGTCTGCAAAATATTGGTTCCGGCGTACTGGCATGGCTTTCCGCTATGCTGCCGCAGACCGGGCAGGGCAGTCTCGGCCTGCTGATGACGCTTATGGGACTACTGATTTTACTGTGCTGGTTACCGCTGGCGGCGCGTTTTTCACACCAGGGGCAGGCGATTTAATGACCGTATGGCCGGGCGTTTCGCAGTCCGGCGCAATCATCGCCATTAACAGCGGCTCGAGCGCGGGCCGCCACGCGCCTTCCTCCCCATCGTAAAACTGCGTATCGGCGTTGATCGCGTAGGGAATTTTCACCTTCTTCAGCTCACATGCCATGAACGTGGCAAAAGCGAGCTGTGAAGAGGACGGAGGATTCTTGCTGGTTTCTCCCGTGGCCCATCCGCCAACCCAACTGACATGCCCGCTTTTTTGCTGCCAGTGCACAGCAGTGTTGATGCGCGCGCGAATTGCCGCTTTCTCTGCAGCCGTACCCGACGTCCAGGGGTATTTGCCGTTATTTTTCACCGGCCCCCACGGGAAGATATGCCATTGCGCCAGGACATAGCTCTGGCTCTGCGGTGGCAGCCTGAGATTGGGCAGATCTTCCGGTGCGGCACGCAGACGAGGCGCAACAAAAATCATCCGTTGCGGGTCGATGGCGTGGATAGTACGAATGGTTTTGTCATACACCCGGTTCAGGGACGTCAGATTATGATTCAGCTTACCGGCCGGTTCGTAAATCAGATCAAACCCCAGCAGCGGCGCGCTGTGGGCAAAATAGTGCGCCACCGCGACCCACCAATTGATCACCTCTTTTTCATTGCTCGCACTGGGGTCATTTTTATACTCGTCCGCCTGAAAAGCGATAATCGGGATCACGCCGTACTGCTCGCAGGCCTCCACCAGCTTGCGCAGATGAATAAGCCGCGCCTCCGTGGGTTCTCCGCTTACCCGAATACGCACATGAGCGATCCCTTTCGCCTTGAAGTCCCGCACCACCAGCGGGTCGAACTCCCGGATACCTTGTTCAGTGCGCGCCCAGTCGACGTCCATTCCCACACCAAGTTGCTGCGCATAATGTGCCGCCGTCAGCGGCGATTGTGCTGCCCCCAGGGCGAAACTGACAAACACAAAGAGCGAGACAAGTGGTTTAATCACGATGACCCTCAGCAATTTTGCAGGCGCAATATCACGTATTTAGCACGCTTTTTTATTTACCGTGTAGCAGTTTCGCTTCTGGAAAACGACTTCGCCTGCTCATGCAGCCAGTTGATAAAGGCCTCAATTTTCGGCCATTGCCTGCCGGGTAACGTCGTCATGTAGTAATGCTGGTGACAGGTCAGCGCCATCTCACCAAAAGGCGCAACCAGCTCACCGCTCTCCAGTCGCTTTTGTACCAGCCGTCTGCGTCCCATTGCCACGCCGATATGGTTCATGGCAGCAATCACCGCTAAATCTGAACGATCAAAGCCAATTCCCGACGATGTCGGCAGATTCACTGCAAAATGTTGCGCCCAGCTATGCCACTCGTCGGTCCCTGAATCATTGCTCCAGGCCTGACGATCGTGCAACAGCGTACAATGTGGCAGATTCACCAGAGACCCCATTAAATCAAAGCGTTGAGCATAATCCGGACTACAGACGGGAAGAATCGCCTCGTCCATTAAGAAGTGATGCTCCAGTTGGGCCGAAGGCGCATCGTCAAAGTAGAGCGCCAGATCGACCCCGGCGCGCTGCAGGTTCACATTGTCGTTACCCGTTAATATGGTGAGCGAAATCGACGGATAGCGGCGGGTAAAGTCACCCAGCGCAGGCACCAGCCAGCACTGCGCGATAGACGGGCGAGAATAGACGGTCAGCGTCCCGGAAAGCTCCTGATTTTTGATATCGAGGATCTCCTGGTTCAGCGTATCCAGCGACGATTTCAGCGCCCAGAACACCCGCTTACCTTCATGGGTGAGTTCCACTTTGCGGTGCGAGCGCACGAAAAGCTGGATCCCCAACTCCTCTTCCAGTTGGTTAATGCGGTGGCTGATGGCACTGGGGCTCAGCGATAACTCGTCTGCGGCCATCGCAAACGACTGATGCCGGGCCGCTACTTCAAATGTGTACAGTTTGGATAATTGCCAGCCGTTCAGGAGGTGGTTTCTGACTTCGCGAAGGGGTTCCATGAGTACCTCGGTGACTTCAGCTTCAGTCCGGCGAAGTGTAAAAAAAACCGCAGAAAAAATCAGCACAAAGATGAATGAGAGTGAACCATATCGCAAAATTGAGCGAATATTCGATGCAAATCACCTCTTTGATTCAATCTGATTCATGTGAACGAGGATTTATATCGTTTGTCAGCCCACGCCGAATTTTTGTCCAATAGGGGCAGGTAAATCACAGGGCAAGGTGAGATATGCACTCTCAAATCTGGGTTGTGAGCACGCTGCTAATTAGCATTGTGTTAATTGTACTGACCATCGTGAAATTCAAATTCCACCCGTTCCTGGCACTGCTGCTCGCCAGTTTCTTTGTCGGGACCATGATGGGCATGGGCCCGCTGGACATGGTCAATGCCATCGAAAGCGGGATCGGCGGTACGCTCGGCTTCCTCGCCGCGGTCATCGGTCTGGGTACCATTCTCGGTAAAATGATGGAGGTTTCCGGCGCGGCGGAACGCATCGGCTTAACGCTACAGCGCTGCCGCTGGCTCTCCGCTGACGTCATTATGGTGCTGGTGGGGTTGATTTGCGGGATTACGCTGTTCGTTGAAGTTGGCGTGGTGCTGTTGATTCCCCTGGCGTTCTCCATCGCGAAAAAAACCAACACCTCACTGCTGAAACTGGCTATCCCACTGTGTACCGCGCTAATGGCCGTTCACTGCGTCGTGCCGCCGCACCCGGCCGCGCTGTTTGTTGCCAATAAACTGGGTGCGGATATTGGTTCGGTGATCGTCTACGGCCTGCTGGTTGGCCTGATGGCCTCACTGATAGGCGGCCCGCTGTTCCTGAAATTTCTCGGTAATCGCCTGCCGTTCAAACCGGTTCCCGCTGAGTTTGCAGACCTCAAAGTACGCGAGGAGAGTACACTGCCATCGCTGGGTGCAACGCTGTTTACCGTCCTGCTGCCGATTGGTTTGATGCTGGTGAAAACCGTGGCTGAACTGAACATGACCAAAGGCAGCACGCTGTACACCCTGCTGGAATTTATCGGCAACCCGATCACTGCCATGTTTATCGCCGTCTTTGTGGCGTATTACATTCTCGGTCTGCGCCAGCATATTGGCATGAGCGCACTGCTCACCCATACCGAAAACGGTTTTGGTTCCATCGCCAATATTCTGTTGATTATCGGGGCGGGCGGCGCGTTCAACGCCATCCTCAAGAGCAGCGGTCTGGCAGACACGCTGGCGGTGATCCTCTCCAACATGGACATGCACCCGATTCTGCTGGCCTGGCTGGTCGCGCTGATTCTGCACGCGGCGGTCGGTTCTGCCACGGTGGCGATGATGGGCGCCACGGCGATTGTCGCGCCGATGCTGCCGATGTATCCCAACGTCAGTCCGGAGATCATCGCCATTGCCATTGGTTCTGGTGCCATTGGCTGCACGATCGTTACCGACTCCCTCTTCTGGCTGGTTAAGCAGTACTGCGGCGCCACCCTGAATGAGACGTTCAAATACTATACGACCGCGACATTTATCGCCTCGGTTATTGCACTGGCTTGCACATTCCTGCTTTCCTTTATCATCTAAGCGCAAAGAGACGTCCTATGGAAAACATACAAAAACTTATCGCCCAGTACCCTTTGGTGGAGGATCTGGTGGCTCTGCGAGAAACGACCTGGTTCAACCCGGGAACCACCTCTCTGGCGGAAGGTTTACCTTATGTGGGGCTGACGGAACAAGACGTTAAGGATGCCCACGCCCGTCTGGCGCGCTTCGCACCGTATCTGGCCAAAGCCTTCCCGGAAACCGCAGCAACCGGGGGGATCATTGAATCTGAGGTCGTCGCCATTCCGGCCATGCAACAACGTCTGGAAAAACAGTACGGACAGAAAATCAGCGGGGAAATCCTGCTGAAAAAAGACTGCCATTTGCCGATTTCCGGCTCGATTAAAGCGCGCGGCGGCATTTATGAAGTCCTGACGCACGCCGAAAAACTGGCGCGGGAAGCCGGTATGCTGACCCCCGAAGAGGACTACAGCGTTCTGCTTTCTCCGGAATTCAAAGCCTTTTTTAGCCAGTATAGTATCGCTGTGGGTTCAACCGGCAACCTGGGGCTGTCTATCGGTATTATGAGCGCCCGCATTGGCTTTAACGTCACGGTGCATATGTCTGCTGATGCCCGTGCGTGGAAAAAAGCCAAACTGCGCAGCCACGGCGTTACGGTTGTTGAGTACGAAGAAGATTATGGCGTGGCGGTTGAGCAAGGCCGCAAGGCTGCACAGTCCGATCCGAACTGCTTCTTTATCGACGATGAAAACTCCCGCACGCTGTTTTTAGGTTATGCGGTTGCCGGGCAGCGTCTGAAAGCGCAATTCGAACAGCAAGGCCGCGTGGTGGATGCCAATCACCCGCTGTTTGTTTATCTGCCGTGCGGAGTGGGCGGTGGCCCCGGCGGGGTAGCGTTTGGTCTGAAACTGGCATTTGGCGATAACGTGCACTGCTTCTTCGCTGAACCGACCCATTCTCCGTGCATGCTGCTGGGCGTGTATACCGGCTTGCATGATGGCATCGCCGTACAGGAAATCGGTATTGATAACCTGACGGCAGCAGATGGTCTGGCGGTCGGACGTGCATCAGGTTTTGTCGGCAGAGCGATGGAACGTCTGCTCGACGGGTTGTATACCTTAAGCGATCGGTCTATGTACGACATGCTGGGCTGGCTGGCGCAGGAGGAGAACATTCGTCTGGAACCGTCAGCCCTGGCGGGAATGGCCGGGCCTCAGCGCGTCTGCGCATCCGCTGACTATCAGCAGATGCAGGGCATCAGCGCTGAGCAACTCAATAATGCCACGCACCTGGTCTGGGCAACGGGCGGCGGCATGGTGCCAGAAGCAGAAATGGCGCAATACCTGGCGAAAGGGCACTAACGTCCTGTGCGCAGCATCGCCATCAGCTCTGTCGGTGAGCGATGCTGCCTGATCAGATCGCGCATCACGCGCATGTGCGGCGCGGTATAATCGATAAATGCACGGTATCCTGCGCACAGCACGCTTTTCCCACTCTCATCCCGATGTTTTGGACAGTCGCCATGACAAAAGCGCAGCAGCGAGCAGGCCTGACACGCTGCGCTTAACGTGGACCTTTTTAACTCCCCAAAAGCTTTCGCCTGCGAACTGGCATTGAGCGTTTTTAGCGAGGTGTGATGAATGTTACCCAACCGGTATTGCGGATAGACATAATGATCGCATTGATACAAATCACCATTGGCCTCCAGCGCAAAGGCGTGACCGCAGTCCTGACTTAACGTACACATCTGCGACGGATAGCCGCACCATACGCCCAGCATCGAATCAAAGAGCTGGATGTACACGTGACCTATATCTTCCCGCACCCAGATATCGAACACCGCGTTAAGAAATTGACCCCACGCCTGCGGCTCGACCGATTCCGCCGTCAGCCTGCCATGCTCATCCAACTCAACGAGCGGAATAAACTGCAAAAAAGGTGTCTCAAGCTGGCGAAGATAGTGGTACATCCGCTCCGGCTGACCGCTGTTGAGGCGATTCACCACCACCAACAGGTTGAACTCCACACGGTATTCGACCAGTTTTTGCAGCGTATTGACAACGTTGTGATGGGTTGGATTTCCGCGACGGCTGACCCGAAAGGCATCATGTAAATCGGCGGGGCCGTCCAGTGAGAGTCCCACCAGCCAGTTGTTGTCGCGCAAAAAGCGGCACCATGCGTCATTGAGCAAAATACCGTTGGTCTGAAAAGCGTTCTGGATCTGTTTTCCCGCGCCGAACTGCTTTTGCAATTCCACCACGCGATGAAAAAAATCCAGACCGCAGAGCGTCGGCTCCCCACCTTGCCAGGAAAACAGGACATCCTGCCCGGGCTGTGCGGCAATATGCTGCTGAATAAACGTCGATAACGTTGCGTCATCCATAACCGGGTGGACGGGTTTATCAATGTAGAAGCAGTAACGACAATCCAGGTTACAACGTGAACTGGCCGGTTTGGCCATGACCTGACATCCTGTCATGCAAAATTTCCGATAGAGAGGATAAGTTGGCGAACGTGCGTTACAGCAAACAGTATTGCGAGAGATAACACCGCGAGGGAGATCATAAATTTGTCACGAACCGCGCGAGATTGGGAAAAATCAAGAAGCGAGACATCCATCAGATTACGCTTGCGGGTATAGCGCCAGAGAATGAGGCCCACGATGGCCAGTACCACAATCGAGACCCAGAACAGGAATCCCGCCTGATGCCAGTGATGTTTCACCGCCAGCGCCATCAGCGCGCCATAGCCCAGCAGTGTGCGCAACCATGCCAGCGATGTGCGCTCCGGTTGCAGCCCCGGATCGGTCATGCGACGGGCCTTACGGCTATCCGGCATACAGCACCAGCGCCATCACGACGATCGCCACCATTGTCAAAATTAGACTGATAACCAGCAGACTGCGGGTATAAGGTAAATCTTCCTTCAGCCGCATCGCCTTTTCATTGCGTAACCAGCGCAGATAACCGTAAATCGCCAGGCCGCCAGCGAACAGACAAAGCAGCAGCGCCAACAGTTCGCGGATCACCGGCGTGGCGAAGTCCGGTGCCAGTTGGTCAAGCCCGACGCCTGCGGCCAGAAAACCCAGCGCAGTACGAATCCACGCCAGATAGGTACGCTCGTTTGCCAGCGAGAAACGGTAATCCGGTGATTCTCCGAGGCGAGAAAGTTTCATGAATATTCCTTGTCGGGCTGCAGGCAGGTTCCAGAATAGCCTAAATCGAAAAGAACGAGGAGACCGGCATCGTCCGATGCCGGTCAGGAGGTTTAATGTAATTCCGGCCAGTAGCCTTTATTTGCCTCAATTAAATCATCGAGAATGACTTTCGCCACAGACGCGCTGGGTACCGTTTTAGATAAGGTGATCGCCTGCCAAAGCTTCTGGTAAGAACGTTGTTCCCAGGCATCCACCACCAGTTTTTCAACCGCCACCTGCTGACTCATAAGCCCTTTCTGGAAGTGCGGAATATCGCCTACGGTTAACGGTTCCGGGCCGTTATGTCCCACCAGGCATGGAATTTCTACCATTGCCGTCTCATCAAAGTTATGAATTGCCCCATTGTTCGGCACAATCAGTAGCATCCGCTCCTGAGTATTAAAAGCGATAGCTGCCGCCAGATCGACAATGTAGGAAGCATGTTCATCAATCTCCAACTCACCCGCTGAAGAGTCACCGGCATTGATAATCGCCCGACAGGCGCTGAAGACATGCTTCTCACGGTGATCCATCACTTCGTTGGCGCGGGTGCGTTCCGGGTTGGAATGCGCCACCACATAGTCCGGGAAGAGATAATATTTCAGGTACGTGTTCGGCATCGTTTGCGGATCGAGCGCCTGCACATCTTTGGCTTTGGCAAACGTGTCATTCCAGCTTGCTTCGGTATGTACATCGTCAGAAGGCGGCACATAGCCATTTTTCGCCACATATTCACGTAATTTTGGCATCAGATCGTTTCCGTACAGATCTTCAATCGACGTCCACCAGCCAAAATGGTTCAGACCATAGTAACGAACACGCATCTGTTTACGATCTTTAAGCCCAACAATCTGCGCCATGCGCCCTTCAATCCCGATCGGCATATCGCAGATATTGAGAATTTTGGCATTCGGTCGCAAGCGACGGGTCGCTTCCGCCACAATCGCTGCCGGGTTGGAGTAGTTCAGCATCCAGGCATTGGGCGAGTATTTTTCCATATAGTCCACCAGTTCCAGCACGCCGCCGATTGAACGCATGCCATAGGCGATCCCTCCAGGCCCACACGTTTCCTGACCCAATACGCCATGACGCAACGGGATTTTTTCGTCTTTTTCGCGCATCGGGTATTTCCCTACGCGAATGTGCGCCATCACGAAATCCACATCGGTAAAGGCGGCTTCGGGATCGGTGGTGTAACTAAACGCAATCTCCGGTGCCTGCTCTTTGAGAATGATTTTGCACGCCTCGGCAATGACCTCCTGACGCACCCCGTCATTGTCATAGAATTTCAGCGAACGCAGGGGAAACCTGTCCTGATTTGCCAGCAACATCAGTACGATACCTGGCGTAAACGTACTCCCGCCGCCCGCGATTACCACCGAGAATTTTTTCATGATACTGCCTCCGTCATGGGGATATGTTCGTTTGATAAAGAAGATTTCATTAGCGTTTCGAGCTGGTCACGAACCTGAGGAACATGCAGGCCGACAATCACCTGAATACCGTTACCGCGACGCACAACACCGTGTGCGCCGAGCGCTTTGAAGACGTCATCACTTTGAGTTTTTGCCATGTCAATCAGTGCGATACGTAACCGGGTGGCACAGTTGTTAATACTTTCAATGTTGGCTGCGCCACCGAGCGCCTGTAGCAAACCGGCAGCCTGACCCAATGGGTTATCAGAAGCGGCCGCGGCGCTGGTTTTACCGCGCGCGGCCTGGTAATCCGCTTTGCTGTAGAGTTTGATCTCGCTCTCTTCACGACCCGGTGTTTTCAGGTTGAAACGCAGGATCAGCGCACGAAAGATGACGAAGTAGAGGGCCGTAAAACAGATGCCAACGGCAATCTGGATAAACATCATTGACGCATGGTTATGGAACATCGGTATCCAGTTCTGTGGCAGGAACTGATCCAACAGACCACCACCAAAGTTGCCCACCACGCCGCACATGTACATGACTGTCGCCATCGAGGCTGCCAGCACCGCGTGCACGGCAAAAAGTAACGGCGAGATAAACAGGAAGGTAAATTCCAGTGGTTCGGTAATCCCCACCAGCATGGCTGTTAGCGTCGCAGGGATAAGTAAACCGGCCACTTTTACACGGTTTTCTGGGGTGGCGGTAAAGTAGAGCGCCAGCGCAATCCCTACTGAACCAAAGACTTTAGAATTACCGTGTAGCGCAAAGCCACCTTCCGGGAACAGGGTTTTCAGCGGTTCAGTACTCTGACTGAATTCCTGCAAATGCTGAGCCCAGTAGACCTGAATGCCACTTTCCACCACTGCCGGACCAAAAATGAACGGACCATAGACAAAGTGGTGTAAACCAGTTGGGATAAGGATGCGTTCGAGGAAAATATAGACCCATACACCAAGGGCTCCGGCAGAACGTAAAAACGCCTGCAGTGATTCGATGCCCATTTGTACTTTTGGCCACCCCAGTAGAGTTAGCCAGGCGCAGGGAATCATCACCAGAAAAGCAATGATGACGACAAATGAGGTTCCCTGGAAAATCCCCAGAAATACAGGCAGTGGTTTATCAAAAAAACGGTTATGGAGCGCGGTGACAATACCTGAAATGGCAATGGCGCCAATAATGCTGGTATCAAGCGTTTTAATCCCGGCCATCATGGTCAAACCGCTACCCGCTGTCGGGTCTACACTAAAATCGACACCAAAAAAATGGCCCCAGGTCATCCCCATCGCATTGATAAAGTAATTCCATGTCAGGAAGCTGACCAGTACTGCGAGGCAGGCACGTCCCTGGGCCTGTTTTGCCAGACCAATAGGCAAACCGACGGCGAAAATCAACGGCATATTGCGGAACACCGCCCATCCGCCTTCTTCAATAATGGTGACGATTTGTGCAAAAAGACTGTTGGGATCGGTGAGCGCTTCCCCCACAAAAAGTGGGTTACGGAGCATGATTGCAATACCCACCACAATACCGGCAAAAGGAAAGAGCAGTACCGGGGTGAACATCGCGCCACCAAAACGTTGTATTTGACTGAGCATTTTCACATCCTCATATAACAGCCAGTAGGGAGAGGCCTTTTTTGTAGTGATTGCTGGCCTGACACGAGAATAGAAAGTTGCGATCCTCAGGACATGACATGCCGCGACGATTCGTGATCGCTTTCATGGTTTTAATTTCATCAATGAGGTCTACTTTTTAAATAAAAATTAGACATCTGAACGTTTTGACTACGGTGTTTAAAGGGAAAAAGAGGTCTGGTGGTGATCTATAAATCGATAGCAGAACGACTACGAATTCGCTTAAATTCTTCTGATTACAACATCGGAAGTCCGTTGCCGGGTGAAAAAAAGCTCGCCGTCGAGTTTGCGGTCTCGCGAATGACGATCCGTAAAGCGATTGACGTGCTGGTGGAGTGGGGTTTAGTCGTGCGCCGTCACGGTAGCGGAACCTACGTGGCGCGCAAAGATGTCCATCATGAAACCTCCAACCTGACCGGGCTGGCGGAAGTACTGAAGCGACAGGGGAAAGAGGTGACCAGTCAGGTGCTGGTTTTCGAAGTCATGCCTGCGCCACCGGCGATTGCCAGCCAGCTACGCATTCAGATAAACGAACGCATCTATTTTTCACGCCGCGTACGCTATGTTGAGGGTAAGCCCTTAATGCTGGAAGACAGTTATATGCCGGTAAAACTCTTTCGCAATCTTTCGCTTGCCCATCTTGAGGGATCAAAATTCGATTACATTGAGAAAGAGTGTGGGATCACGATCAGCGGTAATTATGAAAGTCTGTCACCTGTACTTGCGGATAAACAGCTTTCAACCCAAATGAATGTGCCGGAGCAGACACCGCTGTTACGGATTACGTCACTGTCATACAGCGATAGCGGAGAGTTTTTGAATTATTCGGTGATGTTCAGAAACGCCAGCGAGTATCAGGTGGACTACCATTTACGGCGCGTCCACCCGGACTCAGCCTGAGATTAGCCCATTCCCCAGAAAATCACCGCCAGCAACTGCGGGGTGATAATGCGCAGGAACATCACCAACGGATACACCGTCGCATACGACAGCGCCGCCGCGCCGCTGGTGGCATGCAGGTTATTAGCAAATGCCAGCGCCGGCGGATCGGTCATCGAACCGGCCAACATCCCGCACAGCGTCAGGTAATTCATTTTGGCGAAAATACGAGCCAGTAAACCTACGGTGATAAGCGGTATAGCAGTAATAAAAATACCGTAGCCCACCCAGCTCAGACCATCCCCCCGGGTCAGCGTATCGATAAAGTCACCACCCGATTTCAGTCCCACCACGGCAAGGAACAGCACAATTCCCAGTTCACGTAACGCCAGGTTCGCGCTCGGCGGCATAAACCAGTACAGCTTACCAATGCTACCAATACGCCCCAGAATCAATGCCATAATCAGCGGCCCGCCCGCCAGGCCCAGCTTTAACGCCACCGGGAAGCCGGGAACAAAGAGCGGAATGGATCCAAGCAACACCCCCAGACCGATACCGATAAACACTGGCAGCATCTGCACCTGCTGCAGTTTTTGCTGGGCGTTACCCACAACATTGGCAACCGCATCAATCGAGGTCGGTCGTCCCACCAGATTGAGGATGTCACCAAACTGCAGACTGGCATCGCTACTGGCTACCAGTTCAACGCCCGCACGGTTCAGTCGAGAAATCACCACGTCGTAACGCTCTTTAAAGTGCAAATCGCGGATACGTTTGCCGAGCACTTTTTCGTTGGTGACCACGACGCGTTCGACGCGCAAATCGGTTCCCCGGGTCGACAGTGACGTATCCACCTCCTGACCAATCACCAGTTGCGCGTTGTGCAGATCGCCCGGTTGCCCCACCAGGTGCAAAAGGTCGCCCATCTGGATCACGGTTCCCGGCGACGGCACCATCAGCGTCTCTTCACGCTTCAGTCGTGAACAGATAATTTTATCGCTGTTGAGGATAGGCACATCCTGAATCGCCATATTGTTCAGGTTGGGGTTCTCAACGCGGATATTGATAGTCTGAATCAACGAATGCCCGTTAGTGAGCGTCGATTCATGCTCCCGCGCTTCTGCTTCCACATTCACACGAAATATCATTCGCATCAGCCACATGGTCAGCAAAATACCGCAAATCCCAAATGGATACGCCATCGCGTAGCTCATCCCCATCTGGTCAACCAGTTCCATTGGTGTGCCCAGATCGCGCAGGATTTGTTGTCCGGCACCCAGTGCCGGGGTATTGGTGACCGCACCGGAGAAAATCCCCAGCACCACCGGCAGCGGAATGGCGAAAACTTTATGCAGGATTGCGGTGACCAGCCCACCCATGATGACGATCAGAATCGCAAACAGGTTGAGACGCAGACCAGAAACCCGCAGCGAGGCAAAGAACCCCGGTCCAACCTGAATCCCAATGGTGTAAACAAAAAGAATCAGGCCAAATTCCTGGATGAAGTGCAGCATATCACCGCTCAGCGTCACCCCAGCCTGATCAACGAAGTGGCCGACGATGATACCGCCGAATAACACGCCGCCGATGCCAAAGCCGACACCCCGCACCTTGATATTGCCGATCCATAATCCGACAACCGCCACCAACGCCAGAACGCTGACCGTCAATGCTATATCACTCATTTTTTTGTTCCCTGTGAATAACATTTCTATTTAAGTGGATTATGACTGAACCGTTCAGGCATATATGCAGGCTGGCGCACATTCTGATGCTGAAACGACGCTAAAGCGCCCTTCTGATGGGCGTTCCCCCCCCTTTTTCCTCATCAAAACCTGAAGTTGCTGAATGCTTTCTTCAGGCAATGGCATCACTACCCGAATCCGATGTTGTCTTCGCGCACAAAAAAGCCCCGTCATTTCTGGCGGGGCAAAGGCAAGGAGCTAAATTAGCTATTTAATGCGGGGCGTTCGCTGATAGCGATACGTTGCGGTGCAACGGTTTCCGGGACATTACGGGTTAAATCGATATGCAACAACCCGTTGGTAAATGTCGCGCCGGAAACCTCCATGTTTTCAGCCAGGGTAAAGCTCAGGCTGAACGACTGGGTGACCAGTCCCTGATGCAACCATTTGGTCTCTTTTTCAGGCTGCTGCGGCGTGCCCTTAACGGTCAGGCGGGTGCCTTCCAACTGAATATCCAGGTCTTCCTGACGGAAACCAGCCAGCGCAAGCGTAATGCGATAGTGATTATCGTCACTTTTTTCAATGTTATAGGGTGGGAAGCTCTGGCTTTCACCGGTGTTTTGTAACGCGTTGGCCAGTTTGTCAAAACCGATCCATTGACGCAGCAGTGGGGATAAATCGTAGTTACGCATAATTATAATCTCCTTCTAAGAAGCGAGTGATATCTGCAAATCCGTAGATTCGCATCGGCTCCCTGTCGGCAAGCCTGGGATAACAGGCCGCGCAGCGCGGCCCGACAGAATTAATTGATTTCGATACGGCGCGGTTTGTTCGCTTCCGGAATTACGCGCTCGAGATCGATGTACAGCAGACCATTGACCAGATTCGCGCCGCGAACATGGATGTTCTCAGCTAACTGGAACTTACGCTCAAAGTTGCGTTCCGCGATGCCCTGGTAAAGGTAAGTCCGTTCTTTTTGCTCGTCCGCATGCGCGCCTTTCACCACCAGCAGGTTGTCCTGTGCGGTAATTTCCAGCTCACTTTCTGCGAAACCGGCAACGGCAATGGCAATGCGGTAATGATTTTCGTCTACCAGCTCAACGTTATACGGAGGGTAGCCGCCATTACTCTGGCTCTGGTTGTTTTCCAGCAGGTTAAACAGGCGGTCGAAACCAATAGCAGAACGGTACAGCGGGGATAAATCAAAGTTACGCATAATCAATAGCTCCTGAAATCAGCGAGAATGTCATTGACCTTCCATCATGGACAGGCCGGGTAGTCAGAACACCCATCAGGCGTGTTCTTCATTTGTCTACACCATCAAAATGGGTCTGATTGCGAACTTTTCAAGCATCCCTGGCGGACTTTTTTTGCAGTTTGCTGTCTATTGCATAGACTGGGTGGGAGAGCACTAAAGGTTAAAGTGCGATAGCCGCCACAGTGCGACGTGATGAGGATGTTATTTCTGGCAAGGGATCGCTATAACTCATCAGGCAAACACCGATGATCAACAGATGAATAAATCATGATAAGAAATGTGTTGTTAACGCTGATGATGTGCAGTGGGATGGTTTTACTGAGTGGTTGCTCCAGCGTAATGTCACATACCGGTGGTAAAGAGGGAACTTATCCTGGCACCCGCGCCAGCGCCGCTATGATAGGGGATGACGATACCAATTGGGGTACTAAATCGCTGGCCATACTGGACATGCCCTTTACTGCAGTAATGGACACACTCCTGTTGCCGTGGGATCTGTTCCGTAAAGATAATTCGGTCAGATCGCGTGTCGAAAGAAGCGAGGAGAGAACACAGATAACCAACTCCGTAATCCCTCCTGCGAAAATGCCCGCCCCCTGATTACCGCCCGGTTTCTGTCATCCACAACTGACGGAAACCGTCTACCTCTTCCATCCACGCGACAAATCGACCATCAGGCGAGAAAACCACGGCATCCGCTGAGGGCGGGGTACCGTGGTTCTGCGTTGAAAACGTAATGTCTCCAGTGTGCGCATCGCAGCAGGCAATGCGATTATCCAGCACAAATCCCAGCCATTTCCCTGTCGGATGCCAGTTGAACGCGGACTGAATACCCGTAGCGTGATGGGTCAACTGGCGGGGTTCACCGCCCTGAGTCGAAATCAACCACAGTTGCACAATACCCACGTCATCGCGCATCAGAAACGCAATCTCCGTCGCCTGCGGATTACAGCGCACCCAGTGGCGCGGGACAGTCGTCAGCCCGGGGAAGCGGCGTGCATGGGTAAACGTCAGTCGACGCTGGACAACCCCGCGCGGCGGAGAGGGCAGGGTTGCGTCGGTGCCTTCCAGGGGAGTCACTCCGGGCGTTTTCCAGCCCGCCTCATCCTGCGGGAGTTCTACCAGAAACAGTTCAGGCACTTTCTCGCCGTTTTCAGACAGCGTGTCGCCGATAAACGCCAGCGCATGATTCCCCACCCAGCCCTCTTCATAGGCGCGAGAGATCTCATCGCTGCCAGGCGTGGGTTCGGGCGTCGTCTGGCTGACCAGCACGCACCAGTGACTGCCGCTGTACTCTCTTGGGTGCTGCGCCGATACCGTTACCGGTCCATAAGGCACTGCGACGCCAACGTTACGTAAATCCAGCGCCAGATCGCGTTCATGCATCACATGGTCGTTGTAGGTAAAGCTGACGAACTCGCCATTCGGGCTGAAAACGTGAACATGACTGCCGCCGCGCAGTGCACCCGGCGTGTAGGGCGAAGTGATATCCATCGCGTCCAGATTTGTCACTTCTCCCTGTTCGGCAATCACGCCGCGACGATGATGAAAGTCGTATTGCCACGTCGCGTCCGGGTTTTCAGGCCCATGAATAAATACATATTTCTCGGTCTGCGGATGCACGGTTACCACGCCGACGTGCGCCCCCAGCGTCGCGCGATAAATCACCTCCAGCTCACCGGTATGAACATTCACCCGTTCAATGGTTTCGCCGGTGAAAGAAGCCCCTGACGGACGGACGTCAAAAACCAGCCAGTGGCTGTCCGGCGTCCAGGTCCGGGTATTGGTAAGCTGATGATTACGCGGCGTAAAGGTGATTTGCTTCATGAGATGCTCGGGTCGAGAACAATTTCATCAATCATACTTCACAAGGACTTCACTTTCAGGCTTTAGCGTAGTGCCATCTTCATTTTTGCGGACAAAGAGATGGAACATTTCGACGTAGCGATTATCGGTCTCGGCCCGGCCGGCGCAGCGCTGGCACGTAAATTGAGCGGCAGGATGCGCGTGCTTGCGCTGGATAAAAAACGGCAGTGCGGCAACGAGGGGTTCACCAAGCCCTGCGGCGGTTTACTGGCACCGGACGCGCAGCGTTCGTTTATTCGCGATGGGATCACGCTACCGGTGGACGTCATTGCTAACCCGCAGATTTTCAGCGTTAAAACGGTGGATGCCGACGCATCGTTGACGCGCAATTACCAGCGCAGCTACATCAATATCAACCGTCATGCCTTTGATTTATGGATGAAATCACTGATCCCGGATGAGGTACAGGTGTACCACGACAGCCTGTGTCGAAAAATCTGGCGAGAAGAGGGGAAGTGGCACGTGATTTTTCGTGCCGACGGTTGGGAGCAGCAGATTACCGCCCGTTATCTGGTGGGTGCCGACGGGGCAAATTCTCTGGTACGTCGTTATCTTTATCCGGACCATCAGATTCGTAAATATGTCGCCATCCAGCAGTGGTTCGCGGAACGTCATCCGGTCCCGTTTTACGCCTGCATTTTCGATAACGCCGCGACGGACTGTTACTCCTGGAGTATCAGTAAAGACGGTTATTTCATTTTTGGCGGCGCGTATCCCATGAAGGATGGCCAGGCGCGCTTCGAAGCGCTGAAAGAGAGAATGACTGCGTTTCAATTCCGCTTCGGCACACCGGTAAAAAGCGAGAAATGTACCGTGCTCTTTCCGTCGCGCTGGGCGGATTTCGTCTGCGGCGAAGAAAACGCGTTTCTGATTGGCGAGGCGGCCGGATTTATCAGCGCCAGTTCACTGGAAGGGATAAGCTACGCCCTGGATAGCGCGGAGATCCTCAAGTCCGTACTGATAAAAGATGCGCCGGAGATGAACCGCGCTTACCGGAAAGCCACTCGCAAACTGCGCTGCAAGCTATATGGCAAGATCCTGAAGAGTCGCTGTTTAACTGCGCCCATATTGCGAAACGCGATTATGCGAAGCGGTATCGCGCATATCCCGCTCAGTCAGGATGACCAGCCCACCGCAACGTCTGGTGGGCTGGCAAAGGAGTATTAACCCACGCGTTTTACATCCCCCACCAACAGGATGTAAGAGAGTGCGCCAATCAGAGCAACGACAGAGATATAGACCAGTGCAGGGCCAAATCCGTAGTCTTGCGCAAGGTAGCCAATCACCAGCGGAACGGTAATCCCCCCCAGTCCGCCAACAAAGTTGAACACGCCTCCGGTCAGACCAATGAGGCGCATTGGCGCCAGCGAAGAGACCAGCGACCAGGTGATGGAGGCAAACCCGTTGCCGAAGAACGCTATCGCCATCAGGGTCATAATCCACACCGGATCGTTGGTGTAATTTGCGCCCATAATGCAGGTAGAGATTAACAGGCCGCAGATAATCGGCGTTTTACGCGCCACGCCAAGGGAGAGGCCTTTTTTCACCAATTTATCCGCCAGCCATCCGGAAAGCAGCACGCCAAAGAATGCCGCCAGGAACGGAACGGTGGTCATAAAGCCCGCCTTCAGCGCGGTAATGCCTTTTTCCTGCGTCAGGTAGTTTGGGAACCACGTCAGGAAGAACCATAACGTAGAGGTGACGGCAAACTGGCCCAGATAAACGCCCACCAGCTTACGGTGAAACACCAGCTTCCAGTCTGCTTTGGTCAGCGGCTGACGCGCCTCTTTCTTAACGGGCGCATCGCCATCCACCAGGCCGCCGCCGTCACGAATATAGTCCAGTTCCGCTTTGGTGATACTTTTGGTCAGACGAGGCGGCTGATACACCTTAAACCAGACAAGTGACCAGATAATGCCGATCCCTCCGGTGACAATGAACACCCAGTGCCAGCTCAGCATCTCCTGAATCCAGATCAGCAGCGGTGTCAGGAACGCCAGGCCGACAAACTGTCCTGAAGTATAAAAACCCACGGCGGAAGCGCGTTCCTGTTCCGGGAACCAGCTCGTCACCATGCGGTTGTTCGTTGGAAATGCCGGGGCCTCGAATATCCCGGTAATTGCACGCAGACCAATCAACGACATCAACCCGGTAGCGAACCCCTGGAAGAGGGTTGCCACCGACCAGCCGAAGATCGCGATAAAATAGGTCAGACGGGAGCCGACGCGGTCAAGGAACCAGCCCCCCGGGATCTGGCATAGCGTATACAGCCAGGCAAAGGCTGAGAACACGTAGCCCATTTCTGCTTTCGTAATGCCAAACTCTTCCTGAATATGCGCCGACGCCACCGCAAGGTTGGCGCGGTCGACATAACAGATGACCACGGTAATAAAGATCATAACCAGCGTCAGGTAACGGCGACGCCCTGTTTTTGCAGCAGTAACTGGAATATCCATCGCAATCTGTCTCCAGATTTTGGGCATAGCGAAGCCGCTCACCATGCCCTGTCATTTACAGAGGGTGTGTTTTTTATTGTTGAATTTAATGCCCGGTGGCGCTGCGCTTACCGGGCCTACAGGGGGTAGGCCGGATCAGCGTAGCGCCATCCGGCGAATTACCACTCCGCTACACTGCCGTCTTCATGACGCCACAGCGGATTACGCCAGTCCGGCGCATTTTTACTCAGCTCAATGACTTTGGCCTCATCAATATCCACGCCAAGTCCCGGCTTCATCAACGGTTTAAAGAACCCGCCTTCCATGTTGAAATCGTCTTTGTTTTTCACAAAGTCGAGCAGCTCCGCGCCCTTGTTATAGTGAATGCCCATGCTTTGTTCCTGGAACACCGCGTTGCGCGAAACAAAGTCGACGTGCAGACAGGCTGCCAGCGCGATAGGACCCAGCGGGCAGTGCGGAGCCAGCGCCACGTCATAGGCTTCCGCCATCGCGGCAATTTTGTAGCATTCCGTGATACCGCCAGCATGTGACAGGTCCGGCTGCAAAATCGCCAGCCCGCCCGCTTCCAGCACCCGTTTAAACTCGAAGCGCGAAAACATGCGTTCACCCGCGGCGATCGGAATATGGGTCTGCTCGGCCAGTTTCGGGTAGTACTCCGCCTGTTCCGCCAGTACCGGCTCTTCAATAAACAGCGGGCGATAGGGCTCCAGCTCTTTAATCAGCACTTTCGCCATTGGCGCGCTGACGCGGCCGTGGAAATCCAGACCAAACTCAATCTCGTTGCCAAAAGCCTCACGGATTTGCGCCACGGTATTCACCGCACGATCGACCGCCCGCGAGTTATCAATCACCCCCATCTCTTCGCAGCCGTTGAGCTTAAAGGTGTCAAAGCCGATATTGCGCAGCTGCTTAATGCCGTCGATCACTTCCGCAGGACGATCGCCGCCAACCCAGCTGTAGGCTTTGATTTTGTCGCGCACCAGGCCGCCCATCAACTGCCAGACCGGAGCATTCAGCACTTTACCTTTGATGTCCCACAGCGCCTGGTCGATACCGGCGATGGCGCTCATCATAATCGGACCACCGCGATAGAAGCCTGCGCGGTACATCACCTGCCACAAATCGTTAATACGCGCCGGGTCCTGACCAATCAGGTAATCACCCAGTTCATGTACCGCCGCTTCAACGGTACGCGCGCGGCCTTCAATCACCGGCTCGCCCCAGCCGACGACGCCTTCGTCGGTTTCAATTTTCAGGAACATCCAACGCGGAGGTAAACGGTACGTGGTGAGTTTGGTTATTTTCATTTCACTACCTCTCGATATGCCTTAACAAATGCCGCCGCCTGCTGTGCGGTACGCGCTACGGACTGTCCGGCACGATACAGATCGCTGCCCAACCCCGCGCCCACACACCCGGCGTTTATCCACTGCGCCAGGTTTTCTGGCGTCACGCCGCCCACGGCGAAGACCGGAGCACTGGCGGGCAATACCGCTTTCAGCGCTTTGATGTAGTCCGGACCAAAGGCCGATGACGGGAAAATTTTCAGCGCCTGCGCGCCGGCGTCCAGCGCGGTAAAGGCCTCCGAGGCCGTCGCGCAGCCGGGACAGACGGTCATGCCGTAACTCACGGCACGACGAATGACTTCCGGCTGAATGTTCGGCGTAACGATCAGTTTGCAACCCATTTTGGCGAGCCTATCAACCTGCTCTGGCTTTAAGACCGTACCTGCGCCAATCAGCGCTTTATCGCCATACGCGTCGACGACCGCCGGAATGCTTTTTTCCCACTGCGGCGAGTTGAGCGGAATTTCCACCGCGTCAAATCCAGCGTCGATCACCGCGCCAACGTGTGCGAGTGCCTCCTCGGGGGTTATACCGCGCAAAATCGCGATGAGAGGGAGATTAGTTTGCCACTGCATGAGCGATGCTCCTTATACCTGCCTGAAATGCCGTATCGCCGGACACAGCACAGACGTTACGCCCAATGGCGTGGAACGCCTGCTGGTAGCGGGACGTCAGCGCTGCACCTGCGACGAGAGTAATGGACTGCGACCCGGCGAATTGTTCACTCATGCTGGCGACTTCTGCGCCAATCAACAGGCCGGAGAGAAATTCGCTGACCTGCTCGCGCGGGAGATGGCCCAGCACGTGAGAGGCGCGGACCTCAAAAAGTTGCGGCAAAACGGCAGCGGCGCGGATCCCACGATCAAGTCCAGCAGTAAATGCGGCAGAAGAAGCCTGCTGCTCCGGTAAACCGGCACCCACCAGCGAGTGTTGCAACAGCAAATGGTGTAATTCGCCGGTCATTACGGTGCGAAAATCATGGATTTGCTGCGCATCAGCCTGCACCCATTTACAGTGCGTTCCGGGCATCACATAGACAGAAGAAGGAGAAAGCGTGCGCGCGCCGAGAAGCTGTGTCTCTTCACCGCGCATCACATTGTGGTTATCATCGCGTGAGACACACAAGCCGGGAATGATCCAGACATTGTCGCTAACGGCGGTTAATTGCTCACCAATGGCAGAGAAATGAGCAGGAACCGGCAGATACGGGGCAATCTTCCAGCCGACGTTGCTACCCACCATCCCTGCCATCACCACCGGTGTGGCGCTGTCGCGCCAGTGCTGTGTGACATCTGCTAACACCGCTTCGGGGGACCTGCCGTTCAGACGCGTAACGCCCGCTTCTGAATGCCTGCTTTCCAGGCATTTGTCGCCCTGATAAAGCCAGGCGCGCAAATTGGTCGATCCCCAGTCAATAGCGATGTAGCGAGATGTCATGTGATTTCCTTCAACCTTCGTGTCGAGCTGGCGATCATGGTCAGGGCCGCCTGCTCTGCCGCATTGCTATCCTGGTGCCGTATCGCATCGAATAGCGCCTTATGTTCCTGGAGCGTTTTTGGCATGTTGGCTTCATCGCCCATCCAGGTCCGTTCAAATACTGCTCGCTGAAGCGAGGTGATCGCCACGCTCAGCTGTTGTAAAACCGGGTTATGCACCGACTGCAATACCGCCTCGTGATAGCGGATATCCGCTTCATTAAAGGCCTCCCGGTCCTGGTTGTTGGCGATCATGTCATTGAGCGCCGATTCAATTTCAGCCAAATCACTCGAGGTCGCACGTTCCGCTGCCCAGCGAGCAATGGCTGGTTCCACCAGGTTTCGGACTTCGCTCATCGCGCTGATTAACCGCGGGTCGTAGTCGTTTTCCAGTACCCATTGCAGTACGTCGGTATCGAGGTAATTCCACTGATTCCGCGGTGTTACAAAGGCACCGCGATAACGTTTCATTTCTATCAGCCGCTTCGCCATCAACGAGCGAAACACTTCGCGAATGATGTTGCGTGAGGTTTCAAACTCCTCACACAGCTCCGCTTCCGCAGGGAGCGCCGCACCCGG
This sequence comes from Citrobacter sp. T1.2D-1, assembly GCF_950098555.1. Lineage (NCBI taxonomy): Bacteria > Pseudomonadati > Pseudomonadota > Gammaproteobacteria > Enterobacterales > Enterobacteriaceae > Citrobacter > Citrobacter sp. T1.2D-1. Next base: position 415,159 of record NZ_CATNHH010000012.1, read on the forward strand.
TACGTACTTGCCGCTGACAATCTGTTTGCCCAGCGTGATGACAATGCGATCGGTTTTATTGAGAGTCATGGAGAGTCCTTGTGCTCTGGAAGATCCCCTCTACTTTACCGTTATCGCTGAAATTCGCCTCAATTTTGTAGTACTAACGTGATGTCATTCGCCATTCCTTTGCGCACAATGTAGTACAACACAAATGTGTTGTACTACAATTTAGATCACAAAAACGACAATCGGTAATAAAAATGTTATGAGGAGTAAACGACGAGGATAAAAAAACCCGCGATCAACGCGGGTTATGGCAAATCAACCGGGAGGAATTACTTCAGGACGTGCTGCTCAATGGCATACGCGACGCCATCTTCCAGATTCGATTTAGTGACAAAGTTGGCAACCTCTTTCACCGAGGGAATGGCATTATCCATAGCCACACCAAGACCAGCGTACTCGATCATCGCAATGTCGTTTTCCTGATCGCCAATCGCCATAATCTCCTCCGGTTTGATACCCAGCGCATCCGCCAGCGATTTCACACCAGTGCCTTTATTGACGCGTTTGTCGAGGATTTCGAGGAAGTACGGCGCACTTTTCAGCACGGTATACTTCTCTTTCACTTCCGCCGGAATACGGGCGATGGCCCGATCGAGGATCGCGGGTTCATCAATCATCATCACTTTCAGGAACTGCGTTTGCGGATCCATCTTCTCCGCTTCACAGAACACCAGAGGAATGGTCGCGACATAGGATTCATGCACGGTGTAGTAGCTGATATCGCGGTTCGCAGTATACAGCGTGGTACGATCCAGCGCGTGAAAGTGCGAACCCACCTCGCGGGAGAGTTTTTCCAGGTAGCGGTAGTCGTCATAGCTCAGCGCAGTTTGCGCAACGGTACTGCCATCGCCAGCCTTCTGCACCAGCGCACCGTTGTAGGTGATACAGTAATCGCCGGGCTGCTCCATATGCAGTTCTTTCAGATAGCTGTGCACGCCAGCATACGGACGACCGGTGGTCAGCACCACGTTGACCCCTTTTTCACGGGCGGCGGCAATCGCACGTTTAACCGCGGGTGAAATGGTGTGATCGGGCAGCAGAAGAGTGCCATCCATATCGATAGCAATGAGTTTGATAGCCATGAATTCCCCGCATTAAATGAGTCCTGACTCATGCTAACGCGATTCCGCTCAAAAAACAGTAAAAGAGTCGGGGATAAAGGGGGATAGGAAGGGGAATCAGGATTCCCCTTTTGACGATCGATTGTCGGCCTGATAAGCAACGCGCCATCAGGCATAACGCAGAATCTTGCCGGATGGCGGCGTAAAACCGCCTTATCCGGCCTACAGGCATGGATTAAATATCGATATTTGCCGCTTTCAGGGCGTTCTCTTCGATGAAGGCACGACGCGGTTCAACGGCGTCGCCCATCAACGTGGTGAACAGCTGGTCGGCAGCAATCGCATCCTTCACGGTAACGCGCAGCATACGACGACTTTCCGGATCCATGGTGGTTTCCCACAGCTGATCCGGGTTCATCTCGCCCAGACCTTTATAACGCTGGATCGCAAGGCCGCGACGTGACTCTTTCACCAGCCAGTCCAGCGCCTGCTCGAAGCTGGTAACCGGTTGACGACGTTCGCCACGTTCAATAAACGCGTCGTCTTCGATCAGGCCACGCAGTTTCTCGCCGAGTGTGCAAATACGACGGTATTCAGCACCAGTCACAAACTCATGATCCAGCGCGTAATCGGTGTCCACACCATGGGTACGCACGCGAACGATCGGTTCAAACAGATTCTGTTCCGTATTGTGCTGGATATCGAACTTCCACTGGCTACCGTGCTGTTCTTTCTCGTTCAGCTCAGTAATCAGTGTGTTCACCCAACGGGTCACTGTCTGCTCGTCAGCCAGGTTGGCTTCGGTCAGCGTCGGCTGATAAACCAGCTCTTTCAGCAGCGCTTTCGGGAAGCGACGCTCCATACGACCAATCATTTTCTGCGTAGTATTGTACTCAGAAACCAGTTTTTCTAACGCTTCGCCAGACAGTGCCGGCGCGCTGGCGTTGATGTGCAGCGTTGCGCCATCCAGCGCGATGGAGATCTGGTACTGGTCCATCGCTTCATCGTCTTTAATGTACTGTTCCTGTTTGCCTTTTTTCACCTTGTACAGCGGTGGCTGGGCAATGTACACGTGGCCGCGTTCCACAATTTCCGGCATCTGACGATAGAAGAAAGTCAACAGCAGCGTACGGATGTGCGAGCCATCGACGTCCGCATCGGTCATGATGATGATGCTGTGATAGCGCAATTTATCCGGGTTGTACTCGTCACGACCAATACCACAACCGAGCGCGGTGATAAGCGTCGCCACTTCCTGGGAAGAGAGCATCTTGTCGAAGCGCGCTTTCTCTACGTTGAGGATTTTACCCTTCAGCGGCAGAATCGCCTGGTTCTTACGGTTACGCCCCTGTTTTGCAGAGCCGCCCGCGGAGTCCCCTTCCACAAGGTACAATTCAGACAGCGCCGGGTCGCGTTCCTGACAGTCCGCCAGCTTGCCCGGCAGACCCGCCAGATCCAGAGCCCCTTTACGACGCGTCATTTCACGCGCGCGACGAGCCGCTTCACGGGCACGGGCCGCATCGATAATTTTGCCGACCACGATTTTGGCGTCAGACGGATTTTCCAGCAGGTATTCGCTCAGCAGTTCGTTCATCTGCTGTTCTACCGCCGTTTTCACCTCAGAGGAGACCAGCTTATCTTTGGTCTGGGAGGAGAATTTCGGATCCGGTACCTTCACAGACACCACGGCAATCAGACCTTCACGGGCGTCATCACCGGTGGCGCTGACTTTCGCCTTTTTGCTGTAGCCTTCTTTGTCCATGTAGGCGTTCAGGGTACGGGTCATCGCCGCACGGAAGCCAGCAAGGTGCGTACCGCCGTCACGCTGAGGAATGTTGTTGGTAAAGCAGTAGATGTTTTCCTGGAAACCGTCGTTCCACTGCAGCGCGACTTCCACGCCGATGCCGTCTTTTTCGGTGGAGAAATAGAAGATATTCGGGTGGATCGGCGTTTTGTTCTTGTTCAGATACTCAACGAACGCCTTGATGCCGCCTTCATAATGGAAATGGTCTTCTTTACCATCGCGCTTGTCTTTCAGGCGAATGGAGACGCCAGAGTTCAGGAACGACAGCTCGCGCAGACGCTTCGCCAGAATCTCGTATTCGAACTCAATGACGTTAGTAAAGGTTTCATAGCTCGGCCAGAAACGCACCATCGTACCGGTTTTATCGGTATCGCCGGTCACAGCAAGCGGTGCCTGCGGGACGCCGTGCTCGTAGATCTGACGGTGGATTTTGTTATCGCGCTGGATAACCAGTTCCAGTTTCTGCGACAGGGCGTTCACTACGGAGACACCCACACCGTGCAGACCGCCGGACACTTTATAGGAGTTATCGTCGAATTTACCGCCTGCGTGCAGAACGGTCATGATCACTTCCGCCGCCGATACGCCCTCTTCCGGGTGAATACCGGTCGGGATACCGCGTCCATCATCCTGTACGGAGACAGAGTTGTCGGCATGGATGGTGACAATAATATCTTTACAGTGACCCGCGAGCGCTTCGTCGATAGCGTTATCTACCACCTCGAATACCATGTGGTGCAAACCGGTGCCGTCATCCGTATCGCCGATATACATACCCGGGCGCTTACGCACCGCATCCAGTCCTTTCAGGACTTTGATACTGGGGGAGTCATAAGAATTCGACATCAACGTTTCTCGCTCATTTAAACTTGGGTTAATCCGTTATTTTACCCTTTTCCACGGTGAACATCTTCGAATTTTTGTCCGACATGTCCAGAACGTGTTCAGCACTGATTGCGCTGACAAAGACCTGAGATTGTGTCGCTTTTAATCGACTGGCCAGCAGTCCACGACGCGCATCATCAAGTTCAGAGGCAAAATCATCTATCAGGTAGAGACACCGTCGCCCGCTCTCACGGGTGAGGAACTCCCCTTGCGCCAGACGTAAGGCGCACATTAGCAGCTTTAACTGCCCACGCGATAAGGTATCTTCCACCGGCGCACCGTCGGCGCGTATGCGGAAATCCGCTTTATGCGGGCCATGCGCGGTGTAGGTCAACATGCGGTCGCGTTCAAAACCGCGTTCCAGCACCTCGGCATAATCCGTCTCTTTCTCCCAGCCGCGCTGGAAAGAGAAGGAGAGAGAAAATTCAGGAAGAAACTGCTGGCAGGTATCCGCCATATCCTGCGCGATACCGGCGCTGTACTCCGCGCGCCAGGTGCTGATTTGTTCCGCCAGTGGGATCAGTTCTTTATCCCACGGACGCAGTTGCTCGTAACGACTCACCTGGCGCAGCGCCGCATTGCGCTGCCTGAGCAAGCGCTTAAGGTTGCTCCAGGCGGTGAAAAATCCGGCTTCATTGTGAAAGCATCCCCAATCGAGGAATGCTCTTCTGTATTTGGGGCCGCCGTTGAGTAAAGTAAACCCCTCGGGGGTGATCAGTTGCATCGGCATCAATAGCGCCAGTTCCGCCACCTTGTGACCATCGGTACCGTCAATGCGCACTTTGCTGTCACCCAGCTTATCTTTCGTTAACCCAATCGATGTTTCCCGCTCTTCGCCCTGCAACCGCCCGTGAAGCACGAACGACTCCTGCTCGTGGCGAATGACGCGACCAATCTGCAAACTGCGAAACGCACGACCGTGGCCGAGCGTATAGATAGCTTCCAGAACGCTGGTTTTACCGCTGCCGTTAGCGCCAACCAGGAAATTAAAGCCGGGGGATAACGCGAGATCCGCATTTTCGATATTGCGGAAATCTTTGATTAGAAGTCGGGATAGCGACATATCAGCTCATCATCATTCAAGGGGCGCGTCTGCCGTCAGTGCGCAAAAAGCGGAGCGTACGCGAAGTACGTGAGCATTTTGAGCACTGCCGGGAGATGAAATGGCAAGTAAACCAGCCCCTTTCAAATACTACAAGCGCATTGGCATAACAACATAAGCCGCGCTTTGTGATGCCGCATCTTCAATCTGTACGCTGGAAACAGAGTCGGTCAACATGATGCGCACGTTTTCGCACTTCAGCGCATTCAGAACATCCAGCACGTAGCTGACGTTAAAGCCGATCTCCATTTCGGTTCCCGGATAGGTGACGTCCAGAATCTCTTCGGCTTCTTCCTGCTCCGGGTTATTCGCGGTGATTTTGAGCTGATTTTCGCTCACATACAGACGCACGCCGCGGAATTTCTCGTTCGAGAGGATCGCCGCGCGGGCAAAAGCCTGCTTGAGGATATCGCAGCCGGCTTCCAGATGTTTATCCGGATTTTTCGGCAGAACGCGACGGTAATCCGGGAAGCGACCGTCCACCAGCTTAGAAGTAAAGATAAAGTCGCCAACGTGCGCGCGGATATTGTTGCTGCCAATCTGCACGCGCAGCGGGTTATCGCCGCCGTCGAGCATACGCATCAGTTCAATCACACCTTTACGCGGCACGATCACCGAATGGCTGGGCAGCGATTGGCCGATAGGCATAGAGCAGACCGCCAGGCGGTGACCATCGGTCGCCACGGTACGCAACTCTTCGCCTTCGGTCTCAAACAGCATGCCATTTAAGTAGTAACGTACGTCCTGATGCGCCATAGAGAACTGGGTAGCTTCAATCAGGCGCTTCATCGTTGCCTGCGGCAGGGTAAATTCTACCTCACTCTGCCAGTCATCCAGATTCGGGAAGTCGGCGGCAGGCAGCGTGGAAAGCGAAAAACGGCTGCGACCTGAACGCACCAGCATGCGATCGCCTTCCAGTTGGACAGCAATTTCTGCGCCTTCCGGCAGGCCACGGCAGATATCAAAGAACTTCCGCGCCGGGACAGTGGTTGCGCCAGGCTCATGCGGCTGAATCAACGCAACGCGGGCCACCATTTCCATTTCAAGATCGGTACCCGTCAGCGAAAGCGCACCGTCAGCTACCTGCAGCAACAGGTTGCCGAGAATAGGCAGTGTAGGACGACCACCCAGCGGGCCGCTGACCTGCTGAAGCGGCTTTAATAAATGTTCACGTTCAACGGTAAATTTCATAGCGTCACGAAGATAATGTTCTGATTAAGTTTGAGAAATCTTCTTTAATATCATGGCTTTCTTCACGCAACTGCTCAATCTTACGGCAGGCATGAAGCACCGTAGTGTGGTCGCGCCCACCAAACGCGTCGCCAATTTCCGGCAGACTGTGGTTAGTGAGTTCTTTCGCCAGTGCCATGGCCATCTGACGCGGACGCGCTACCGAGCGAGAACGACGCTTGGACAGCAAATCCGCAATTTTGATTTTGTAATACTCCGCCACCGTCTTCTGAATATTGTCGATAGTGACCAGTTTTTCCTGCAACGCCAGCAGATCGCGCAGCGCTTCGCGAACGAAGTCGATAGTAATCGCCCGACCGGTAAAGTTAGCGTTGGCAATCACTCGGTTCAGCGCCCCTTCCAGCTCACGCACGTTAGAGCGTAGCCGCTTGGCAATAAAGAAGGCCACTTCCCCCGGCAGACGAATGTCATTCTCGTCGGCTTTTTTCATCAGGATCGCCACACGGGTTTCCAGTTCTGGCGGTTCGATCGCTACCGTCAGCCCCCAGCCGAAGCGGGATTTCAGACGATCCTCAACACCGTTGATCTCTTTTGGATAGCGATCCGAGGTCAAAATGATCTGCTGATTGCCTTCGAGAAGGGCGTTAAAGGTGTGGAAAAACTCTTCCTGGGATCGTTCTTTATTGGCAAAGAACTGGATGTCATCGATGAGCAGGGCGTCGACGGAACGGTAATAGCGTTTAAACTCTTCGATCGCGTTGTTTTGCAGGGCTTTTACCATGTCCTGTACAAAGCGCTCGGAGTGCATATACACCACTTTGGCATTGGGCTTGCGCGCCATAATACCGTTTCCCACCGCGTGCAACAGGTGGGTTTTACCCAGACCGGTGCCGCCGTAAAGGAACAGCGGGTTATAGGCGCCGCCTGGGTTGTCCGCCACCTGACGCGCCGCAGCGCGTGCCAGCTGGTTAGATTTACCTTCAACGAAATTATCAAACGTGTGTTTGACGTTGACGTTAGAGCGATAGGTCGGTTCTGCTGGCGCGGGCACATTGTCCCAGCCCGAACGCGTCGAAACAGGCGCTGCGCGCTGTGGCTGCACCTGATGCGTCACCTGAGCCGGTGCGGAAACATTGTTGTGCACGGGCGTCCTCAGCGTCTGACTGACGGGTTTCGTCCCGACCTCAAAACGCAGCTGCGGAGCATCTGCACCGCAGAAGTTATTCAGCAGCCCATTGATATTGTTAAGGTACTTGTCTCTTACCCAATCGAGCACAAAACGGTTTGGCGCATACAAAGCCAGCGTGTTATCGCTCAGTTCCGCCTGCAAAGGGCGTATCCACATACTGAATTCTGTGGCTGGTAACTCATCCTGCAATCGGGCAAGACACTGCTGCCAAAGCGAAAGTGACACGGCGGACTCCACTCGAACAAAAGTCGATAAATGACAAAGGCTGAAACATTCATTGATTGTTGACGCACATCGACTAGACCCTATGCAAAGGGTGACGTGCGAATTGCTATCTGCAATTTTAACCCGATCAGGATCCTTTGAAACGATCGGGACCGCGGATCATAGCGTAAACTGAGCAAGAGATCTTCTGTTTCTCACAGATTCTTCCTGATTTATCCACAGGCCTTCACAGGACCGGATAAGTGTAAACGATCCTGGAGAAGTGCTGCACGATTTCGCCCGCATATTGGAAAAATTAATGAGTAAAGACGCTATACTGCTAAAACGATCTCATAAAGATCCCGAGCGATCCTTGCGCTTTGTTCATCAGGCCGTATAATCTTTCCCCCGTCGCGCGATGCCCGTAACACGGTGTCAACGCTGCCTGATTTTCACGCGAAAAGGTGCGGAAAAAGGCAGGGATTTAAGCAAAGAGAATTGACTCCGGAGTGTACAATTATTACAATCCGGCCTCTTTAATCACCCACACTGTGGCGTAAGTCGTTCGAAACTCGTTCGGGTATACGCAAAAGTCAGTGAATTTATTCAAGTTTAGGTAGAAATCGCCATGAAACGCACTTTTCAACCGTCTGTACTGAAGCGCAACCGTTCTCACGGCTTCCGTGCTCGTATGGCTACTAAAAATGGTCGTCAGGTTCTGGCACGTCGTCGTGCTAAAGGCCGCGCTCGTCTGACCGTTTCCAAGTAATAAAGCTAACCCCTGAGTGGTTAAGCTCGCATTTCCCAGGGAGTTACGTTTGTTAACTCCCAATCATTTCACATTCGTCTTCCAGCAGCCACAACGGGCTGGCACGCCGCAAATCACCATCCTCGGCCGCCTGAATTCGCTGGGGCATCCCCGTATCGGTCTTACCGTCGCCAAGAAAAACGTTCGACGCGCTCATGAACGCAATCGGATTAAACGTCTGACGCGTGAAAGCTTTCGTCTGCGTCAACACGAGTTGCCAGCAATGGACTTCGTGGTGGTGGCGAAAAAAGGGGTTGCTGACCTCGATAACCGTGCTCTCTCGGAAGCGTTGGAAAAATTATGGCGCCGCCACTGTCGCCTGGCTCGCGGGTCCTGATAGCCCTAATCCGGGTCTATCAACGCCTGATCAGTCCGCTGCTTGGGCCGCATTGCCGTTTCACTCCAACGTGTTCAAGCTACGGAATTGAGGCATTGCGCAGGTTTGGAGTGATAAAAGGCAGTTGGTTGACGGTGAAACGCGTATTAAAATGCCACCCTTTACACCCTGGTGGTGACGATCCCGTCCCGCCCGGACCATTTGATACCAGAGAACACTAACGATGGATTCGCAACGCAATCTTTTAGTCATCGCTTTGCTGTTCGTGTCTTTCATGATCTGGCAAGCCTGGGAGCAGGATAAAAATCCTCAACCTCAGACCCAACAGACCACGCAGACAACGACCACCGCAGCGGGTAGCGCCGCCGACCAGGGCGTACCGGCCAGTGGCCAGGGGAAACTGATTACGGTTAAGACTGACGTGCTTGATCTGACCATCAACACCCGTGGTGGTGATGTGGAACAGGCCCTGCTGCCAGCTTACCCGAAAGAACTCGGTTCCAGCGAACCGTTCCAACTGCTGGAAACTACGCCGCAGTTTATCTATCAGGCTCAGAGCGGTCTGACAGGTCGTGACGGCCCGGATAACCCGGCTAACGGTCCACGTCCGCTGTACAACGTCGAAAAAGACGCCTTTGTACTGGCTGATGGTCAGAACGAGCTGCAGATCCCGATGACCTATACGGATGCCGCGGGTAATACCTTTACCAAAACGTTTGTCCTCAAACGTGGTGACTATGCGGTTAACGTGAACTACAGCGTGCAGAACGCCAGCGAGAAACCGCTGGAGATCGCCACCTTTGGTCAGTTGAAGCAATCCATCAATCTGCCGTCTCATCGTGACACCGGAAGCAGCAACTTCGCACTGCATACTTTCCGTGGCGCAGCGTACTCCACGCCAGATGAGAAATATGAAAAATACAAATTTGACACCATCGCGGATAACGAAAACCTGAACGTCAATGCGAAAGACGGTTGGGTCGCGATGCTGCAACAGTATTTTGCAACGGCATGGGTGCCACGTAACGACGGTACCAACAACTTCTACACCGCGAACCTGGGCAACGGCATTGCCGCTATCGGCTATAAATCTCAGCCGGTACTGGTTCAGCCAGGCCAGTCTGGCGCAATGACCAGCACCCTGTGGGTTGGCCCGGAAATTCAGGATAAAATGGCGGCCGTTGCACCGCACCTGGATCTGACCGTAGATTACGGTTGGTTGTGGTTCATCTCTCAGCCGCTGTTTAAACTGCTGAAATGGATCCATAGCTTCGTCGGTAACTGGGGCTTCTCCATTATCATCATCACCTTTATCGTTCGTGGCATCATGTACCCGCTGACCAAAGCGCAGTACACCTCCATGGCGAAGATGCGTATGCTGCAGCCGAAGATTCAGGCAATGCGTGAGCGTCTGGGCGATGACAAACAGCGTCAGAGTCAGGAGATGATGGCACTGTACAAGGCTGAGAAGGTTAACCCACTGGGTGGCTGCTTCCCGCTGATCATCCAGATGCCTATCTTCCTGGCGTTGTACTACATGCTGATGGGCTCCGTGGAACTGCGTCATGCGCCGTTTGCCTTGTGGATCCATGACTTATCTGCACAGGACCCGTACTACATCCTGCCGATCCTGATGGGTGTAACGATGTTCTTCATCCAGAAGATGTCGCCGACCACCGTGACCGACCCGATGCAGCAGAAGATCATGACCTTTATGCCGGTCATCTTCACCGTGTTCTTCCTGTGGTTCCCGTCAGGTCTGGTGCTGTACTACATCGTCAGCAACCTGGTGACCATTATTCAGCAGCAGCTGATTTACCGTGGTCTGGAAAAACGTGGTCTGCATAGCCGCGAGAAGAAAAAATCCTGATTCGGTTGTAGGCCGGGTAAGCGAAGCGCCACCCGGCGGAAGGAACAGTAAAAAAGGGCGGTCATCAGACCGCCTTTTTTACATTTACGAAGAGAACTATCATGAGCCATAACGACACTATCGTCGCCCAGGCAACCCCACCGGGACGCGGTGGTGTTGGTATTCTGCGTATCTCCGGCCTGAAGGCGCGTGAGGTAGCCGAAGCCGTTCTGGGCAAGCTGCCCAAACCTCGTTACGCCGACTATCTGCCGTTTAAAGATGCCGACGGTACTGCGCTGGACCAGGGGATCGCCCTGTGGTTTCCCGGCCCTAACTCGTTTACCGGCGAGGACGTACTGGAGTTGCAGGGACACGGCGGGCCGGTCATTCTCGACCTGCTGTTAAAACGTATTCTGACGCTGCCGGGTCTGCGTATTGCCCGACCCGGCGAGTTCTCTGAACGCGCGTTTCTCAATGATAAGCTCGACTTAGCCCAGGCGGAGGCAATTGCCGACCTGATTGACGCCAGCTCAGAGCAGGCCGCGCGCTCGGCGTTGAACTCGTTACAGGGGGCGTTTTCCGCCCGCGTTAACCATCTGGTGGAAGCACTCACTCACCTGCGCATCTATGTTGAAGCGGCCATCGACTTTCCGGATGAAGAGATAGACTTCCTGTCCGATGGCAAAATCGAAGCGCAGTTGAATGGCGTGATTGCCGACCTCGATGCCGTCCGCGCTGAAGCGCGTCAGGGGAGCCTACTGCGTGAAGGAATGAAGGTGGTTATTGCCGGACGCCCTAATGCCGGAAAATCGAGCCTTCTGAACGCGCTGGCGGGCCGTGAAGCCGCCATTGTTACCGACATCGCCGGTACCACGCGCGACGTGCTGCGTGAACACATCCATATCGACGGCATGCCACTGCACATTATCGACACAGCCGGTCTGCGAGAGGCCAGCGACGAAGTCGAACGTATCGGTATTGAGCGTGCCTGGCAGGAAATTGAGCAGGCGGATCGCGTACTGTTCATGGTGGATGGTACTACCACGGATGCCGTTGACCCGACTGATATCTGGCCGGACTTCATCGCCCGTTTGCCGTCAAAACTGCCGATTACCGTGGTACGTAACAAAGCGGATATCACCGGCGAGCCGCTGGGTATCAGCGAGGTGAATGGTCACTCACTGGTTCGCCTTTCGGCACGTACCGGTGAAGGCGTGGACGTGCTGCGTAACCATCTCAAACAGAGCATGGGTTTCGATACCAATATGGAAGGCGGTTTCCTGGCCCGTCGTCGTCACCTGCAGGCGCTGGCAGAAGCCGCTGAGCATCTCCAGCAGGGCAAAGCTCAACTGTTAGGCGCGTGGGCGGGTGAACTACTGGCTGAAGAGCTACGTCTGGCGCAGCAAAGCTTAAGTGAGATAACCGGTGAGTTTACCTCCGACGATCTGCTGGGACGGATTTTCTCCAGCTTCTGTATCGGTAAGTAATCCCGTAGCCCCGAATTAATCGACGGTTAATTCGGGGCGTTATCGTTTTATAAGAGGATCCCTTTTTATGGAACATAAACGTTTACTTGACTGCACGGCGTCAGATTTCGCGTGCATGGACAAAACCGCGCTGCTGTATGCAATCCGCGCCAGTGAAGGCCGCATCCTGGTCAGTGAAACTATCGCCATTACCCAACCGCTGCTCAATAACGTCACCAATGCCGAACTTGCCGCGTCGCAGGGGGCGGACATTCTGCTGATTAACATGTTCGATAGCGAAGCACCGTTGATCCAGGGAATGCCTGCCGGTACTGCACCGGATCAGACGTTGCATGAACTGCAGCGCCTGACCGGTCGCATCATTGGCGTCAACCTGGAGGCCGTTGATCCTGAGTTTGCCATTGCGCATGATGACATCTGGAAGATGAAGCCAGGCCGTGCCGCAACCGCAGAGAATGCCCGCAAACTGGTCGAGATGGGGGCGAAGATCCTGGTACTGACGGGAAATCCCAATAACGGCGTCAGCAATCACTCTCTGGGAAAAGCCGTGAAAGCGATCCGCGAAGCCGCGGGTGACCGCGCCATTATCATCACCGGTAAAATGCACGGTGCAGGCATCGTGCGTGAGAGCGGCAGCGCGATTATCAGCGAAAGTGACGTCGCCGCATTTGCGGAGCAAGGCGCAGATATTGTGCTCATACCGGCTCCGGGAACCGTGCCTGGCATGAGCCAGCAAAAGGTAGAGTCGCTGATCGCGTGTGCGCACGCGCACGGTGCGCTGGCAATGACGGCAATCGGCACCTCTCAGGAGGGCGCAGACGTCAGTACGATTCGCCAGATAGCCCTGATGAGTAAGATGGCGGGGGCAGATCTCCATCATATTGGCGATACCGGCTATATGGGGATGGCATTGCCAGAAAATATCCTGGCCTATAGCGTAGCGATTCGTGGCGTCAGGCATACCTATACGCGTATCGCGCGTTCGGTGAATCGTTAACGTAATATTGTAATTAGGATTTTATTGAATGATCCTTAATTAATTCGATTTTAATTTAACTGTGATTTTTATCACAGTTAAATTATTCTCTCATAGACAAATATTTTCATTACCATAATGTAGCCTTGTGTCTAAAGAGGATAACTCATCATGATTATCTTAAGTTCATACATCATTTCAAAATGGTTTAATGTTGACAATAAAATTGTCAATCACCACCCTTAAGTTTCCCTGCCTTTATTTTGCCAGAGCATAGGCTATTCGTAGTCTGTTCATTTGGCACATTTCAAACATAACTCAATTCCTCATTGTGGTTGCATATCGCAACGCCACGTATGCCTGTTCGTTTTTTAAAACGAAAAGACAGTCATGGCTGAAATAAATGTGGAATGAATTGTGCCGGGCATATATATGCCCGTATGTCGACGTATTGATTCAATACCGTCAAATAAATTAAAGGATTATGTCATGGATAACTTTAAACATTTACCAGAACCCTTCCGTATTCGTGTTATTGAACCGGTAAAACGTACAACCAGAGATCATCGGGATAACGCAATCATTAAATCAGGAATGAACCCTTTTCTGTTGGATAGTGAAGATGTCTTTATTGACCTGCTAACCGATAGTGGTACTGGCGCAGTGACACAGAATATGCAAGCTGCAATGTTGCGTGGAGATGAAGCTTACAGCGGCAGTCGCAGTTATTATGCGCTGTCTGAAGCAGTGAAAACCATTTTCGGCTATCAATATACTATTCCAACGCATCAGGGCCGCGGTGCAGAGCAAATTTATATTCCAGTATTAATCAAAAAGCGTGAGCAGGAAAAAGGGTTAGACAGAAGTAAAATGGTGGCATTCTCCAACTACTTCTTCGACACCACCCAGGGACACAGTCAAATCAACGGCTGCACCGTACGCAACGTGTATATCAAAGAGGCTTTTGATACCGGCGTTCGTTACGACTTTAAGGGAAATTTTGATCTCGATGGATTAGAGCGCGGCATTCAGGAAGTTGGCGCAAACAACGTACCGTATATTGTGGCGACCATCACAAGCAACTCTGCGGGTGGGCAACCTGTTTCATTAGCCAACCTGAAAGCCATGTATAATATCGCTAAAAAATATGATATTCCGGTGGTGATGGACTCCGCACGTTTTGCCGAGAATGCTTATTTTATCCAGAAACGCGAAGCAGAATACAGGGACTGGAGCATCGAAGAAATTACCCGCGAAACCTACAAATATGCCGATATGCTGGCAATGTCCGCGAAAAAAGATGCGATGGTGCCGATGGGTGGCTTACTGTGCGTTAAAGACGACCGCTATTTTGACGTTTATACCGAGTGCAGAACCCTGTGCGTCGTACAGGAAGGCTTCCCAACTTACGGTGGTCTGGAAGGTGGGGCAATGGAGCGTCTTGCGGTGGGCCTGGTTGATGGCATGAATCAGGACTGGCTGGCCTATCGTATCGCACAGGTACAATATTTGGTCGATGGCCTCGAAGCGATTGGTGTCACCTGCCAACAGGCTGGCGGACATGCGGCATTTGTGGATGCGGGTAAATTATTGCCGCACATTCCGGCAGAACAGTTCCCGGCTCAGGCTCTCGCTTGCGAACTTTATAGAGTGGCCGGTATTCGGGCCGTTGAAATCGGGTCATTCTTATTAGGCAGAGATCCTAAAACTGGTAAGCAGCTACCTTGTCCGGCTGAGCTCCTGCGTTTAACTATCCCCAGGGCGACATATACCCAATCTCATATGGACTTCATTATCGAAGCCTTTGAGCATGTCAAAGAAAATGCAGTGAACATTAAAGGGCTAACCTTCACTTACGAACCTAAAGTATTACGTCATTTCACCGCTAAACTGAAAGAAGTTTAATTATAAATATTATGGGTGGTTATACGATAATAACCACCCCAGCGATAAATCCACTTCCTTTACATTGTTGCATAATTAAAATGTTATAGGCTCACTATAATTAATGAGGCATCATGGAAGAAAATTCGAACGCTAAACATTCCTCCTTTTGGGGAATTATGGTTATAGCCGGCACGGTGATTGGCGGGGGGATGTTTGCT
The DNA here is from genome assembly GCF_950098555.1 of Citrobacter sp. T1.2D-1. Taxonomy (NCBI): domain Bacteria; kingdom Pseudomonadati; phylum Pseudomonadota; class Gammaproteobacteria; order Enterobacterales; family Enterobacteriaceae; genus Citrobacter; species Citrobacter sp. T1.2D-1. Next base: position 430,205 of record NZ_CATNHH010000012.1, read on the forward strand.
CTCCCCGTTGATTTGTCGGGTGCATGGTTTTTTTGGGGGGCGTTTATCTTAATCATCGCCTGGTTTTCAATGTTGCATTCTGGACTCTTGTTATTAGAGGCAAATTTAAATTACCCCGTCGGATCCAGTTTTAACACTATCACCAAAGATCTTATTGGCAATAAATGGAACATTGTGAGTGGATTTACAGTCGCCTTTGTTCTCTATATTCTCACTTACGCCTATATATCTGCAAATGGTGCCATCATTAGTGAAACGATCTCAATGAATATGGGATATCGCGTTAACCCCAGAATTGTCGGGATCTGTACCGCCATTTTTGTCGCCAGCGTGCTGTGGATCAGTTCACTGGCAGCCAGCCGAATCACCTCCCTGTTCCTGGGAATTAAAATCATCTCTTTTATAATCGTTTTTGGATCGTTTTTCTTCCAGGTCGATTTTTCTATATTGCGGGATACGGCAGGCCAGGCCCAAAACGACGCCTCCTATTTCCCCTATATTTTTATGGCGCTACCGGTATGTCTGGCATCATTTGGCTTTCACGGAAACATTCCCAGCCTGATCATCTGCTATGGCAAGAGAAAAGATAAATTAATAAAAAGCATTGTCTTTGGTTCTTTGCTGGCGTTGGTGATTTATCTATTCTGGTTGTATTGCACCATGGGTAACATTTCACGGGAAAGCTTCAGTGAGATCATCGCCTCAGGTGGTAATGTTGACTCATTAGTGAAGTCATTCCTCGGTACCAGACAAAGCGGAATCATCGAATTTTGTCTGCTGGTTTTTTCAAACCTGGCCGTTGCCAGCTCCTTTTTTGGCGTGACTTTGGGGCTATTTGACTATCTTGCGGATCTGTTCAAATTCGACAATTCATCAGTGGGTCGTTTTAAAACCGTCTTGTTAACCTTCCTGCCTCCGGCGCTTTTATACTTAATCTTCCCGAACGGTTTTATCTATGGCATCGGCGGTGCAGGGCTGTGCGCAACGATATGGGCGGTGATCATCCCTGCGGTACTGGCTCTGAAAGCCCGGAAGAAATTTCCCAATAAAATGTTTACCGTCTGGGGCGGCCTCATCATTCCAACCATCGTTATCCTGTTCGGCGTAGCAGTCATTGTTTGCTGGTTTGGCAACGTCTTCCACCTCTTACCCCGATTCAGTTAACTCGCTGTATCTCCAGGCTGACATGCCGCCTCATTCAAGGCGGTATGTCCTTTCAGGAAATTGCTATTTGAAAGAGACGTGCCCGCCCATGCATGACACCTCTCACTCACCATGGGGAAACGTGTCAGTGATCCTCACCTTTGTGGATACCTCTCTAGCGAAACACGAGTTGATCCACACGACTGTCATCACCATAACCAACTCCACCAAGCCCCCCTTGTCGCCCATCCTCTGCCATTCAATGCCGCGTGCTGGAAAAACGGTTGATACCTTTTCCCCACTCTGGCACAACCGCAGCAGCCATAGCCCGAGATTCATCTGGTTAAGAGAGAACATCAACGCCCTGTATCACGACCGGTCCTGACGCAAAAACAGCCAATATGCACCAGGAAATGTAAATGCGCGTAAGGGAGGCTGATTCAGTCGTACTTTTTGGCGATTTACTCTGTCTATAAACCGAGTAAATGTTACTCTCGTCATTATCAACGACCATTAATCATGGAGAGAAAAATGGCGACCCATTTTGCCAGAGGGATCCTGACGGAGGGACACCTGATTTCTATGCGTCTCCCGTCATCCTGCCATCATGAAGCACGAAGACTGCCAACACATCGCCAGACCCGTTTTCTGGCATCCCGAGGCCTTCTCGCCGAGCTGATGTTTATGCTGTATGGCACGCTCGAGTTACCGGAAATCGTATACAAAGCCAAAGGTAAGCCGGCGTTTCGCGATAAAAATTTGCCGAGTTTTTCCATCGCCTATGCTGGCAATATGGTCGGCGTGACGCTGACAACCGAAGGGGAATGTGGACTGGATATGGAACTCCAGCGCGCTACCCGAGGATTCATCAGCCCCCATTCCGTTGAGGTCCCGGCCTTTTCCAGCATTGAAAATCTGTGGATCAGCAAGCAAAACGATCCGGACGAAGCGCGTGCACAGATGATCACCTTGCGTCAGAGCGTCCTGAAACTGACGGGGGACGTCCGCAATGACGATCCGCGCGAGCTGCAGCTACTACCGGGTGCCGGGCGTCTGAAATGTGCACATGTTACCCAGATTGAAGCCATCTGTGATGCCGAAGACCTGCTGGTATGGTCGGTTGCGGTTACACCAGGCATTGATAAACTTCAGCTTTGGGAGTTTGATGGTAAGCAGGGCTGGAAAAGCCTGCCTGATATCCAGACCCGTGCGAATGCGCCAACGGGTCGTCTGATGCGATTCGCGCAATTATCTGCTGCGACGTCTTATACGCATAACTGATGGAGTTACCATGTCTGAAACGTTGAATGTTGTTACGTTACTGGGAAGCCTGCGCAAAGGTTCATTTAACGGTATGGTTGCCCGTACGCTGCCGAAAATAGCCCCGGCGGGGATGGAAGTGAGTGCGTTACCGTCTATCGGTGATATCCCACTTTACGATGCCGACGTGCAACAGGAAGAAGGTTTTCCGGCAAGCGTCGAAGCACTGGCTGAACAAATTCGCAATGCCGATGGCGTGGTTATCGTCACTCCTGAATATAACTACTCGGTGCCGGGTGGTCTGAAAAACGCCATCGACTGGCTGTCGCGCCTGCCCGATCAGCCACTTTCCGGCAAACCGGTGCTTATCCAGACCAGTTCAATGGGGGCGATTGGCGGTGCACGCTGCCAGTATCACCTGCGCCAGATTCTGGTCTTCCTGGATGCGATGGTGATGAACAAGCCCGAATTTATGGGCGGTGTGATTCAGAACAAAGTGGACCCGCAGACGGGTGAAGTGATCGATCAGAGTACCCTGGACCATCTGACTGGCCAGCTCACCGCGTTTGGCGACTATATCCAGCGGGTTAAAGCCTAATAAAAAGCCCGCTGGCGCTAGCGCTTACCGGGCCGACACTCTCCTGTAGGTCAGGTAGGCGTAGCGCTACCTGACACCACAAACTACATCCAGCGCGTGAAGGCGTAAAACCATCCGGCCTACGATCGCAATTTATAGGCCGGATAAGCGCAGCGTCATCCGGCAACGGCAACGGCAACGGCAAGAAGTTAGTGTGCGTCGATAAACACAATCTTCAGCACAAACAACAGCGCCACAACCACCACGCACGGGCTCAGATCGCGCAGACGACCGGTACCAATTTTCATCACGCAGTAAGAGATAAAGCCCAGCGCGATCCCTTCAGTAATTGAGAAGCTGAATGGCATCATCACGGCAGTGATAAACGCCGGCACAGATTCAGTAAGGTCATCCCACTTCACGCGCGCCAGGCTGGAGGTCATTAACACGCCAACGTAAATCAGCGCACCTGCAGCCGCATAGCCCGGCACCATCCCCGCCAGCGGCGACAGGAAGATAACCAACAGGAACAGCAAACCCACGATCACAGCGGTCAGGCCGGTGCGCCCACCGACAGAAACGCCGGAAGAGGACTCGATATAAGCGGTGACGGAAGAGGTACCGATAAATGCCCCGGTCACGGAGGAGACGCTATCAACAAACAGCGCCTGTTTCATGCGCGGGAATTTCCCTTTTTCATCCGCCAGACCGGCTTTGTCAGTCACGCCGATCAGTGTCCCGGAGGAGTCAAACAGGTTAACCAGCATGAAAGAGAAAATCACCCCAGCCAGACCGATGTTAAACGAGCCTGCCAGATCGACATGCCCAATCACCGACGAGACGCTCGGCGGCGCAGAGACAATACCGTTATAGTGCACATCACCCAGCATCCAGCCCAACAGCGTGGTGACGATGATAGACACCAGCACGGCAGCGTGAATGTTACGTGACGCCAGGATAGCGATGATAAAGAAACCGAGCACGCCCAACAGTACGCTGTGGGAGGTCAGATTACCGATGCTCACCAGCGTTTCAGGATTCGCGACGATCACGCCTGCGTTTTTCAGACCCATCATGCCGATGAATAAACCGATACCACTGGTAATACCCACACGCAGACTGACCGGAATATTGGCAATCATCCAGTAACGCACGCGGAAGATAGTCAGCAGCAGCAGACCGACGGCGCCCCAGAAAATCGCCCCCATACCGACCTGCCACGACAGACCCATCGCGCCGACCACAACGAAGGCAAAGAACGCATTCAGCCCCATCGCGGGCGCCAGCGCCACCGGCAGATTAGCAAACAGACCCATCAAAATGCTGCCAAACGCGGCAATCAGACAGGTGGTCACAAAGACGGCGCTGGTGTCCATGCCAGCCACGCCCAGAATTTGCGGGTTAACAAAAACGATGTAAACCATCGTCAGGAAGGTGGTAAAACCGGCTATCACTTCGGTCCGTGCCGTCGTGCCATGTTCGCGCAGTTTAAACACGCGTTCCAGCATCCCCTGACCAGACGTCTGGGTTGTGTGTTGTTGACTCATTATCAATTTCCAAACAAGGAGGGAAAATTCGTCGCTATCCTATACCAAAATGCGACAATAGGGGGTGATTGTGAGATGTTTTTTTCATTGCATTTGCTTATACGGCAACGATTGCGTTGCACAATCAGGCAGTACGTAAACGTTAAACTAGTGAAAAGGGAAAGGCATGTCCGGAATTGAAGCGGTATTTTTCGACTGTGACGGTACGCTGGTCGACAGTGAAGTGATCTGTTCCCGCGCGTATGTCGCAATGTTCCAGGAATTCGGTATCACCCTCGATCTCGAAGAAACTTTTAAACGCTTTAAGGGCGTAAAACTCTACGAAATCATTGATATCATAAATGAGGAACATGGGGTGACGTTGGCAAAAGCCGACTTAGAACCCGTCTACCGCGCCGAGGTCGCACGCCTGTTCGACTCAGAGCTGGAAGTGATCCCTGGTGCGAATACACTGCTGGACAGCATGACGGTGCCGATGTGCGTGGTCTCTAACGGTCCGGTCAGCAAAATGCAGCACTCGCTGGGTAAACTGGGCATGCTGCACCATTTCCCGGACAAGCTGTACAGCGGTTACGATATTCAACGCTGGAAGCCCGATCCGGCGCTGATGTTCCATGCGGCAAAAGCCATGAACGTTAACGCACAGAACTGCATTCTGGTAGACGACTCTTCTGCGGGTGCACAGTCAGGAATTGATGCAGGAATGGAAGTGTTCTACTTCTGCGCCGATCCGCATAACAAACCGATCGATCATCCGAAAGTGACAACCTTTACCAGCCTGGAACAGTTGCCAGCGTTGTGGAAGGCGCGCGGGTGGAATATTACGCGATAATAAAAAAGCCGGATGGCGTTCGCGCTTATCCGGCCTACAGGATCCATGGTTTTGTAGGGCGGGTAAGCGAAGCGCCACCCGCCAAAAAAATCACTCTTTCGGATCTTTACCCGCCAGCAGCTTATCCAGCTCATCGCCACCCACGTGGCGGAAATCCTGACCCTTCACGAAGTAAAAAATGTATTCGCAGATATTCTGGCAGCGGTCGCCAATACGCTCAATAGAGCGTGCGCAGAACAACGCGGTCAGCACGCTGGGAATCGTACGCGAATCTTCCATCATATAGGTCATCAGTTGACGTACGATCCCTTCGTATTCCTGGTCAACTTTCTTGTCTTCACGGTAGATACGAACCGCTTCGTCCAGATCCATACGCGCAAACGCATCCAGCACGTCGTGCAGCATCTGTATGGTATGACGACCCAGTGACTCCAGGCTCACCAACAGCGGCTGGTGCTGCTGGGAGAATTTCTCCAGCGCAGTACGACAAATTTTATCCGCCACGTCGCCAATACGCTCCAGCTCGGCGATGGTTTTGATGATAGCCATCACCAGACGCAGGTCGCTCGCCGTGGGCTGACGCTTGGCGATGATGCGAACACAGGCTTCATCGATCGCCACTTCCATCATGTTGACGTGCTTATCGCCATCAACAACGCGTTTCGCCAGCTCGCTGTCCTGATTGTGCATCGCGGTAATAGCATCAGAAAGCTGCTGCTCAACCATGCCGCCCATCGTCATTACCTGAGTGCGGATGCTTTCCAGTTCGGCGTTGAACTGACCGGAAATGTGTTTATTAAGGTTTAAATTGTCCATCATTTCTCCAGATGCCCGGGCATATCAACCGTAGCGGCCAGTAATGTAATCTTCGGTTTGTTTCTTCGCGGGCTTAGTGAACAGGTCGTCCGTGTTGCTGAACTCAATCAACTCGCCCAGGTACATAAACGCCGTATGGTCGGAACAACGCGCAGCCTGCTGCATGTTGTGGGTCACGATCACCACGGTGTAATCCTGTTTCAGCTCAGTAATCAGCTCTTCGATACGACCCGTTGAGATAGGATCCAGCGCTGAACATGGCTCATCCAGCAGCAAGACTTCCGGGCGAATGGCGATACCCCGCGCGATGCACAGACGCTGCTGCTGACCACCGGAGAGAGAGTACCCGCTCTGGTGCAATTTATCTTTGGTTTCATTCCACAGTGCGGCCTTGGTCAACGCCCACTGCACGCGCTCATCCATATCCGCACGGGACAGCTTCTCAAACAGACGCACGCCAAAAGCGATGTTGTCGTAGATAGACATCGGGAACGGCGTCGGCTTCTGGAATACCATCCCAACTTTGGCACGCAGCAGAGCGATATCCTGGGTGTTGGTGAGGATATTGTCACCATCCAGCAGAATTTCACCTTCCGCACGCTGTTCCGGATACAGTTCAAACATCTTGTTGAACGTACGCAGCAGCGTCGATTTACCGCAGCCAGAGGGCCCGATAAACGCCGTCACCTGATTCTTCGCGATATCCAGGTTGATGTTCTTCAGGGCATGGAATTTGCCGTAGTAGAAGTTCAAATCACGAACCTGAATCTTACCCGGAGCAGTATCAACCATACTCATTTCAATCTATTCCTTATTCATCATGCCTGATGGCGCTGCGCTTATCAGGCCTACGAAGAGGTAGGCCGGATAAGGCATTTGTGCCGCCATCCGGCAGTTTTTAACCGTGTTTACTCTTGGCGAAAATAACGCGTGCCAGAATGTTCAGCAGCAGTACGCACAGCGTAATGATCAGCACCCCGGCCCACGCCAGTTGCTGCCATTCAGCAAACGGGCTCATCGCAAATTTAAAGATGGTGACCGGCAGGTTGGCGATCGGCTGCATCATGTCGGTACTCCAGAACTGGTTGGAGAGCGCAGTAAACAGCAGCGGGGCGGTTTCACCCGCGATACGCGCAATCGCCAGCAGGATACCGGTCATAATCCCGGAAACAGACGCTTTCAACGTAATCGCGGAGATCATTTTCCACTTCGGCGTCCCCAGCGCATAAGCCGCTTCACGCAGGCTGTCCGGCACCAGTTTCAACATGTTCTCGGTGGTTCGAATCACGATAGGCACCTGCAGCAGCGCCAGCGCGATTACGCCCGCCCAGCCGGAGAAATGCTCCATCTGCGCCACCACGATGGTGTACACGAACAGACCAACCACAATAGACGGGGCGGAAAGCAGAATATCGTTGATGAAACGAATCACTTCCGCCAGCCACGATTTACGACCATATTCCGCCAGATAAATCCCGGCCATGATGCCCAACGGCGTACCAAACACGGTCGCCCAGAGGATCAACAAACCACTGCCCGCCAGGGCATTCGCCAGACCGCCACCCGTCGTGTTCGGCGGCGGCGTCATTTCGGTGAACAGCGCCAGCGACATTCCGTCGATACCGCGGGTAATCGTGGACATCAGTATCCAGACGAGCCAGAACAGGCCAAACGCCATCGTCGCCATTGAGAGCGTCAGCGCGATACGGTTTTTCATCCGGCGACGCGCCTGCATTTTGCGGCGGGATTCCGCCAGCGCTGCGGTGGTTTGCATTTCAAGCGTAGCCATTAGCGTGCCCCCTCGTTCTTCGCAAGGCGCAAAATCATAAACTTAGACGCTGCCAGCACGATGAAGGTAATCACAAACAGAATCAGCCCCAGTTCCATCAACGCCGCAACGTGCAGACCGGATTCCGCTTCCGCAAATTCATTCGCCAGCGCCGAGGTAATGCTGTTACCAGGCATATACAGCGACGCGCTGTCGAGCTGGTAGGTATTACCGATGATAAAGGTGACCGCCATCGTTTCACCCAGAGCACGACCCAGCCCCAGCATGATGCCGCCAATCACCCCATTTTTGGTGAACGGCAGTACGATGCGCCAGATAACCTCCCAGGTGGTGCAGCCGATACCGTAGGCAGACTCTTTCATCATCACCGGCGTTTGTTCGAACACATCACGCATTACCGCCGCAATGTAGGGAATTATCATGATGGCGAGGATCACCCCTGCCGCCAGAATACCGATACCAAACGCCGGGCCGGAGAACAGCGCGCCAACAAACGGAATGTTGGAAAGGATATTCCCGACCGGTTCCTGGAAATAAGTCGCAAACAACGGCGCAAAGATAAACAGGCCCCACATGCCGTATACGATACTCGGGATAGCCGCCAGCAGTTCAATTGCGATGCCCAGCGGGCGACGCAGCCAGCCAGGCGCAAGTTCCGTCAAAAACAGGGCAATGCCGAAGCTCACCGGAACGGCGATCAGCAGTGCGATAAAGGAGGTGACCAGCGTACCGTAGATCGGTACCAGCGCACCGTAGATGTCGTTTGGCGCGTCCCAGTCTTTCGTCCAGAGGAATGAGAAACCAAATTTCTCAATGCTGGGCCAGGAGGAGATGATCAGAGAGACAATAATGCCACCCAACATCAATAGCACAATCAGCGCAGCCAGTTTTACCAGCGCGCTGAAGATTTTGTCACCCTTTTTACCCGGCGGGTTAAAAGCAGGCTTGGTTGCAGCCATAAATCACTCTTTCCATTAAACGCGTTTACGAAGTTGCCCCAGCCGGATGGCGCTACGCTTATCCGGCCTACAAAGCGGACCTACATTCACAACTGTAGGGCGGATAAGCGTAGCGCCATCCGCCAATTCGTCAAAGATATTCTGTTAGTACAGCGCTTTACCGCTGCTGTCTTTCACATTGGTCTTCCATGCCGCACGGATCTGCTCAACCACGCTGTCCGGCAGGCTGGCGTAATCCAGGTCATTAGCCTGTTTGCCGCCATTTTTGTATGCCCAGTCGAAGAATTTCAGCACTTCAGCACCCTGCTCAGGTTTCTTCTGCTCTTTGTGAACCAGGATGAAAGTGGTGGAAGTAATTGGCCACGCACCGTCACCTTTCTGGTTCGTCAGATCCTGCGCGAAGGATTTGCTCCAGTCAGCACCTTTCGCGGCGTTGGCGAAGTTCTCTTCGGTCGGGCTAACCGGTTTGCCATCAGCTGAAATCAGCTTGGTATACGCCAGGTTGTTCTGCTTAGCGTAAGCGTATTCAACGTAACCGATGGAGCCTGGCAGACGCTGTACGAACGCGGCGATACCGTCGTTACCTTTACCGCCGAGGCCTGTCGGCCAGTTAACGGTAGAGCCTGCGCCCACTTTGGTCTTCCACTCTTCGTTGACTTTTGCCAGATAGCTGGTGAAGACGAAGGAGGTACCGGAACCATCAGCACGACGCACGACGGCGATGTTCTGAGAAGGCAATTTCACGCCCGGGTTCAGTTTGGTGATGGCTTCATCATCCCACTTCTTAATTTTACCCAGGTAGATGTCACCCAGCGTTTTACCATCCAGCACCAGTTCGCCAGACTTCAGACCCGGGATGTTCACCGCCAGTACCACGCCGCCAATAACGGTCGGGAACTGGAACAGGCCTTCCTGATTCAGTTTTTCGTCAGACAGCGGCGCATCAGAGGCACCGAAATCAACGGTATTCGCTGTAATTTGTTTAACACCACCGGAGGAGCCGATACCCTGGTAGTTGACTTTACTACCGGTCTCTTTCTGATAAGTATCAGCCCATTTGGCATACACCGGCGCAGGAAAAGTTGCACCTGCACCTGTCAGACTTGCTGCTGCTAACGCAGAGAAAGCGCTCATAGATAAGGTCGCGGCGACAACAGTTGCGACAGTGGTACGCATAACTTTCATAATGTCTCCTGCAAGATTTTCGTAAATCATTGTTAAGTGGCTACGATGAGCAAAATAGGACAAACAGGTGACAGTTAAATGTACGAAATATGACAGTTTTATGACAATGAAAATTTAAGTTAAATATAAATCATTTTTTTACTATTTATCATAAAGTTAACTAACACTATGACAATAGCTTTTCAGGAAAATTTTATTTCTGTGACACTGAAAAAAGTAGCTGAAGATGACGATTTGTCACATTAAAACGGCAGGAGAATTGATTAAAAACAGAGCGGAAGTGAAAAAAATGCCCCGCTTTCGCAGGGCATGAACGTTTTACTCGACGGTAACCGATTTAGCCAGGTTACGCGGCTGATCTACGTCGGTGCCTTTAATCAGCGCCACGTGATAGGCCAGCAGTTGTAGCGGCACGGTGTAGAAGATCGGTGCAATCACCTCTTCTACATGCGGCATCTCAATGATATGCATATTGTCGCTGCTGGCAAAACCGGCGTCCTGATCGGCGAAGACATACAGCTGGCCACCACGGGCGCGCACTTCTTCGATGTTGGACTTCAGTTTTTCCAGCAGTTCGTTGTTCGGGGCAACAACGATAACCGGCATATCGGCATCAATCAGCGCCAGTGGGCCGTGTTTCAGCTCACCTGCCGCATAGGCTTCTGCGTGAATGTAGGAGATCTCTTTCAGCTTCAACGCGCCTTCCAGCGCGATCGGATACTGATCGCCACGGCCCAGGAACAGAGCGTGATGTTTGTCAGAGAAATCTTCAGCCAACGCTTCAATGCGCTTGTCCTGAGAAAGCATTTGCTCGATACGGCTCGGCAGCGCCTGCAGACCATGAACGATGTCATGCTCAATGGACGCATCCAGACCTTTCAGGCGCGCCAGTTTCGCCACCAGCATCAGCAGAACGGTTAACTGAGTGGTAAACGCTTTCGTTGACGCCACGCCGATTTCCGTGCCGGCGTTGGTCATCATCGCCAGATCCGATTCACGCACCAGAGAAGATCCCGGAACGTTACAGATGGCGAGCGAGCCCAGATAGCCCAGCTCTTTCGACAAACGCAGGCCAGCCAGCGTATCTGCCGTTTCGCCAGACTGAGACAGGGTGATCATCAGGCTGTTACGGCGTACTGCTGATTTGCGGTAACGGAATTCTGAGGCGATTTCAACGTCGCACGGAATACCGGCCAGCGATTCAAACCAGTAGCGAGAAACCATCCCGGAGTTATAGGACGTCCCACACGCGATGATCTGGATATGCTCAACCTGAGACAACAGCTCGTTGGCCTTCGATCCAAGTTCGCTTAAATCTACTTCGCCGTGGCTAATGCGCCCGGTCAGAGTGTTTTTAATCGCGTTCGGCTGTTCGTAGATCTCTTTCTGCATGTAGTGGCGATAGATACCTTTATCACCCGCGTCATATTGCAGATTAGATTCAATGTCCTGACGTTTCACGTCCGCGCCAGTTTTATCAAAAATCGCGACAGAACGACGGGTCACTTCCGCAATATCGCCTTCTTCAAGGAAGATAAAGCGACGGGTTACCGGCAGCAGCGCCAACTGATCGGAGGCGATAAAGTTCTCGCCCATACCCAGACCGATAACCAGCGGACTACCCGAACGCGCAGCCAGCAACGTATCCGGATGACGGGTATCCATGATAACCGTACCGTACGCACCGCGCAGTTGCGGGATGGTGCGCAGCACGGCATCACGCAGTGTACCGCCCTGTTCCAGTTCCCAGTGCACTAAGTGAGCAATCACTTCGGTGTCTGTTTCTGAAACGAAGGTATAGCCGCGCGCTTTCAGTTCTTCACGCAGCGGTTCATGGTTTTCGATGATGCCGTTATGCACCACCACAATGTGTTCAGAAACATGCGGATGCGCGTTTGCTTCCGAAGGTTCGCCATGCGTAGCCCAACGGGTGTGAGCAATACCGGTGCCACCGTGCAGCGGATGTTCTTCCGCAGCCTGAGACAGCATCTGTACTTTACCCAGACGACGCAGACGGGTCATATGCCCTTCTGCGTCCACCACGGCCAGACCAGCAGAGTCGTAACCGCGGTATTCCAGACGACGTAAACCTTCAAGAAGGATTTCAGCTACATCACGTTGCGCGATAGCGCCAACAATTCCACACATATTTTTTTATTCCGAATCAAGGCATTATGCCTGTCGTTGTCTTTCGACCTGTATGCCCGTTTTTCGGGCGCCCCGAGCCTTGTAGAGAGTGGGGTTATTTTTATAGGTACTGCTTTTGGGCGGGAGGTATATGTTTACTTCCTCTCCCGGGTTTGCCTGATGACGGCTACGCCTTATCAGGCCTACTCAATCGTAGGGCGGGTAAGCGTAGCGCCACCCGCCTTATTGTTACTTTTTCTTCACCGGACGCTTCCAGCCCTGCTTATGCACCTGTGGCACACGGCTGATGACCAGTTCATTATCAGCGACGTCACGGGTGACGGTGGTCCCCGCTGCAATGGTCACCCCATTACCCACGGTCACCGGTGCCACCAGCTGGGTATCGGATCCGACAAACACATCATCGCCAATGATGGTTTTAAACTTGTTCGCGCCATCGTAGTTGCAGGTGATCGTACCTGCGCCAATATTCACGTTATCGCCAATTTCCGCATCGCCCAGATAGGTCAGGTGACCGGCTTTCGAGCCTTTACCGAGACGCGCTTTCTTCATCTCAACGAAGTTGCCCACGTGAGCACCTTCCATCAGCTGTGCACCAGGACGCAAACGAGCGAACGGCCCAATAGTGCATGCCGCGTCCAGATGGGCATCTTCCACCACGCTGTACGGACTGATTTCACAGTCATCGCCAATGACGCTGTTTTTAATGACGCAACCCGTCCCAATCTTCACGCGATGACCAAGCGTGACGTGACCTTCGATGATAACGTTAGTATCAATTTCGACATCTCGCCCGTGAGCGAGCGTACCGCGCAGGTCAAAACGCGCCGGATCGCGCAGCATCACGCCCGCCAGCAGCAGTTTTTCCGCTTGCTCGGACTGATAAACGCGTTCCAGACGGGAAAGTTGCAGACGGTTGTTTACACCTTCAACTTCACTCAGACGATCGGGATGAACTGCCGCGATTTCACGACCTTCCTGATAAGCCAGCGCAATGATATCGGTGATGTAGTATTCACCCTGTGCATTGTTATTGGTCAGTTTAGACAGCCAGCGCTTCATGTCAGCGCCGTTTGCAATCAGTATCCCGGTATTGATTTCCTGGATCTGACGCTGTTCATCGCTGGCATCTTTATGCTCAACGATACCGGTCACTTTGCCATTTTCACGCGTGATACGACCATAGCCGCTCGGATCGTCCAGCTTAACCGTGAGCAGACCAATCCCCCCCTGGGGTTTAGCATCGCGCAGGCGCTGTAAGGTTTCAATCGAGATCAGCGGGACGTCGCCGTAGAGCATTAAAATGTCTTCATCATCGCCAAAGAAAGGCGCTGCCTGCTGCATAGCGTGGCCTGTGCCCAACTGCTCCGCCTGCAACACCCAGTTCAGGTTGTCTTCTTTCAGGCTTTTTTTAAGCAGTTCGCCACCGTGGCCGTAAACGAGGTGCACCTGTGATGAACCTAATTCATTAGCAACATCAATGACATGCTGAACCATCGATTTCCCGGCAAGGGTATGCAGTACTTTTGGAAGATCGGAATACATACGTGTGCCTTTGCCTGCGGCAAGGATCACTACGCTCATCGCTTTATTCAACATACGCGTCCTGACTGTAATTTGAGAACGAATTTATACCGTTTCACGTTGAAAATACTACATTTTTTTCATCGTGAAATGGGCAGAGGATAAAACGCACAATCGCGAGTTTTCCCCAACGGAGATAGAGACATTTTCGTCCATTGCTGCGGCTTTTGTCTTCTGAAAAGTCACCTGATACCGTGATTAACACGCCAGGCCAATGTTTTTGCTCTTTTTTTGATCCATAAAGAAAGATGACGCAACAGTACAAAAATAGCAGGCAAAAAAAAACCAGCCTGAAATCAGACTGGTTTTTGTTTTTCAACCCGGTGTTACATCGCTTTTTTGGTCAACTCGATAACGCGCAGTTTCGCGATCGCTTTGGCCAGTTCCGCTGATGCCTGAGCGTAATCCACGTCACCATGAGAGCTCTTAATATGCTCTTCAGCCTTACGTTTCGCTTCCAGGGCTCTCGCTTCATCGAGATCCTGCCCGCGAATCGCGGTATCAGCCAGTACGGTCACGCTGCCAGGTTGCACTTCGAGAATGCCGCCAGACAGGTAGATAAACTCTTCATGACCGAACTGTTTAACGATGCGGATCATACCAGGCTTAATGGCGGTGAGCAGTGGGGCATGCCCAGGGAAAATCCCCAGTTCACCTTCACTACCCGTTACCTGGATTTTCTCGACCAGACCAGAGAACATTTGTTGCTCTGCGCTGACGACGTCCAGGTGGTAAGTCATTGCCATATCACCCTCCGATTAAGGCGTTAAAGTTTTTTGGCTTTTTCTACGGCTTCGTCGATAGAACCAACCATGTAGAACGCCTGCTCTGGCAGGTGGTCATACTCGCCTTCCATGATGCCTTTAAAGCCACGGATGGTGTCTTTCAGGGAAACGTATTTACCCGGAGAACCGGTGAATACTTCCGCAACGAAGAACGGCTGGGACAGGAAGCGCTGGATCTTACGCGCACGTGCTACCACCAGTTTGTCTTCTTCAGACAGTTCATCCATACCCAGGATGGCGATGATGTCTTTCAGTTCCTGATAACGTTGCAGCAGGGACTGTACGCCACGCGCGGTGTCGTAGTGTTCCTGACCAACCACCAGTGGATCCAGCTGACGGCTGGTGGAATCCAGCGGGTCAACGGCCGGGTAGATACCCAGAGACGCGATCTGACGGCTCAGTACCACGGTTGCATCTAAGTGAGCAAAGGTGGTGGCTGGTGACGGGTCAGTCAAGTCATCCGCAGGTACATATACCGCCTGAACGGAGGTAATAGAACCGGTTTTGGTAGAGGTGATACGTTCCTGCAGAACACCCATCTCTTCCGCCAGGGTCGGCTGGTAACCTACCGCTGATGGCATACGGCCCAGCAGTGCGGAAACTTCCGTACCGGCCAGGGTGTAACGATAGATGTTATCGACAAACAGCAGTACGTCACGACCTTCGTCACGGAATTTCTCTGCCATGGTCAGACCGGTCAGCGCAACGCGCAGACGGTTTCCCGGCGGCTCGTTCATCTGGCCATATACCAGGGATACTTTATCCAGAACGTTGGAGTCGGTCATTTCGTGGTAGAAGTCGTTACCCTCACGAGTACGTTCACCTACGCCCGCAAACACAGAGTAACCGGAGTGCTCGATCGCGATGTTACGGATGAGCTCCATCATGTTTACGGTTTTACCTACACCCGCACCACCGAACAGACCGACTTTACCGCCCTTCGCAAACGGACACATCAAGTCGATAACTTTGATACCGGTTTCCAGCAGTTCCTGAGAGCTGGACAGCTCTTCATAGGACGGCGCTGCGCGGTGGATAGCCCAACGCTCTTCTTCACCGATATCGCCTTTCATGTCGATCGGGTGACCCAGGACGTTCATGATACGACCCAGGGTTGCTTTACCTACCGGGACTTCGATCGGGTGCTCGAGGTCTTTCACTTCCAGACCACGACGCAGACCGTCGGAAGAACCCATTGCGATGGTACGTACGATACCGCCGCCGAGCTGCTGCTGAACTTCCAGCACCAGACTCTCTTTACCATTCATAACCTCAAGAGCATCGTACACGCGCGGTACGGCATCCTGAGGGAATTCGACGTCAACCACGGCGCCGATTACCTGGACAATTTTTCCAGTAGCCATCTTGAATCCTCTACGAATTAACCTGGTTATACCGCGGATGCACCACCGACGATTTCGGTGAGTTCCTGAGTAATGCTGGCCTGACGAGCTTTGTTGTATACCAACTGCAGCTCTTTAATCAGGCTGCCGCCATTGTCGGTCGCGGCTTTCATCGCCACCATACGTGCGGCCTGCTCGCTGGCCAGGTTTTCTACCACGCCCTGATAAACCTGAGACTCAACGTAACGACGCAGCAGGGTATCCAGCAGCGGTTTCGGATCGGGTTCATACAGGTAATCCCAGGCTTTTTGTTTTAACTCTTCATCTTCTGATGCCGGTAATGGCAGCAGTTGAGTGAGAGTCGGAACCTGAGACATGGTGTTGATAAATTTGTTGCTGACAACGTACAGTCTGTCCAGACGACCTTCATCGTAGGCCTGCAGCATCACTTTAACCGGACCGATCAGTTCGGACAGGGAAGGGTTATCCCCCATACCGGTTACCTGAGCAACCACGTTACCACCAACGGAATTAAAGAAAGACACGCCCTTAGAGCCGATCATTGCGATATCGCACTGAACGCCTTTATCGGACCATGTTTTCATATCCGCCAGCAGCTTTTTGAACAGGTTAATGTTCAAGCCACCGCACAGACCACGGTCAGTCGACACCACCAGGTAGCCCACGCGTTTAACGTCGCGTTCTTCCAGGTACGGGTGCTTATATTCCAGATTACCATTCGCAAGGTGACCAATCACTTTGCGCATGGTCTCTGCATAAGGACGGCTGGCCGCCATGCGATCCTGCGATTTACGCATTTTGGAAGCGGCGACCATCTCCATCGCTTTAGTGATCTTCTGCGTGTTCTGGACGCTTGCGATCTTACTACGTATCTCTTTTGCGCCGGCCATGAGCTTCTCCTCAATGCCTTGCGGCCTGTCCTAAGACAAGCCGCCAGACGTTACCAGGACTGGGTTGCTTTGAAGGAATCGAGGATAGCTTTCAGCTTGCCTTCGATTTCGTCGTTATAGCCACCGGACTGGTTAATCTCTTGCATCAGCGGAGCGTGATCACGGTCGACGTAAGCCAGCAGAGCGGCTTCGAAGCTACCGATTTTCGCCAGTTCCACATCTTCGAGGTAACCGCGTTCAGCCGCAAACAGCACCACGCCCTGTTGTGCAACAGACATTGGGGCATACTGTTTCTGCTTCAGCAGTTCAGTTACTTTCTGACCGTGGCTCAGCTGCTTACGAGTAGCTTCATCCAGGTCGGAAGCGAACTGAGAAAACGCTGCCAGTTCACGATACTGTGCCAGCGCGGTACGAATACCACCGGACAGTTTCTTGATGATCTTGGTCTGCGCTGCGCCACCTACACGAGATACGGAGATACCCGGGTTAACAGCCGGACGAATACCGGAGTTGAACAGGTTGGTTTCCAGGAAGATCTGACCATCGGTAATAGAAATTACGTTGGTCGGAACGAACGCAGAAACGTCACCCGCCTGGGTTTCGATAATCGGCAGAGCGGTCAGGGAGCCGGTTTTACCTTTCACTTCACCATTGGTGAATTTCTCAACGTATTCCGCGTTAACGCGGGATGCGCGCTCCAGCAGACGGGAGTGGAGGTAGAATACGTCACCCGGGAAGGCTTCACGTCCTGGCGGACGACGGAGCAGCAGGGAAACCTGACGGTAAGCAACAGCCTGTTTAGACAGGTCATCATAAACGATCAGAGCATCTTCACCGCGGTCACGGAAGTATTCGCCCATTGCACAACCGGCATACGGCGCCAGGTATTGCAGTGCAGCAGATTCAGACGCGGTCGCCACCACAACAATGGTGTTGGCAAGTGCACCGTGTTCTTCCAGCTTACGAACCACGTTAGAAATAGTGGACGCTTTCTGGCCGATAGCCACGTACACACATTTGATGCCGGAGTCACGCTGGTTGATGATGGCATCGATTGCCATCGCGGTTTTACCGGTCTGACGGTCACCGATGATCAACTCACGCTGACCACGACCGATTGGGATCATGGCATCAACGGATTTATAACCGGTCTGCACCGGCTGATCGACGGACTGACGTTCGATTACGCCCGGTGCGATAACTTCGATTGGCGAGAAGCCATCGTTATCAACCGGACCTTTACCGTCAATCGGAGAACCCAGCGTGTTCACCACACGACCCAGCAGGCCACGGCCAACCGGAACTTCCAGAATACGCCCAGTACACTTAACCTTCATGCCTTCGGCGAGGTCAGCGTATGGACCCATCACCACTGCACCCACGGAGTCGCGCTCCAGGTTCAGTGCGATAGCGTAACGGTTACCCGGCAGGGAAATCATCTCACCCTGCATACAATCGGCCAGGCCGTGAATGCGGATAACACCGTCACTTACAGAAACAATAGTACCTTCGTTGTGAGCTTCACTCACAACATTGAACTGAGCAATGCGCTGCTTGATCAGTTCGCTGATTTCGGTGGAATTCAGTTGCATGCTCCAGTCCCCTTAAGACTGCAAGACGTCTGCAAGGCGTTCAAGACGGCCGCGTACGCTGCCATCAATGACCATATCACCCGCACGGATGATTACGCCCGCCATTACAGACTTATCGATTTTGCAATTCAGCTTAACTTTGCGTGACAGACGTTTTTCCATCGCAGCACTAATCTTCGCAAGCTGTTCTTCACTCAGTTCGTTCGCGGACGTGACTTCTACCTCAGAGATAGACTCACTCGCGGCACGCAGGTGAATAAACTGCTCAAGAACATCCGGGAGCGCGTTCAGACGGTTATTTTCAGCCATCACCTTAATCAGGTTCTGACCGTTTTCGTCCAGTTGCTCACCGCAAACTGCGATAAACGACTTAGCGAGCGTTTCCGGCGCCAGCGCGCCAGAGAGAAGCTCTGCCATTTGTTCGTTCTTAGTCACCTCAGCGGCAAACGCCAGCATGTCCTGCCAGCGCTCTACACATTGGTGTTCAACGGCAAAGTCAAAAGCTGCTTTGGCGTAGGGGCGAGCTACCGTAATAAATTCAGACATCAGCCCCTCCCTCCTTACAGTTCAGCGACAAGTTTATCCACGATGTCGCTGTTAGCAGCTTCATCCACGGAACGTTCGATGATCTTCTCGGCGCCAGCAACAGCCAGGATAGCAACTTGCTTACGCAGCTCTTCACGGGCACGTTTACGCTCGGCATCAATTTCCGCCTGCGCCTGGGCCACGATTTTAGTACGTTCCTGCTCTGCTTCCGTTTTGGCTTCGTCCAGGATCTGAGCGCGACGTTTGTTCGCCTGCTCGATGATTACCTGAGCTTCCGCCTTCGCTTTTTTCAGCTGGTCGGTCGCGCTGGCCTTTGCAAGGTCAAGATCCTTGTGTGCGCGTTCAGCAGAAGCGAGACCGTCAGCAATTTCTTTTTGACGCTTCTCGATGGCAGCCATTAACGGCGGCCATACATACTTCATGCAGAACAGAACAAACAGGACAAACGCGATGGCCTGGCCGAGGATTGTTGCGTTAAGATTCACAGCACAATGCCTCTATTTAGTTAACGTTCTGATATTGCTCTTAATTCAAGCAACGCTTACTACGCGACAGCGAACATCACGTACAGACCCAGACCTACAGCGATCATCGGGATAGCATCCACCAGACCCATAACGATAAAGAACTGAGTACGCAGCAGAGGAATCAGATCAGGTTGACGCGCTGCGCCTTCCAGGAATTTACCCCCGAGGATGCCGATACCGATCGCAGCACCGATTGCCGCCAGACCCATCATCACAGCGGCAGCCATGTACAGCAGATCCATATTCAGGTTTTCCATGACAGTCTCCAGTTTGTTTCAGTTAAAACGTAGTAGTGTTGGTAAATTAATGCTCTTCAGACGCCATCGACAGATAGACAATCGTCAGAACCATGAAGATGAAGGCTTGCAGCGTAATAATCAGGATGTGGAAAATGGCCCAGGGCACATTCAGGATCCACTGTGACCACCACGGCAACAGACCAGCAATCAGAATGAAAATCAGCTCACCGGCATACATGTTGCCGAACAGTCGCAGACCGAGAGAAACCGGTTTAGATAGCAGACTTACCCCTTCAAGGATTAAGTTGACAGGGATGAACGCCCAGTGATTGAACGGCTGCAGCGTCAACTCTTTCGTGAAGCCACCGATGCCTTTCATTTTGATGCTGTAGAACAGAATGAGGATAAATACGCCGAGCGCCATGGACAGGGTAATGTTCACGTCAGCAGACGGAACCACACGCAGTGCAGGCAGACCGAAGATATGCTCGCCGATGTACGGCAGCAAGTCGATTGGCAGTAAGTCCATCAGGTTCATCAGGAATACCCAGACGAAGATAGTCAGGGCCAGCGGTGCAATCAGCTTGCTTTTGCCATGGTACATGTCTTTCACGCTACCATGCACAAAGCCGATTACCAGCTCAATCGCGGTCTGAAACTTACCTGGTACGCCGCTGGTCGCCTTTTTGGCCACGCTGCGGAACATAAGCAGGAACAACAGACCCAGCACCACCGAGAAAAACATGGAGTCAATATTGATCGTCCAGAAGGTGGCTGGGGGGTTATACGGATCTACCAGCGAGAATGTACGCAGGTCCAGCTGAAGGTTGTTCAGGTGGTGTCCTATGTAATCCTGCGGCGTCATATTTTCTGAAGCCATGATGCCTTTTACCCTTTGTTGTTAATTACAGCCGGCGCCAGTATCTGAACCACCAGCACCAAAACCCACGTAACTATTAGCGGCAAAAATACCGCCTTGAAAACCGCCAGCGCCACCACCAGCAACATCAGCATCGCTAACACCTTGAAGGCTTCGCCGAAGGCGAACGTCCAGGCCACTCGGCCTTTAGCAGGTGTATGCGCCTGGTGACGCCAGGCAAATATCATAAACAACACGTTAGGCAGAAAGACTGCCATACCGCCGCATATTGCGGAAGTGCCCCAGAAGAGGTCTTTGAGGCTGAACAGCAATCCACTTGCTACTACCGCCAGAAACTGAATGAACAGAAGCTTACGAGCAACGTTTCGACTCAAGAGCGACACAGACATCACGTTTTTAACTCCTGCTCCCTTCGAGGTATGCCGCGTGTCGTATAAAACGTTCTTTAAGGCTTAGAGTCAAGCATCAAAAAGCGGTCAAATTATACGGTGCGCCCTCGTGATTTCAAACAATAAGTAGCTAAAAGGTGAATAAATGTTTAAATATTTTTCCCTGGCCCACATTTATGACTTTTAGCCAAACTGTGAACGATCATGCAAAACTGCAAATAGCGCGTAAACACTGGTGTTAAAGCGTGCTTCAGATCACACATTGAGCATATTCGCCCCGACGGTATTTATTTACTTGGCAAATGATGCCTTTTCAACTTTCTGATATTTAAGCCTAAAATCACTCACTCTTTTAAAAACGACTGATTACATCTCAAAAACCAATCATTGACATTTTTAATAAAAATTCAACACCAGGGAGTGGTTCTCTACCTGGATTTTTAGCAGCCTGATATTTTCAGTGTTGACTAATTTTGTCTTTAGCCAAAAACGCCACGTTGCTCTGTTGATAATAGACAGTGAACGTGGCGTTAAGTGTAACGACTTATATCAGCAAAAATGTCTCAGTGTTTTAACAACAAAAAGTCCGATTTTTTTCTATTTTTTTTGATAAATATTAAATTTTGTTTGGCTTAATCACCACCAAATGGCGTTCACCTTCCAAATGCGGTACCTGGAGTTTAATGACAGCCTCAACGCAAAACTCAGCAGGCAGCGACGCAATCTCATCTTCCGGCAACTGACCTTTCAGCGCATAAAAACGGCCTTTCTCGTCTGGCAGGTGATGACACCAGCTCACCATGTCATTGAGTGATGCGAACGCCCGGCTGATCACACCATCAAACGGCGGTTCAGCGGGAAATTCTTCAACCCGACTCTGTACCGGCGTGATGTTATCCAGTTTCAGCTCATGCTGGACCTGACGCAGGAAACGCACGCGTTTACCGAGACTGTCGAGCAGGGTGAAATGCGCTTGTGGACGCACAATGGACAACGGTATTCCTGGCAATCCCGGTCCGGTACCGACATCAATAAAACGCTCCCCCTGCAAATGCGGCGCAACGATAATGCTGTCGAGGATGTGACGAACCAGCATCTCGTTGGGATCCCGCACCGAAGTCAGGTTGTACGCTTTGTTCCATTTGTGCAGCATCTCAA
Organism: Citrobacter sp. T1.2D-1; assembly: GCF_950098555.1. Taxonomy (NCBI): domain Bacteria; kingdom Pseudomonadati; phylum Pseudomonadota; class Gammaproteobacteria; order Enterobacterales; family Enterobacteriaceae; genus Citrobacter; species Citrobacter sp. T1.2D-1. Next base: position 452,415 of record NZ_CATNHH010000012.1, read on the forward strand.
CATACGCAATCAGCTGATTTTTCTGGTGATCGGTAAGTGAAATGCCGGCGTCTGCCAGCAGGCGAGAGAGTTTGTTGAGCACGGTGATTACCTGTTCTACATAATTAGCCCGGTAAGCGAAACGCTACCGGGCAATATTCAACACATTAAGCGCTGCGGCGCAGCATACCCTGTTTTTTCAGCCACACCAGCAGAATGGAGATGGCCGCAGGCGTAACGCCGGAGATACGCGATGCCTGACCGATCGAAACCGGCTTGTGATCGTTCAGCTTGGCAATCACTTCGTTCGACAGGCCGGACACCTGACGGTAATCCAGCGTCGCAGGCAGCAGCGTGTTTTCATTGCGCAGCTGTTTTTCGATCTCATCCTGCTGACGTGCGATATAACCTTCGTACTTCACCTGGATTTCTACCTGCTCAGCGGCCTGCACGTCTTCCAGTGCGGGTGCAAAAGGGGTCAGGGTCGTGAGCTGCGCATAGGTCATTTCCGGACGTCGCAGCAGATCTTCACCACTGGCTTCACGAGACAGCGGCGCGGTAAGGTGAGCGTTCACTTCGTTGGCTGATTCCGCCGCAGGCGTCACCCAGGTGGATTTCAGACGTTGACGTTCACGTTCGATGTTCTCCAGCTTCTCGTTGAAGCGAGCCCAGCGGGCGTCATCCACCAGCCCCAGTTCACGACCCATTTCGGTCAGACGCAGATCGGCGTTGTCTTCACGCAGCATCAGACGGTATTCAGCGCGCGAGGTGAACATGCGGTACGGCTCTTTGGTTCCCAGCGTGCACAAGTCGTCGACCAGTACGCCGAGATAGGCCTGAGAACGCGCCGGTGCCCAGCCCTCTTTGTCCGCGGACAGGCGTGCAGCGTTGAGCCCTGCAAGCAGTCCCTGCGCAGCGGCTTCTTCGTAGCCAGTGGTACCGTTAATTTGTCCGGCAAAGAACAGCCCCTGGATGAATTTGCTTTCCAGCGTCGGTTTCAGGTCACGCGGATCGAAAAAGTCGTACTCAATGGCATAACCCGGACGGACGATTTTCGCGTTCTCCATCCCTTCCATGGAACGGACAATCTGCATCTGCACGTCGAAAGGCAGGCTGGTGGAGATCCCGTTCGGGTAAATTTCGTTAGAGGTTAGCCCTTCCGGCTCCAGGAAGATCTGGTGCTGGTTCCTGTCGGCAAAGCGCATCACTTTGTCTTCGATCGATGGGCAGTAACGCGGGCCGATCCCTTCGATCACGCCAGCATACATCGGGCTACGATCGAGGTTATTGCGGATCACGTCATGGGTTTTCTCATTGGTGTGCGTGATATAGCACGGCACCTGCTGTGGGTGTTGGGCTGCATTGCCCATGAACGAGAAGACCGGCATCGGGTTATCGCCATGTTGCTGCGCCAGCACGCTGAAATTAATCGTGCGCGCATCGATACGTGGCGGCGTGCCGGTTTTAAGACGGCTTACGCGCAGCGGCAGTTCTCGCAGGCGGCGAGAGAGTGGAATGGACGGCGGATCGCCAGCACGGCCACCGCTGTAATTATCCAGACCAATATGAATTTTGCCGTCGAGGAATGTCCCGACGGTCAGCACCACGGCTTTGGCGCGGAACTTCAGCCCCATCTGGGTCACGGCGCCAACGACACGATCGTTTTCGACGATAAGATCTTCAACCGCCTGCTGGAAAATCATCAGGTTCGGTTGGTTCTCCAGCGCGGTACGCACCGCCTGACGATACAGCACACGATCCGCCTGAGCACGGGTGGCGCGGACCGCGGGCCCTTTGCTCGCGTTTAGTATCCTAAACTGGATCCCCGCCTGGTCGATCGCTTTTGCCATCAGCCCGCCGAGCGCATCCACTTCTTTTACCAGGTGTCCCTTCCCAATACCGCCAATCGCCGGGTTGCAGCTCATCTGCCCCAACGTGTCGATATTGTGTGTCAAAAGCAGGGTTTGTTGACCCATACGCGCTGCGGCCATCGCGGCCTCAGTGCCTGCATGACCCCCGCCAATGATGATGACGTCAAAAGGATCCTGATAAAACATGGTAATTGCCTCGCATAACGCGGTGTGAAAATGGATTGAAGCCCGGGCGGTGGATTCTACTCAACTTTGTCGGCTTGAGAAAGACCCCGGGATCCTGGGTATTAAAAAGAAGATCTTTTTATTTAGAGATCTGTTCTATTGTGATCTCTTATTAGGATCGCCACTCGCTGTGGATAAGCCGGATCCGGGCATTAAGATCAATACGTTGGTAAGGATCATTAGCTGTGAATGATCGGTGATCCTGGTCCGTATAAGCTGGGATCAAAATGAAGGGTTATACACAACTCAAAAACTGAACAACGGTTATTCTTTGGATAACTACCGGTTAATCCAAGGTTCCTGACAGAGTTATCCACACTTAATCGCACGATCTTTACACTTATTTGAGTAAATTAATCCAGGATCCCAGCCAGGCTTCTGCCGGATCTTCCGGAATATCGTGTTCAAGGATGTTGATCTTCAGCGTTTCGCCAATCTGTTTGGCGCCTGAAAGCTTCAGTTCAGCTTCGATCTTCTCGATAGCGCCACAGAAGGTGTCATATTCACGACTGCCGATACCGATCGCGCCAAAACGAACCTGCGACAGATCCGGTTTTTGCGACTGAAGATCTTCATATAAAGGAACAAGGTTATCCGGAATGTCCCCCGCGCCGTGCGTGGAGCTAATGACCAGCCAGATCCCCGTTGCAGACAGAGAGTCTAACAGCGGACCGTGCAGTGTTTCGGTTGAAAAACCGGCATCTTCCAGCTTTTCAGCCAGGTGTTCTGCAACATATTCAGCGCCGCCGAGGGTGCTGCCGCTAATAAGAGTAATGTCAGCCATACGAGCCCATCCTTTTAAAAGCCTATCCCATTAGGCTATTTTATTCGTCATTTTGGCTCCGGGCAGTGCTCGAAATCCTCACGTACTGTAGTACGCTCCGGTTTCTGTGCGCTGGCCGCAGCCAAACTGATTTCAACAACTACGCCTACTGGGATAGGCTTACGAGGCTGCATTGTACGCTGTGAACGAGCTGGGATCTACCTGTGGAAAAATGTGGGATTAAAATTGGCGATCACGGCCTGATGGTACGCATGATAGGGTTTTGCAGGACGATCAACGTCTCGGTGGACTGAATTTCATCAATTGTTTGGATCTTGTTGATAAGTACATGCTGGAGCGCATCGATCGACCGACACATGACCTTGATAAAGATGCTGTAGTGGCCGGTGGTGTAGTACGCCTCGGTGACTTCATCCAGACTCTCCAGTCTGGCCAGCGCCGAAGGGTAGTCTTTGGCGCTTTTGAGGATGATGCCGATAAAGCAGCCGACGTCGTAACCAAGTTGCTTCGGACTGACATCAATACGCGCGCCGGTAATGATCCCCGCCTGCTTCATTTTTTCTACACGGACGTGAATGGTCCCCGGACTGACGCCAAACTGTTTCGCCAGTTCGGCGTAGGCGGTACGGGCATTTTCCATTAAGGCATCCAGAATGCCGCGGTCCAGATTGTCGATCTGATAATTTTCCATAGGTTTTTCTTATGTGTATTAATGATTCACTCTATTTTAGCGGTTTATTTTAACGAATCAAAATCGAATGCGGCTTTTTGTTTGTAGATTATTGAATATTGCCCCCATTCTGTTGCTTAATCATAGGCAACAGGACGCAGGAGTAATACAAATGAAAACCGCTTACATTGCCAAACAACGCCAAATTAGCTTCGTGAAATCTCACTTCTCTCGTCAACTGGAGGAGCGTCTGGGTCTGATTGAAGTCCAGGCACCGATCCTTAGCCGTGTAGGGGATGGCACGCAGGATAACTTGTCGGGCTGTGAAAAAGCGGTGCAGGTGAAAGTGAAAGCGCTGCCAGATGCCCAGTTTGAAGTAGTTCATTCACTGGCTAAATGGAAACGTCAAACTCTGGGACAACACGACTTCAGCGCGGGCGAAGGGCTCTACACGCACATGAAAGCCCTGCGCCCGGATGAAGATCGTCTCTCTCCGCTCCACTCGGTCTATGTCGATCAGTGGGACTGGGAACGCGTGATGGGCGACGGCGAGCGTCAATTCTCCACTCTGAAAAGCACGGTAGAGGCTATCTGGGCGGGAATTAAAGCGACCGAAGCGGCGGTAAGCAAAGAATTTGGTCTGGCACCGTTCCTGCCAGAGCAGATCCACTTTGTTCACAGCCAGAAATTACTGAGCCGTTATCCGGGTCTTGATGCAAAAGGTCGTGAACGTGCGATCGCCAAAGAGTTAGGTGCGGTCTTCCTGGTGGGGATTGGCGGCAAGCTCAGCGACGGTCACCGCCATGACGTTCGTGCGCCGGACTATGATGACTGGAGTTCTGCATCCGAACTGGGGTATGCCGGTCTGAACGGCGACATCCTGGTCTGGAACCCGGTGCTGGAAGATGCGTTCGAGCTTTCTTCCATGGGGATCCGTGTCGATGCCGATGCGCTGAAACATCAACTTCGGCTGACCGGTGATGAAGATCGCCTGAGTCTGGAATGGCACCAGGCGCTGCTGCGTGGTGAAATGCCGCAGACTATTGGCGGTGGCATTGGCCAGTCGCGTTTAACCATGCTGCTGCTGCAACTGCCGCACATTGGCCAGGTTCAGTGCGGCGTATGGCCCGCACAGGTTCGTGAAAGCGTTGCCTCTTTGCTGTAATCTTATCGCCGCCAGCGTCTGAGCAGGCGGCTTCGCATCCCGGTATCAAAGCGCCAGATATGATCGAAAATGCGCATGATGCCGGGTTTGCCATGTGCTGACATTGCCACCGCATGAAAGCGATGCTGATGGACACGCTGTAACTCCCCGACTTTACTTACCACGTCGTCAGGCAAGCGCTGGGCGATAAAATCTGAAATCACCACCGCATCAGCATCAAACCATTCCCGTCCCTGCATGCGTTCAATAATGGCGCGAAAACAGCTGGCGATGTCCGTACCGCCGCGAAATCGTTGGCTCAGAAAGCGGATAGCTTGCTCAATACCTTGCGGACCGGAAAGCTCGTAGCGCACCACTTCCGTGGAAAACAACATAATGAAGCAGCGACGGTTATCGGCAAGGGCGATGCGCATTAAGGCCAGGCAAAAGGCCTTCGCGCACTGTTCATTAAAGCCGCCCATCGAACCGGAGGCGTCTACACACACAATGAACGGTCCGCGTGGCTGTTCGTCGAAATCCTGATGAATTACAGGTCGCTCGGTTACCTTCTCGCGCCAGGCTTCACCGTGTAGACGATAAGTGAGCAACTGCTTTTCCACCAGCCGCCGGTAGAACTCATACTCCAGTTCCGTTATGCCGAGCGTGGCCAGTTCCGGCGGCAACAGACGTAAAATATCGTCACTCTGCTGTATACCGTCAACCTGCTCGGGTACCGTTGCAGGCTCGCGCACCAGCGTGCGAAAGGTCTCCATCGGTGCATCTTTTCGCGGGACGGATTTGGCTTCTCTGGAGCGGCCCAGTTGCTCAGCCAGCCGCATCAGCTCTGGCTGTTCGCTCAGGAAATCACCGTACTTCACGATCAACTGATAATCACCCCGTCTGAGCTGGCCTGCGCTCATATCCCACAGCCGACCTGCAGCGGTCTCGTTTTCCGCCAGAACCGGATCCAGTTGACCGCTCAGGGTCATTCGTTCCTGAACTTCACTGAGCAGTTGCTCACGTTCTTCTTCAAGCAACTGTTGATTGAGCGTGGTGGCCTGCACCACCAGACTTAAGCGCCAGCGCTGCAAAAAGAGCGTGTGCAGGGCGGGAGTGAATATGGCGTTGCTGTCCACCAGTTGCTGTGCCTGTCCGCCATACGGTGAGTGCAGGCGGTGCAAAAGTGTCAGTATTTGTGGTAGCTGGACGATAAACTGCGGGGTGGAGAGGAGCTGGCTTTGCTGATAACACATCACCTCTTCCGTCAGCTCCGGCGGAACGCGCGCGTCCTTTAACCGACTGCGTAGCGCTTCGCGCCAGCGCGGTAGATCGTTGGTGATTGCCGCTTTCAGGCGGGGGAATTTTTCAAAAAAAACCGCCAGCTGTGGCGAGGCCAGCAGCGCGAGGATCATCTCTTCGATCATCCCCTCTTCACTGACGGCTAACATGACATTGAGCGTATCCAGTGTCAGCATTGTTGCGCCTGGCGGATCTGCTCACCCACATCCTGAAGGCTGGCCTCGATACGACCTAACCAGTCGCTATGAATAAACAGGCACTTTTGTTGCTCGCTAAAGCGGGTATGCTGCTGACGCCAGTCGTTTTCCAGCTCTTCCAGTTGCTGCTTAATCTCGCCTGGCATGGCCTCTTCCGATGAACCAGGAAGTGCCAGTCGCGTGCCCTGTAAACTGACATCACGTACCACCAGATGCTGGGCGCTATCGACTTCCATATTCAACGTCTGGGCAAATCCGATCCCGTTGAGTTTGCCGCGGATCTCGCCCCCTTTCGCCAGCCATTGCTCCAGCGCACTGCGTTCAAAAGCGATATGGATCACTTCCATATCGTGCAGTTTCAGCGGTTTTTGCAGGAGCAGCGTCAGGTTTGCTGCGGTAACCTCGGCTGGCAAATCGTAATGCGGACGGCGACTGAACATGCCCCCCTGACGCAGCACCGTAAAAGCGGTTTTATCGCTTTGCTGCTGCTGCAACTGAATGCGTCGCTGAACGATACCGCCGAGGCGCGTCAGCATTGCCTGCTGTTGCCAGGCGTGCCCGGTCATCAATATTTCGAGCTGCTGTTGCATCAGGTTCAGGCTCTGGGCGTCATACCACAGGCAATCCTTCAGCAGGATGAGATCAATAGGGGCGACAGCGTCGCGTCCGCTAAAGAAAGCGCTGGCCTGTAACAGACGAATGGCTTTTTTCCAGCGGCGGTCTGAGACGTAGGGCGCATTCGGCAGATTATCCAGTTGCTGGCGCAGTGTAAAAATCAGCTCAAAAACATGATCGGGCAGCGTAATGGCGCCAATGTCCTTCTGCCACCGGTAATACTCTTCATCGCTCACCTGTAGCGAGGCGGGAACCGGGTTTTCGCTTTCGTTATGTTGGCCGATCAGCAGGGAACGAAAGTTGGCTTTATCCTGCACTTTGTCCAACCAGAGGCGGATCAGCATACGGTCGTACAGCGCTTCCAGGCTGCTGTCTGCTTCCGGCAGTTCGTTGGAGGCCGCCACCAGCAGACGCATAGGGATTTTCTCTTCGTGCGCGCCGTTGCGAAAATGACGTTCGTTAATGGCGGTCAGCAAGGTATTGAGGATTGCCGGACCGGCTTTCCAGATCTCATCGAGAAAAACGATTTCCGCTTCAGGAAGGTAGCCCGCGGTTAAGCGTTCGTAACGACCTTCATCTTTTAGCGCCTGAATAGAGAGCGGGCCAAAAACCTCTTCCGGCGTGGAGAAACGCGTCATCAGATATTCAAATGCGCGGGCATTCTGGAAGGCAAACTTCAGCCGACGGGCGATTAAGCTTTTGGCTATCCCCGGAGGGCCAAGCAGGAAAACACTTTCGCCGCTCAGGGCGGCCAGCAGGCAAAGCCGGATGGCGTGACTGCGCTCATAGAGACCTTTTTCCAGCGCATTGCTCAGGCGGGAAATTCTTTCCGCTAATAAATGTGGGTGAGCCATAATAGAGTGGCGTCCTTTCATTAAATATACTGCGTTAACAGCGAGTATAGCCGTTTCAGCTCAGAGGCTGAACTTGTCCAGGAGGCTGTTTATTTTTCTTTGAGCCAGGTTAATCTGGACTCATTTAGGGGTACGATTTTGCTTTGAATCGTGCATACTGTGCGCTTTTTGTGGGCCAAGGGACTACGCACACATTTCTTTATATATGAAAGACTAGTCTATGAGCACTGATAATAAGCAATCATTGTCTGCGGTAACCCTCGCAGCCATTGGGGTTGTCTACGGTGATATTGGTACCAGCCCACTTTATACACTTCGTGAATGTTTGTCCGGTCAGTTTGGTTTTGGCGTTGAACGCGATGCCGTTTTTGGTTTTTTGTCGCTGATTTTCTGGCTACTCATCTTTGTGGTTTCCATTAAGTATCTGACTTTCGTCATGCGTGCAGATAACGCTGGTGAAGGGGGGATCCTGACGCTGATGTCGCTGGCGGGACGTAATACCTCCGCGCGAATGACCTCTATGCTGGTCATCATGGGCTTAATTGGCGGCAGCTTCTTTTATGGCGAGGTGGTGATCACCCCGGCCATCTCGGTGATGTCGGCCATTGAAGGTCTGGAGATCATCGCGCCACAACTGGATACCTGGATTGTCCCGCTGTCGATTATCGTCCTGACGCTGCTGTTTATGATTCAGAAGCACGGTACCGGGATGGTGGGGAAGTTGTTTGCGCCCATTATGCTGGCCTGGTTTTTGATTCTGGCTGTACTTGGCCTACGCAGTATTATTGCCAATCCGGAAGTGCTGCAGGCGTTGAACCCAATGTGGGCGGTCCATTTTTTCCTTGAATACAAGACCGTCTCCTTTATCGCGCTTGGTGCAGTGGTGCTGTCGATTACCGGCGTTGAAGCGTTGTATGCCGATATGGGGCATTTTGGTAAGTTCCCTATTCGCCTGGCATGGTTTACGGTGGTCCTGCCATCGCTGGTGCTCAACTACTTTGGCCAGGGGGCGCTGCTATTAAAACACCCGGAAGCGATAAAAAACCCGTTCTTCCTGCTGGCGCCGGACTGGGCATTGATTCCCCTGCTGATCGTTGCGGCACTGGCGACGGTGATCGCTTCACAGGCGGTAATTTCAGGCGTCTTCTCGCTGACGCGTCAGGCGGTTCGTCTGGGATATCTGTCGCCCATGCGCATCATTCATACGTCAGAAATGGAGTCCGGGCAGATCTATATTCCGTTCGTCAACTGGATGCTCTATATCGCGGTGGTGATAGTGATTGTCAGCTTCGAGCACTCCAGTAACCTGGCGGCAGCGTACGGGATCGCCGTAACCGGTACGATGGTACTGACTTCGATTCTCTCGACAACCGTGGCGCGTAAAAACTGGCACTGGAATAAGTATTTCGTGGCGCTGATCCTCGTCGCGTTCCTGTGTATCGATATTCCGCTGTTCTCGGCAAACCTCGATAAACTGCTGTCAGGCGGTTGGCTGCCGCTGTCGCTGGGGCTGGTGATGTTCACCATCATGACCACCTGGAAGAGCGAACGTTTCCGCCTGTTGCGCCGTATGCACGAGCACGGTAACTCTCTGGAAGCGATGATCGCCTCGCTGGAGAAATCCCCGCCGGTACGCGTACCGGGCACTGCGGTGTATATGTCTCGCGCGCTGAACGTGATCCCCTTTGCCCTGATGCATAACCTCAAGCACAACAAGGTGTTGCATGAGCGGGTTATCCTGCTGACGCTGCGTACTGAAGATGCGCCGTACGTGCATAACGTCCGTCGTGTGCAGATTGAGCAGTTGTCACCGACCTTCTGGCGCGTCGTTGCCAGCTACGGCTGGCGTGAAACGCCGAATGTTGAAGAGGTCTTCCACCGCTGCGGTCTGGAAGGGTTGAGCTGCCGGATGATGGAGACGTCGTTCTTTATGTCGCACGAGTCGTTAATCGTCGGCAAGCGTCCCTGGTATTTACGTTTGCGTGGCAAACTCTATCTTCTTCTCCAGCGTAACGCCCTGCGCGCGCCCGATCAGTTTGAAATCCCGCCTAACCGCGTGATTGAACTGGGGACACAGGTCGAGATTTAATATCTGCAACACCTTCGCCCGGCGGCGCTGCGCTTTCACGGGCCTACGAAAATGGTAGGCCGGGTAAGCGCTGCGCCACCCGGCAAAAAACCTCTCCACATGCCACTCTATTTCACTTAGCGAAACGTTTCGACGGCGATCACAAATCTGTTACGTCATGATGGTTATTTGCTCACATCTCAGACTACACTAAACACCAGCGAAACGTTTCGCTAGTGGAGCAAGAAAATGAAGAAAGGCACAGTACTCAATTCAGAGATTTCATCGGTTATCTCCCGTCTGGGGCATACCGATACGCTGGTGGTGTGTGATGCAGGTTTACCCATCCCACACAGTACAACACGTATCGATATGGCATTAACCCAGGGCGTACCTTCTTTTATGCAGGTACTGGATGTGGTGACCCGTGAAATGCAGGTTGAATCGGCCATTCTCGCAACGGAAATTAAACAACATAATCCGCAACTCCACGAAACGTTGCTCAGCCACATTGAGCAACTGCAACAACACCAGGGAAACACCATAGAAATTCGTTACACCACGCATGAACAATTTAAAAAACAAACCGCAGACAGTCAGGCGGTAATTCGCAGCGGGGAGTGTTCCCCGTATGCGAATATCATTCTCTGTGCTGGCGTCACTTTCTGAGGCCGTCATGGACGCATTACTGCAACTCAAAGGGATCGATAAAGCGTTCCCTGGCGTGAAAGCGCTATCCGGCGCCGCACTCAATGTTTACCCCGGTCGCGTGATGGCGCTGGTGGGGGAAAACGGTGCCGGCAAATCCACCATGATGAAGGTGCTGACGGGCATTTATACCCGCGATGCCGGTTCACTGTTGTGGCTGGGGAAAGAAACGACCTTTAACGGTCCTAAATCATCCCAGGAAGCGGGGATCGGCATCATCCATCAGGAACTTAACCTGATCCCGCAACTTACCATTGCGGAGAATATTTTCCTCGGCCGCGAATTCGTTAACCGCTTCGGCAAAATAGACTGGAAGAAGATGTATGCCGAAGCGGACCTTCTGTTAGCTAAACTCAACCTGCGCTTTAAGAGCGACCGTCTGGTGGGTGAATTGTCGATTGGCGACCAGCAGATGGTCGAAATCGCCAAAGTGCTGAGCTTTGAGTCGAAAGTCATCATTATGGATGAGCCAACGGATGCGCTCACCGACACCGAAACCGAATCCCTGTTCCGCGTGATCCGCGAACTGAAGTCGCAGGGACGCGGTATTGTCTATATTTCTCACCGAATGAAAGAGATCTTCGAGATTTGCGATGACGTGACCGTTTTCCGGGACGGACAGTTTATTGCCGAACGTGAAGTGGCCTCACTGACCGAAGATTCGCTGATTGAGATGATGGTGGGCCGTAAGCTCGAAGAACAGTATCCGCGCCTGGATAAAGCGCCGGGTGAAGTCCGCCTGAAGGTCGATAACCTGTGCGGACCAGGCGTGAACGATGTCTCTTTTACCCTGCGTAAAGGTGAAATCTTAGGGATTTCGGGCCTGATGGGGGCCGGACGTACCGAACTAATGAAAGTTCTGTATGGTGCACTGCCGCGTACCAGCGGGTATGTCACGCTCGATGGACATGAAGTGGTTGCGCGTTCCCCGCAGGACGGACTGGCAAACGGCATTGTCTATATTTCTGAAGACCGCAAGCGCGACGGTTTAGTGCTCGGCATGTCGGTGAAAGAGAATATGTCGCTGACCGCGCTGCGCTATTTCAGCCGCAGCGGCGGTAGTCTTAAGCATAAAGATGAGCAGCAGGCGGTGAGCGATTTTATTCGCCTGTTCAATGTGAAAACTCCGTCGATGGAACAGGCTATTGGGTTGCTGTCCGGGGGCAACCAGCAGAAAGTGGCGATTGCCCGTGGCCTGATGACCCGACCGAAGGTGTTGATCCTCGATGAGCCCACCCGCGGTGTGGACGTCGGGGCCAAGAAAGAAATTTATCAGTTAATTAACCAGTTTAAGGCCGACGGCCTGAGCATCATTCTGGTCTCATCTGAGATGCCAGAAGTATTAGGCATGAGCGATCGCATTATCGTCATGCATGAAGGGCATCTCGGCGGTGAATTCACTCGCGAGCAGGCCACCCAGGAAGTTCTGATGGCTGCCGCTGTGGGCAAGCTTAATCGCGTGAATCAGGAGTAAAAAAGATGACTACCCAGGCTGTTTCTGGTCGCCGTTATTTCACCAAAGCGTGGTTGATGGAGCAAAAGTCTCTCATCGCCCTGCTGGTGCTGATCGCGATTGTCTCGACGTTGAGCCCTAACTTTTTTACCGTCAATAACCTGTTCAACATTCTTCAGCAGACATCCGTGAACGCCATTATGGCGGTGGGGATGACGCTGGTTATTCTGACGTCGGGTATCGATCTGTCAGTCGGTTCCCTGCTGGCGCTCACCGGCGCGGTTGCGGCTTCAATTGTAGGGATTGAAGTTAACGCGCTGGTGGCCGTTGCAGCAGCCCTGGCATTAGGTGCCGCTGTAGGCGCAGTAACGGGCGTGATTGTGGCGAAAGGCCGTGTGCAGGCGTTTATCGCCACGCTGGTCATGATGCTGCTGCTGCGCGGAGTGACGATGGTGTACACCAACGGGAGTCCGGTTAACACGGGCTTTACCGATAACGCCGATCTGTTTGGCTGGTTCGGCATTGGCCGTCCGCTGGGTGTGCCGACGCCAGTCTGGATCATGGGGATTGTTTTCCTGGCGGCATGGTACATGTTGCACCACACTCGTCTGGGTCGCTATATCTATGCGCTGGGCGGTAACGAAGCGGCAACGCGTCTGTCCGGTATCAGCGTCAGTAAAATCAAGATTATCGTCTATTCACTGTGTGGGCTGCTGGCGTCGCTGGCCGGTATCATTGAAGTGGCGCGTCTCTCCTCTGCCCAGCCGACTGCCGGTACAGGCTATGAGCTGGATGCCATCGCGGCCGTTGTGCTGGGTGGGACCAGTCTGGCGGGCGGCAAAGGACGTATTGTTGGGACCTTGATCGGCGCATTAATTCTGGGTTTCCTCAATAATGGTTTGAATTTGTTAGGTGTTTCCTCCTATTACCAGATGATCGTCAAAGCGGTGGTGATTTTGCTGGCGGTGCTGGTAGACAACAAAAAGCAGTAACAACGACTACAGGACATCTTAAATATGAACATGAAAAAACTGGCTACCCTGGTTTCTGCTGTTGCGCTAAGCGCCACCGTGAGCGCGAACGCAATGGCGAAAGATACCATTGCGCTGGTGGTCTCTACGCTTAACAACCCGTTCTTCGTCTCGCTGAAAGATGGGGCGCAGAAAGAAGCTGATAAACTGGGTTACAACCTGGTGGTACTGGACTCCCAGAACAACCCGGCGAAAGAGTTGGCGAACGTTCAGGATTTAACCGTACGTGGTACCAAAATTCTGCTGATCAACCCGACGGATTCCGACGCGGTGGGTAACGCAGTGAAAATGGCGAACCAGGCCAATATCCCGGTCATCACCCTTGACCGTCAGGCAACCAAAGGCGACGTCGTTAGCCACATCGCGTCTGATAACGTACTGGGTGGGAAAATCGCCGGTGATTACATCGCCAAAAAAGCGGGTGAAGGTGCGAAAGTTATTGAACTGCAAGGTATTGCCGGGACTTCAGCGGCGCGTGAGCGTGGTGAAGGTTTCCAGCAGGCCGTTGCGGCACACAAATTTAACGTCCTGGCCAGTCAGCCAGCAGACTTCGACCGTACTAAAGGTCTGAACGTGATGCAGAACCTGCTGACTGCGCATCCGGACGTGCAGGCTGTCTTTGCACAGAACGATGAAATGGCACTGGGTGCGCTGCGTGCTCTGCAAACCGCAGGTAAATCTGATGTGATGGTGGTCGGATTTGACGGTACGCCTGATGGCGAAAAAGCGGTAAATGATGGCAAACTGGCTGCGACTATCGCACAGTTACCGGACCAGATCGGCGCGAAAGGCGTTGAGACGGCAGATAAGGTACTGAAAGGCGAGAAAGTTCAGGCCAAGTACCCTGTTGACCTGAAGCTGGTCATCAAGCAGTAACTGGCGATTCAGGCGACCGCGCGTTGCCTGAGGGACTAAATATAAAGAAAAGAAAGTGTGGCATACGCCACCGGGTAATACCGGTGGCGATCTCTGATGGACACCCCGAACATGAAAACCGCAGGCAATCTTGTCGTTCTTGGCAGTATTAATGCCGACCATATCCTGAACCTTAAAACATTCCCGACGCCAGGTGAAACCGTCACCGGAAACCACTATCAGGTGGCTTTTGGCGGTAAAGGCGCGAATCAGGCGGTGGCTGCGGGTCGCAGTGGGGCGAATATTGCGTTCATTGCCTGCACGGGCGATGACGATGTTGGACGTAACATCCGCAAACAGCTTATTAGTGACAACATTGATGTCGAACCGGTCAGCGTCATCAGCGGTGATTCCACCGGCGTGGCGCTGATTTTTGTGAATGGCGACGGTGAAAACGTTATTGGTATCCATGCTGGCGCTAATGCGGCGCTTTCCCCTGCGTTAGTCGAGGTGCAGCGCGAGCGTATTGCTCAGGCATCCGCCTTGTTGATGCAACTTGAGTCGCCGATCGAAAGCGTGCTGACGGCCGCGAAAATCGCAAAGCAAAACAACACGATTGTGGCGCTGAATCCGGCTCCGGCACGTGAGTTATCTGACGAACTGCTGGCGCTGGTGGATATCATCACCCCGAACGAAACTGAAGCGGAAAAGCTGACGGGGATCCGTGTCGAAAACGATGAAGACGCGGCGAAAGCAGCCCAGGTCCTGCACGAGAAAGGCATTCATACCGTTCTGATTACGTTAGGGAGCCGGGGCGTCTGGGTCAGTGTGAATGGCGAAGGCCGCCGGGTTCCTGGATTTAAAGTTGACGCTGTCGATACTATCGCTGCGGGCGATACCTTCAACGGCGCGCTGATCACCGCTCTGCTGGAAGAAAAGCCGCTGTCTGACGCGATTCGCTTTGCCCATGCCGCTGCGGCGATTGCTGTGACCCGTAAAGGCGCGCAGCCTTCCGTGCCGTGGCGTGATGAAATTGAGGCGTTTTTAGGTCAGCAGAGGTAACGCTTGGCTACCATGAAGGATGTTGCCCGCCTGGCGGGCGTTTCCACCTCGACCGTTTCGCACGTCATTAATAAGGATCGCTTTGTCAGTGAAGCGATAACTGAAAAAGTTGATGCAGCGATCAAGTCATTAAATTACGCGCCTTCTGCGCTGGCGCGTAGCCTGAAGCTGAATCAGACGCGTACCATCGGCATGCTGATCACGGCGAGTACCAACCCTTTTTACTCCGAACTGGTGCGTGGCGTTGAGCGCAGTTGTTTTGAGCGCGGCTATAGCCTGGTGTTATGCAATACCGAAGGCGATGAGCAGCGCATGAACCGTAATCTGGAAACCCTGATGCAAAAGCGGGTGGACGGCTTACTGTTGCTCTGTACCGAAACACACCAGCCGTCGCGTGAAATCATGCAGCGCTACCCCTCAATCCCTACCGTTATGATGGACTGGTCGCCTTTTGATGGTGAAGGGGATAGCGATCTTATTCAGGATAACTCGTTACTCGGTGGCGACCTGGCTACGCAGCATCTTATTGATAAAGGCTTTACTCGCATCGCCTGTATTACCGGGCCGCTTGATAAAACCCCTGCGCGGTTGCGTCTGGAAGGGTATCGCGCTGCGATGAAGCGCGCCGGGCTGGTTATCCCGGACGGTTACGAAATTACCGGTGATTTTGAATTTGGCGGTGGGTTTGAGGCCATGCAGAAACTGCTTTCTCATCAACCTCGTCCGCACGCTGTTTTTGCCGGCAACGATGCGATGGCGGTAGGTGCTTATCAGGCGTTGTATCAGGCCGGATTGCGAATTCCGCAGGATATGGCGGTGATTGGCTACGACGACATAGAACTGGCGCGTTACATGACGCCGCCGCTTACCACCATTCATCAACCAAAAGATGAACTGGGTGAATTGGCCATCGATGTGCTGATTCATCGTATGGCGCAACCCGCCCTACAACAGCAGCGTCTGCAACTTACTCCTGTTCTGATGGCGCGGGGCTCGGTGTAGGCTTGTGTCGCTCTTTGATCAGGTTGCGACCATCTTTGGCTCTCAGCAACATGAACATCAGGGCTGACACGACAGTAATCGCGCCCATCGTAATAAAGGTGTAGTGGAACTGTTCGACCGTATTGGTTCCCTCCATCCCTTCATAGATGCGTAGTACCGCTGCGCTGATCGCCACCCCTAAACTGATGGACAACTGCTGCGTAACAGCCAGTACGCTGTTGCCGCTGCTGGCGTTGTCATCAGTCAGATCGGCCAGCGTAATCGTGTTCATCGCGGTGAATTGCGTTGACATCGCCATCCCCAGAATGAACAACGGTAGAATTAACAGCCAGACGGGCATGGCGGGGGATTGCAGAGAGAACTGCGCGATCATTAGCCCAATGAAGACAGTGATGCCCACCAGTGTGGTTCGATAACCCAGACGGCGCAGCACTTGCGTTACCATCGATTTCGCCAGTATTGAGCCCAGTGCGGTGGGCGCCATCATGCAACCGGCAATCAGCGCCGGGAAGCCAAATCCCACCTGTAACATCAGCGGCATCAGGAACGGCACACATCCCGTCCCAAGACGGGTAGCAAGGTTGCCGGAAATACCGACAGAGAAGGTGCGGGTCTTAAACAATGACAGCGATATCAGCGGAGTCGGGTGGCGTCGCGCGTGACGAACATAAGCCAGCAGTAACAGAATGCTCAACAGGATAATGGTCAGCGCTATCCAGGTGGCGACAATTTTCTCGCCAAACAACTCCATCCCGCTGGAAAAGAGGACCAGGCTCAGACCAAAAAGAAAGAAGCCGGTCATATCAAATTTGCGCCGTGGGGTAGTGAAGTTCGGCATATATTTGCGCGCATACAGAATGCCGGCGACGCCTATCGGAATATTGATCAGGAAAATCCAGTGCCAGCTGGCCCAGGTAACCAGAACGCCACCCAGTACCGGACCCAGGATGGGGCCGACCAGTCCAGGCATAGTCACAAAGTTCAGCACCGGCAGCAGTTCGCTGCGCGGGTAAGCTCTTAATAATGCCAGGCGTGCAACCGGCATCATCATTGCGCCACCAATCCCCTGAATCACGCGAAAAAGGACCAGCTCCGGTAGCGTACTCGAAAGTGCGCAGGCGAGGGAACCGAGCGTAAACAGGCTGACGGCAACCATGAATACACGTCGGGTGCCGAAGCGATCGGCCAGCCATCCACTTACTGGGATCAACATAGCAACCGTCAGGGTGTAACTGATAATCGCAGACTGCATTGCCAGGGGGGAGCGATTGAGGCTCTGGGCGATAGCGGGTAAAGCGGTATTAAGGATGGTGGCGTCCAGTGCTTGCATGAAGAAGGCCATTGCCGCTATCCACGGCAATCCAGCCATACTGCGTGCTTTTTTGTTGGTCATGCACAATCCTGGTCGTTTTCTGGACGTTCATTCGGGGCTATCAGCAGAGCCTGACAAGCCTTAAACGCACCGTCGCCGTCGCTTTGTGCAATGGCGTCGACAATGGCCTGATGCAAATCCAGCTTCACAACGGTGTTATAAGTAATTGAATTAAAGTAGGTGTGGTAGACAGAATGAAACAACGAAGCAAAAGAGGTTAAGAACGGGTTCGCGCTCATTTCGTAAATATGCTCATGCCAGGCCATATCCACTTCAATCCAGCGTTCGCGCTTAAAGTTCTTTTTCAGCGCGACCATCTCTTCCATTAATGTATTCAGATGTGCTTTTTGCTCCGCTGTGCCAATTGTCGCTGCCAGCGAGCACGCCTGAGGCTCCAGGCTGATACGCATCACCAGAAAGTGTTCGATAACCTGCTGAAAATTTTCTTCGGTCATCCACCAGGTGAGTAATTCCTGATCGAGGAAGTTCCAGTTTGCCTGTGGCATCACGCGGGTGCCAATACGAGGGCGCGGCAGCACCATCCCTTTGGCAGTTAATGTTTTGACTGCTTCCCGAACGGCGGTCCGGCTTACACCAAACTGTTCGCCCAGTTCTATTTCGCCAGGGAGAATAGTGCCAGGGGCATATTCACCTTTGAGGATCTGCTGCGCGAGCTTCTCAGCCAGAACATAGGAAAGGTTTTTTTGTGCAGCCAGCTGCTGTGCGCTTAAAGACATTACGCTTTGTCCTTTATCTTTTTCTTACTCATTAGTATGCCACCAGGAAGTGTGATTGCGGTTGCAAAAACAGCAAAACGCTTATTTTATGGCATGTTAATACCCGTTTTGGATAAATATTACGCACTCGGAAAATTATTTTAAATTTCCCCTTGTCAGCCTGAAATAACTCCCTATAATGCGCCTCCACTGACACGGAACAACGGCACGCAAGCCGCCGGGTCAGCGGGGTTCAGAGATGAACGCCCACAGAGAAAAGCGAAATAAATGCTTGACTCTGAAGCGGGAAAGCGTATTATGCACACCCCGCGCCGCTGAGAAAAAAGCGAAGCGGCACTGCTCTTTAACAATTTATCAGACAATCTGTGTGGGCACTCAAAGTGACATGGATTCTTAATGTCTTCGGACAATAAATGAATACCAAGTCTCAAAGAGTGAACACGTAATTCATTACGAAGTTTAATTCTACGAGCATCAAACTTAAATTGAAGAGTTTGATCATGGCTCAGATTGAACGCTGGCGGCAGGCCTAACACATGCAAGTCGAACGGTAACAGGAAGCAGCTTGCTGCTTTGCTGACGAGTGGCGGACGGGTGAGTAATGTCTGGGAAACTGCCCGATGGAGGGGGATAACTACTGGAAACGGTAGCTAATACCGCATAACGTCGCAAGACCAAAGAGGGGGACCTTCGGGNGAGCATCAAACTTAAATTGAAGAGTTTGATCATGGCTCAGATTGAACGCTGGCGGCAGGCCTAACACATGCAAGTCGAACGGTAACAGGAAGCAGCTTGCTGCTTTGCTGACGAGTGGCGGACGGGTGAGTAATGTCTGGGAAACTGCCCGATGGAGGGGGATAACTACTGGAAACGGTAGCTAATACCGCATAACGTCGCAAGACCAAAGAGGGGGACCTTCGGGCCTCTTGCCATCGGATGTGCCCAGATGGGATTAGCTAGTTGGTGAGGTAACGGCTCACCAAGGCGACGATCCCTAGCTGGTCTGAGAGGATGACCAGCCACACTGGAACTGAGACACGGTCCAGACTCCTACGGGAGGCAGCAGTGGGGAATATTGCACAATGGGCGCAAGCCTGATGCAGCCATGCCGCGTGTATGAAGAAGGCCTTCGGGTTGTAAAGTACTTTCAGCGGGGAGGAAGGTGTTGTGGTTAATAACCGCAGCAATTGACGTTACCCGCAGAAGAAGCACCGGCTAACTCCGTGCCAGCAGCCGCGGTAATACGGAGGGTGCAAGCGTTAATCGGAATTACTGGGCGTAAAGCGCACGCAGGCGGTCTGTCAAGTCGGATGTGAAATCCCCGGGCTCAACCTGGGAACTGCATTCGAAACTGGCAGGCTTGAGTCTCGTAGAGGGGGGTAGAATTCCAGGTGTAGCGGTGAAATGCGTAGAGATCTGGAGGAATACCGGTGGCGAAGGCGGCCCCCTGGACGAAGACTGACGCTCAGGTGCGAAAGCGTGGGGAGCAAACAGGATTAGATACCCTGGTAGTCCACGCCGTAAACGATGTCTATTTGGAGGTTGTTCCCCTGAGGAGTGGCTTCCGGAGCTAACGCGTTAAATAGACCGCCTGGGGAGTACGGCCGCAAGGTTAAAACTCAAATGAATTGACGGGGGCCCGCACAAGCGGTGGAGCATGTGGTTTAATTCGATGCAACGCGAAGAACCTTACCTGGTCTTGACATCCACAGAACCTTGTAGAGATACGAGGGTGCCTTCGGGAACTGTGAGACAGGTGCTGCATGGCTGTCGTCAGCTCGTGTTGTGAAATGTTGGGTTAAGTCCCGCAACGAGCGCAACCCTTATCCTTTGTTGCCAGCGGTCCGGCCGGGAACTCAAAGGAGACTGCCAGTGATAAACTGGAGGAAGGTGGGGATGACGTCAAGTCATCATGGCCCTTACGACCAGGGCTACACACGTGCTACAATGGCATATACAAAGAGAAGCGACCTCGCGAGAGTAAGCGGACCTCATAAAGTATGTCGTAGTCCGGATTGGAGTCTGCAACTCGACTCCATGAAGTCGGAATCGCTAGTAATCGTGGATCAGAATGCCACGGTGAATACGTTCCCGGGCCTTGTACACACCGCCCGTCACACCATGGGAGTGGGTTGCAAAAGAAGTAGGTAGCTTAACCTTCGGGAGGGCGCTTACCACTTTGTGATTCATGACTGGGGTGAAGTCGTAACAAGGTAACCGTAGGGGAACCTGCGGTTGGATCACCTCCTTACCTTAAAGAACCTGCCTTTGTAGTGCTCACACAGATTGTCTGATGAAAATTAGCAGTAAAAAATCTCTGCAGGCTTGTAGCTCAGGTGGTTAGAGCGCACCCCTGATAAGGGTGAGGTCGGTGGTTCAAGTCCACTCAGGCCTACCAAATTCCTTCTGATACTGCGTTGCGGCAACGCTCATATACTGATGTATGCTTCGCGTTACCACGCCTTGTCTCAGAACGAATTAAGGTTGATGAGATTAACTACGATGGGGCTATAGCTCAGCTGGGAGAGCGCCTGCTTTGCACGCAGGAGGTCTGCGGTTCGATCCCGCATAGCTCCACCATATTTACTGCAAAACCCAAGAAAACTTCAGAGTGTACCTGAAAAGGTTCACTGCGAAGTTTTGCTCTTTAAAAATCTGGATCAAGCTGAAAATTGAAACGACACACAGTCAATGTGTGTTCGAGTCTCTCAAATTTTCGCAACACTGACGGTGTTTTACGAAACATCTTCGGGTTGTGAGGTTAAGCGACTAAGCGTACACGGTGGATGCCCTGGCAGTCAGAGGCGATGAAGGACGTGCTAATCTGCGAAAAGCGTCGGTAAGGTGATATGAACCGTTATAGCCGGCGATGTCCGAATGGGGAAACCCAGTGCAATTCGTTGCACTATCGTTAAGTGAATA